>JANNPJ010000721.1:0-34730 GCA_031400005.1 Kineosporiaceae bacterium | reverse complement strand
CACGCTGACCTGGAAATTGCCCTCGGTCGCGGCCTTGGCCACCAGCCAGTTCATCGTCCCACTGACCTTGATCCCAAAAGTAAACTCGATCTCGTCGGGGGTCGCCTTCTTGGCCCTCCTCCAGGACCGCTCGTGCACCGGCGATCGCCGGAGCCGCCGCTTCCTGAAGCCTTCCGATGAGTTCATCCGGCCCGGCAGGACGGAATCCCTCACTCGGGTCGACTTCGAACCGGACGACGGTCTCGTCGTCCAACTGGTACCTCACAACCGGCGATGGCACCGATTTCCCCCTCCTGGCAGGTGACGAACTAGGCCAGCAGTTTCTCCTCATGCGTCAGGGCGAATCCCAGCCCGCGCGGTTCACGTGGTCGGGTCAGACGGCCGCTGCGATGGCCAGGTCGGAGAGCCGCTGGAACCGCAAGACGTTGTCGCCTTCGGCCATCGCCCCTGCGGTGAGGCACACGAAGGTGACGTCGCGCGCGGGATCGACCCAGAAGAGGGAGGACCCGGCGCCGTAGTTACCGAACGTCCCGGGCGAGGTCAGGGTCCCGAACATCGACGGTGCGACACCGGTTCCGGAGAGCTGGAAGCCGAAGCCGAGGAAGCCGGGACCGACCTCCCAGCCGCGGGCGTGGGCGATCCGACGGTAGAGGTCGTTGGGCTGGTCGCCGGTCTGGACCTGTGTGACCTTTTCGATCACGGCCCGAGACAGCACCGGCTCACCGTTCTCGTCCTGGCCCATCCGCCGGTACATTTCGGCGAGCCGGAACAGGTCCCGAGCCGTCGATACCGCACCGACCCACGGCATCTCGGCGGTGCCGACGATGACGTCGTTGAGGATCTCCAGGTCCGCGCTGGTCAGCCAGCCCTCGTCACCGAACATCGCCCGGATCGGCACCACTCGCCCGGTGAGGCGCTCTGGAAGGCCGAACGCCGTGTCCGACATGCCCAACGGATCGAGAACCTCCCGCTGCAAGCAGTCCGCGAACCGGGCGTGCCCGTTCACCCGGCGAGCCATCTCGCCGAGCAGCGCGTGGTTCAGCGCTGGTGAGTAGTTGACGACGGTTCCGGGTTCGGCGGCCAAGGGCAACTCGCAGATGGCGGCGATCACCTTGTTCAGGTCGCCCAGTTGGCGGTAGGGCAGGGGTTCCGGGGTGACCACCAGTCCAGCGCGATGGCTCAGCAGGTGGCCGACCGTGACACGATCCTTGTTCGCCGCGAGGAACCGGTCCGGTCCCACGAACTCGGGGATGACATCGACGACGCGGGTGTTCAGGGCGAGCAGTCCCCGGTCGATCGCGTTGTAGACCAAGGTGTTGGTCAGTGCTTTGCTGACGGACAGCACGCGAAACACGTCGTCAGGTAAGGCAGACCGGCCCGTTGAGACGTCGGTGCTGCCGAGGGAAACGTCCAGCACAACTTCCCCGTGTCGCGCCAGGAGCATCACCGCGCCGTGGTAGACGCCCTTGGCGATGTCCGCCTCGACGGCACTGGTCAGGCGCGCGAGCTGTCGGGTGTTCATACCGCTGTGGACCGAGTCGGTCATCAGTGAACGTTCCTTCGGCTTCGGTGGTCAGGGGTTCGGGGGTTCGAGGGTTCAGCCGGATGAGGGGCGGGCGATGGGGGAGTCCGCGAGTGCTCCACCGTCGATCGGGATCACCGCGCCGGTGAGGTAGGCCGCCTGATTTCCCAGCAGGAAGCAGGCGAGCTCGGCAACCTCGGACGGCTTCGCCATCCGGCCCATCGGGACGGACGCCTGCATGCCGGCGGCCTTTTCGCTGCCGTGGAACGCGAGCAGCGGCGCCTGCAGCGGGGTCTGCGTCATCCCAGGCGCGATGCAATTGACCCGGACCCCGTACGACGCGCCTTCCACGGCGGCCACCCGGGTCAGCCCGATCACACCATGCTTGGAGGCGGTGTACGCGGCCAGCCCGCGCCCCGCGGTGAGGCCGGCCAGCGAGGAGGTCGTGACGATCGTGCCGCCGCCGGGGCGGGACGCGAAGTGCCGCAACGCCTCCCGCAGCCCGAGAAAGACCCCGCGCAGGTTGACCGCGACGACATCGTCGAAGTCCGCCGCCGAGGTGTCGGCGAGGGACTGGAAACGCCCGGGGATGGCGGCATTGAGGAAGACGCCGTCGACGCGGCCGAAGGTGTCCGTCGCGTGCGACATGTAACCGCAGACGTCCGGCTCCGATCCGACATCGCCGACGAAGACCGTTGTTGGTCCGGTGATCTCGGCTGCCAGCTGGTCCAGTCCGGCCGCGTTCCGGTCGACCAGGACGACACGGGCGCCGCGGGCGGAGAGCAGTCGGGCAGTCGCCTCTCCGATGCCGCTGGCGGCGCCGGTCACAACCACGATCTGATCCTCAAGGTCGCTCACTGGTGCGGTTCACTTCCGTTCGGGGGACGGGACGGGGACGAGGACGGACGCCGTGCGCCGCGACCGGTCATGGCAGCGGCCGGGCGAACACCCGGGCCGGGGCGCCATCGGCGCCGGCGATGGGTACCGCTCCCACGACGACGTCGACGCGTTTGCCGGCCAGGGCCGCGGTCGCCGTCAGGTGCTCGACGACCAGCACGCCGTGGCGCAGGAGGACCTGGTGCACGGGCCAGTCGAAGTGCGTGGGCCGGCGGTGCGGCGCCAGGTCAGGGGTGGCGAAGTCGACCCCGACGAGCGTCGTTCCGCGGTCCACGAGCCACTGGGCCGCTGCCTCGGTGAAGGACGGGTTGTCGTGGTAGGACGGCGTCCCCCAGCGGTCCGCCCACCCGGTGTCGAGCAGGACCATGTCGCCGGGCTGCAGCGCCGGCGACGCGCGGGTCAGGTCGGGGATGTCGATGAGGCCGCCGGGGGTGCAGTCCAGGTGCCAGACGACGCCGGGGCCGATGAGCCGGTCGGCCGGGATCTCGCTGACGCTCGGTCCGTCGGGGATGAAGTGAACCGGGGCGTCGAGATGGGTCCCGACGTGAACGACGAGGTCGATTCTGGTGACGTTCAACGGGTCGGCGGGCATCGATTGGAATCGCTCTATCCGGGGCGCGGGAAAGGCGGGGACCCGTTCCACCTCGGTGCTCAGCTCTCGGGTCAGGTCGTGCCATCCCCGGGGCGTGGCCGGGAGCGACCAGCCCTGCCAGGACGAGACGCTCACGATCGGTGCTCCTTGTCGGTCAGCGGGACGCCGGCGGCGTCCTCGAGGTGACGGACGACGGCGGTGTGGTCGGCCCCCGGGGGAAGGTTCTCCAAGGCCCGGGCGCAGACGTCGAGGACCGCACGCCCCAGGGGGGCGTCGACACCGGTCGCCTCGGCCAGCCCAACCGCCGTCCGCAGATCCTTGACCATCAGCGCAGCGGTGAAACCGGCATCGAACCTGCGGTTGAGGATGAACTGTGCGAACTTGCGCTCGGTCGAGTTGTTTCGTCCGGTGCTGTCGTTGAGGGCACCCAGTGCGACCTCGGGGTCGACCCCGAAGCGTGCGGCTGTGAGCAGGACCTCGGCGGCGCCCACGAGCCCGATCGCGGACAGCAGGTTGTTCAGCGCTTTCACGGCGTGCCCGGCGCCGGACGCGCCGACGTGGCTGATCCGGTCGCCCATCAACTCCAGCAGTGGACGGACCCGTTCCAGAGCGGAAGCGTCGCCGCCGACCATGACGGCCAGCCGACCGGTCTGCGCACCGCGGACGCCGCCGCTCACGGGGGCGTCGAGCATCCCGACGCCCCTGGCATCGGCCTCCACGGCCAGTTTCTGGGTGGCCTCCGGGTCGCTCGAGCTCATGTCGACCAGCAGGCTGCCGGGCCGCATCGAGGCCAGTAGTCCGTCCGGACCGCTCACCTCGGCCCGGACGATGCGCGAGTCAGGCAGCATGAGGACAACGACGTCCGCGCGGGCCACGTCGGCTCGATCGCCGGCCCGGACGTGCGCGCCTGCGGAGACCAGGCCGGCCACGGCGTCCGGATCGAGGTCACGAACCGTGAGGCGTACTCCGGCGGCGGCCAGTCGCCCGGCCATCGGGCTGCCCATCGCGCCGAGGCCGACGAATCCCACATCGAGGTCTTGCGTCATGGCGACGGGCCGCGGAAACGAGGTCATGGTTTGGTTCTCCGCTCAGGTTTGGCCGCGCCTGTGGTATCGGCGCGAGGGTTGCGCTAGTTAGCGGGCGGCTGTGATGCCGCCATCCGCGATGATGAACTGCCCGGTGACGAATGCGGCGGCGTCCGAGGCGAGAAAGCCGACGAGAGCGGCCAGGTCCTCGGGCTCGGCGAGTCGGCCCAGCGGTGTCATGGCGATCCGCGCGCGGTAACCCTCGTCGTCGACGATGCGGCTGGCACCGGGGGTCCTGGTCGCGCCTGGACCAACCGCGTTCACCCGGATGCCGTCCGGGCCGAGTTCGGCGGCGAGCACCTTCGTGAGGCTGACCACGCCACCTTTGGTCGCAGCGTAGACCGACGACCCCACGAACCCCAGCACTGCGGCCGGAGAGGAGACGTTGACGATGCATCCACCTCCCGCGCGACGCAGCAGCGGGACCGCGGCGCGGATGCAGGCGATGCTCCCGGTGAGTCCGACGGCGATCATGCGGTCGATGTCCTCGTCCGAGAGGTCCATGATCGGTGCGTAACGCAGCCACATCGCGTTGTTCACCAGGACGTCCAGCCGACCGTGTGCCTCACCCAGTCGGCCGAAGGCGGCGGCTAGGCCGGCCCGATCGGTGACGTCGACCCGCCGCGGCACGACCCGGTCGGGCACTGCGTCGCCGTCCTGCTCGTCCCAGGTGGTGTCAAGGTCAAAAGCCTCGACGAGGTGCCCGTCAGCCGCCAGCCGGGCGGCCACAGCGGCGCCGATGCCACGTGCGGCCCCGGTAACCACAGCGACCCGGTCAACGCTGCCTCCGGCGGGTATGACGCTGCTGCCGGCCTCAGTCACGTGCACCGTCCTTCCTCTCGCCGAGAGCGCAGCAGGCCCCGCCCTGAGGGCCTCAGCTGCACCTGGCGCCGCGTCGGCGCGTGTGTATGCTGTCTGACAAGCTGCCACCTGTCAATCACCGGTCAGCCTTCCAGCTGTCCTTAACAAGAGGAGCTCTCGTGTCCGATCAGATTCACGAAGAGGTGGCGGCGCGCAGGGAGTCTGACACCCCGCCGGTGTCAGGATGGTGCGACCCGCGCTTCGAACAGGTGCGGGATGCGTTCATCTCGAACTTCGGCGTGCATGCGGTCGAGCCTGAGGTCGGCGCCGCGGTCACGCTCTACCACCGCGGCGAGCTCGTGGTCGACCTGTGGGGCGGATACGCGGATGCGGCGCGGACGCGGGCCTGGGAGCGCGACACGATCGTCCTGATGATGTCGGTGGCGAAAGGCATCGCCGCCATGTGCGTGCACGTTCTCGTCGATCGCGGGCTCGTCGACCTGGATGCTCCCGTTGCCACGTACTGGCCGGAATTCGCTGCGGCCGGCAAAGCGGAGCTGCCCGTTCGCTTCTTGCTTGATCACCGCGCCGGCCTCCCGGTCGTCGACGGGCTGTACCGCGGCGCGATCTATGACCAGGCCGCCATGGCGTCAGCCCTCGCCGCCCAGGCGCCGGTCTGGACGCCGGGGGAGAGCTCCGGCTACCACGTCATGACTTACGGGTACCTGCTCAACGAGCTGGTCCTGCGCGTGACCGGCCGCGACCTCGGCCAGTTCCTCCGCGAAGAACTCGCCGGACCGCTCGGGGCCGACTACATGATCGGTCTACGTGACGACGAGTTGGAGCGCTGTGCTGAGTTTTTCGCGGCCGAGACCGGGACGGTGCTGAACGTGGCCGAGATGGAGCCTGGGTCCCTGCTGGCCCGGGTCTACGATCAGCACCCGGATGACTGGAGCCTCAACGACGTCGCTTGGCGACGCAGTTGCATCCCGTCCGCCACCGGCCACGGGACAGCACGCGGTGTAGCCCGCCTTTACGCGGCATTCGCCGGGGACGGCGAGATCGACGGCGTGCGGGTCATCTCGCGGTCCGGTGTCGAGGCCGCCGTGGCCCAGCAGCATCACCTTCCCGAGGTGGTCATGGGGCGGCGCTATCACCAGGCCTCCGGTTTCGTGCTCAACTCCCCGCCGATTGTCACCTTCGGCAGCGATCGTGCTTTCGGTCATCACGGCGTGGGTGGCTCGATCGGGATGGGTGATTTGGGGGAGCGCCTCGGTTTCTGCTATGCCCCGAACCGGATGCACGCTCGCCACGACAACGGGCCGCGCGCCCGGGGCCTGCTTCGGGCCGTGTACAGCAGTCTGGGCCGGCAGGACGTCGTGGCCGCGTTCGACGCGTACGGGGACGCTTGAGCTCGTCCGTCCCCTCTGACCGGGACCTCGGGCCGGGCTGAAATGTTAGGCCGGGCAGGGAATGTCGGGCTCGCGAGGTCCGCAGAACTCGACATTCCGGGCCCGGACACGTCAGACGTCCTGGGGAGGACCCGTCGGAGTGGCAGTACTGAGGGACAACTTGGCGCTCGCCCGCGCGGACTCGATGTGAGCGATGCACGCGCGCTCGGCACTGGCCGAGTCCCCACGGTTAATCGCCGTGACGATCTGGCGGATCTCCTTGACGCTCTCCGCGGGCCGGTCGGGCCGGCTCAGGGAGGTGAACCGCAGGAGCGTCACGCGCCGGTGCAGAATGGTGAGCAATTGCTGCACCACCGCGTTGTGCGCCCCCTCCAGGAGGACCTCGTAGAACTGGTTCTTCGCCGCGAGTAGTTCACCCGGGTCCGCCGACTTCTCGATCCGGGTCAGGGCCTGCCCCAGGGCCGCGCGCTGGGTGGCCGTGGCGCTCAGCGTGAACAGTCTCCCGGCCAGACCTTCGAGGGCGGCACGGGCCTCGTAGATCTGGTCCGCCTCCTCGACGGAGATCGTCGCGACCTCTGTGCCACGGCCGGGAATCGAGACGACGAGACCTTCCGACTCCAGTTCGCGCAGTGCCTCGCGGACCGATGCGCGGCTCGCGCCGGTCGCCTCGCACAGTTCGCGTTCGATGAGAATCTGTCCGGGTGCGAACCGCATGTCGCCGATGGCGGACCTGATTTGCTGGGCGACCTGGAGCCGGATCGGCACCGACCGCTGGACGCGCATGCCTTCGGCCACCGGCAAGCATCTCCCAACTCACGCTTCATGCTGACGACATCTGTCCGACAGCTTACAACATACGACAGATTTAGGATATTTCAGATAGAGATGACGAGGCCGCCGTCCACGACGAGGGTGTGGCCGGTGAGATAGCCGCACACCGGGGACAACAGAAAGGCGATCGCGGCGGCGATCTCGGCCGGTCGGCCCTGTCGCCGCATTGGCACCGTGGCCTCGACCTGGCGATCCACTGCGGCTCGGCCGCCCAGTGCGGCGACGACGGGGTCGTTGAACGGTGTGTCCACCCACCCGGGGGCGATGCAGTTGATGCGCAGGCCGTGCGCCGCGACCTCGACCGCCAGCGACATGGTCAGCGAGACCACGCCGCCCTTCGAGGCGGAGTACCCAGTCATGCCGGCACCGACTCCGCGGATCCCGCCGACGGACGCGACGTTGACCACGGCACCGTGGCCGTGCGGCTTCATGGTTCTCACCGCATGCCGGTTGACCAGCCATGTTCCGGACAGGTTGACGGCAATCTGGTCATCCCAGTCACCCGGGTCGCTGTCGTCGATCCGGCCCGCCCGCTGTAGGCCGGCCACGTTGACGACCCCGTCCAGTCGCGGGCCGCCGGCCGCGGCGGCATCGAAGGCCGCGGCCACATCCGTCTCCGAGCGCACGTCGACCACTCGCGCCCGGACGTCGTGTCCGGCCCCGCGGAGGTCGGCGACGGTGGACTCGAGCAAGGCCGCGTTGATGTCCCAGGCGTGGACCGTCGCACCCTCCGCGACGAGGAGCGCGGCGGTCGCGGCCCCGATGCCGGAGGCAGCTCCGGTCACGACGACGTTCCTCAGCGACAGGTCCATGTGTCTCCTCGTTCACTTCACCCACCGTGTGCGGGTCGGCGATCTGCGTGTCGACGCAGTGCGTCACAGCTGACTGACTGTCTGACAACATATGCTGGCAGCGCTGAGACAGCAACGGCTTGCTAGTCCGAGCCTCATCCCAAAATGGCTAATTTAGAGGTGTTTCAGGAAAACATAAATGAGATGGCGGGCTGCAATTGCCGTGTAGGGCTGGACAGGAGGAGGCCTTGGTGGTCACCATGTTGTCTGGTGTCTGACAGCAGACCGGGCACGCAGCGTGAAGACCGGTGAATTGACTCGTCAGGGACCCGGGGCTACGGCCGCGTCTCAGTGAATACGGAACCCGCGAAGGGGAACGATGATGACGGAAGTCGACGGGGTACGCCTCGGTCCGGGAAATGGGCTCTACGACAGTGGCATGGCGGTGCGCCGCAAGGTGCTCGGCGACGCGTACGTGGACGCGTCGCTCGCCAAGGCCGACGCTTTCACGATGCCCCTGCAAGACCTCATCACGCAGTACTGCTGGGGTGCGGTCTGGACGCGGCCGGGTCTGCCGCGGCGCACGCGCAGCCTCGTGAACATCGGCATGCTGACCGCGCTCGGTCGAATCGACGAACTCGCACTGCACGTCCGGGGGGCGATCCACAACGGGTGCACCGAGGAGGAGATCCAAGAGGTGCTGCTGCAGGCGGCCATCTACTGCGGGGTGCCAGCGGCGCTCGAGTCCACCCGGGCTGCGCAGGCGGTGCTCAAGTCATTCGCGGATGAGGTCTCCGGTCACGACCCGGGCGCGGACGCGACCCAGCAGTAGCAGCACCCCGGGGCCGTCGGCTCCGGGCAGGTATACGCCGGTTAACCCAGGCACCGGCAGACGGAATCGCCGTCCGGCGGTGGCGGCCAACGTCACGACTTTCAACGACGAAAGGATGGGTCTGTGCTCAATTCTCGACTCCGAATCAGGCTTGCGGCTGCTCTTGTGGCCACCTCCACGCTCGCGACAGCGGCGTGCGGCTCCTCATCGACGACAAGCCCGTCAGGCTCCGCTGCGAGCGCCGGCAGCAGCGCGGCCGGGTCGTCCAGTGTCCAGGTCGACGTCGGGACGATGAAGGTGAACGTCCAGGGTCCGCTGCGGATCGCGGTCGCGCTTCCCGGGACGAACAACAGTTACCTGCAGTCGCAGATCGCTCAGGTCAAGGAGGACGTTGCCAAGATCCCGGGCGCGTCCGTCACGATCTTCGACGGAAAGTTCGATCCCACGACCCAGTTCAACGAACTGCAGAACATTGTCCAATCGGGCAAATACAACGCAATCCTGCTGCCCTCGCTGGATTCCAACTTGAACTGCAACATCGTCACCAAAGACGCCCCCGAGCGCGGCATCCTCGTCGTGGCCATGACGACGGCGCTGTGCGGCCGGACGGTCAACGAGGGCGACGAACTGTGGGCACCGGGCAGCCTTGCCTATGTGGGAGGCGTCGACACGATCGAGTACTGGACGCGATACCTGGAGTACGTGATCAAGGAGAACCCCGGCCCGCAGAAGGTGATCATACTCAAGGGCCCGGAGAACATCGGGATCACCATCAACCTGCAGGCCGCGCTGAAGAAGGTCCGCGCTGAACATCCCGAGTTCGAGATCGTCGCCCAGGCGAATACCGACTACTCAATCCCGCAGGGCAACCAGAAGGCCGCGTCGATGATCCAGGCTCACCCGGACGCGACCATCATCTTCTGCGCCTACGTAACCCTCACCCAGGGCGCCGTTCAAGCGGTCGAGGCTGCGGGCAAGACGGGCAAGTACAAGATCTACGACAAGGGCTCGTCGGCGTACTCCCTCCAGCAGATCGCCGCCGGAGTCGTCCAGGCGTCGTCGCCGGAGTACCCGAAGACGTCGATCTCCAGCGCCGTCCAGGTGCTGCAGGACGCGCTCGCCGGGAAGCCGGTGCAGCGGTTCCTGAAGAACGGTGGCGCGCCGACGCCGTCCGACGCGGATCCCGCGACCGGGTTCTTTGTTGTCACCAAGGAGAACGCGGCCACCTTCAAGCCGGAGTCGTAGTGACGTCAGATAGCGGCGTGTTCGGAGGGACGCCCGGCAACGGGCGCCCCTCCGGCGGCCTCCCCGCGGCAGACCGGGCCGGTGGCGCCATCCCCACGGCCGTCCCGGCGATCCGGACCCACGGGTTGGGCAAGCGGTTCGGCGGAACCCAGGCGCTCGCCGGGATCGACCTGTCGATCGAGACGGGCACGATCCACGCCCTGGTCGGTGAGAACGGAGCCGGTAAGTCGACCCTGCTGGGCATCCTTGCGGGCCGGATCCAGCAGTCCGAGGGTACTTTCGAGCTGTTCGGTGACAAGGTGGCGCTGGGCAACGCGCGCGCTGCCCGTCGGGCCGGGGTGGCCGCCATCTACCAGGAGCTGACGATCATTCCGCAGCTCTCGGCGCAGGCGAATGTCTTCGTGGCCAGCCCGCGGTCGCGGGCCGGGATGCTCGACGAGAAGGCGATGCGCCGACGCTACGACGAACTCTGTGACCGGCTCGGCGTCAGCATCCCCGCCACCGCTGTGGCGCGCGACCTGTCCGTCGCCCAGCAGCAGATGCTAGAAATCATGCGTGCGCTCGAGGCGGACGCGCGGGCGATCTTCTTTGACGAGCCGACGGCGCCGCTCGGGCCGACGGAGCGAGATGCCTTGTTCGTTCTCATGCGCGACTTGCGCAGCGCCGGAGTCACGATGGTCTTCGTATCGCACGCGCTCGAAGAGGTGCTGTCCATCAGCGACCACGTCACGGTGTTCCGCGACGGCCTGCTCCGGGTGACCCGCCCGGTCGGTGAATGGACCAAGCAGTCGCTCGTGGGCGAGATGCTCGGCCGGGGGCAGAGCGGTGGCGACGTCAGCCGAGCCTCGCGCGGGTCGTCGGCAGCTCGGGCATCGGTTCATGCGGTTCGCCCGGCCGGCGGGTTACAGGTGCAAAACCTGCGCGTGGCCGGTTCCGACGTCGGCGTCGACCTGGAGATCCGCGACGGCGAGATCGTCGGTTTGGCGGGGCTCGTCGGCTCCGGGCGCTCCTCGGTGCTGCGCGCTCTGGCCGGTCTCGACTCACGCTCCAGCGGTGACCTGTGGCTCGACGGCACCAAAGTCGGCTGGCCCCGGACGGTTCGACAGGCGCTGCGGTACGGCATCGCCCTGCTGCCGGAGGACCGCAAGACCCAGGGTCTGGTGTTGTCCCTCAGCGCCAAGGAGAACGTCGCGCTGTCCGATCTCCGGGCGGTCACGCGAGGCCCGTTCGTCTCGATGCGTCGGATGCGCGTCGTCGCGGCGGTGGCTGCGCGCGGTTACGGGTTCGACGAGCGGCGCCTCGACGAGGTCGCAAGGAACCTGTCTGGCGGAAACCAGCAGAAGCTGCTGCTGGCCCGGTGGGGGCACCGTCGCCCTCGGTTCCTGCTCGCCGACGAGCCGACCCGCGGCATCGATGTCGGCGCCAAGGCCGAGATCCTGGCGACTCTGCACTCGATGGCCACCGAGGGCTTGGGGGTCCTCGTCGTGAGCTCGGAGCTGGACGAGATCGCGTCAACATGTCAGCGCGTCGTCGTGCTCTCGGGAGGCCGTGTCGTCGCCCGCCTGAACGTCGATCTGCAGCACGATTCCGAGGAGAACATCGTGGCCCAGATCCTTTACGCCGCCTTCCATGTGGAGAACCCTGATGTCTGAGGTACGTCAAAGCAAGCCGACTGAGGCCGCCCAGTTGTCCAACCGGGTTGCGGACCGAGTGGGACCAAGCCGACGGCTGGTCGACATCGCGTTCCGGTACGGGATGGTCTGGCTGCTGTTCGTGCTCGCCGGCTGGGCCCAGCTGACCTATCCGGGGTTCCTCGCCTGGGGGAACCTGCAGAACGTGCTAGCGCAAAACGCGCAAGTCGGAATCATTGCTGTGGGAATGACTTTCGTCATGATCGCCGGTGGTTTCGACCTGTCCGTCGGCGCAGTGTACGCCGGGGCTGCGGTGTTCTTCGCCCAGTTCGGACTCCACATGCCGATCGGACTGGCGTTCGTCCTGGCGGTGCTCATCGCGATGCTCGCGGGAGCCGTCAACGGACTTCTGGTGACGGTGTTGCGGATCAACCCCTTCGTCGCCACGCTCGGCAGCGCGTCCGTCTTCGGCGGTGCGGCGTTCCTGTACTCGCACTCCTCGCCGATCCTCAACAACGAGCCCGGTTTCGAATGGCTCGGCCTCGGCAAGGTCGTCGGCGTCCCGGTATCCGTTTGGGTGACCGCTGTCGTCTTCCTCGTCGGCGGTGTCGTGCTGGCCCGGACCGTGTACGGACGCTCCCTCTACGCCATCGGCGGCAACACCGAAGCCGCCCGTCTGGCCGGCCTTCGGGTCGACCTCCTGCGGGCCAGCGCCTACGTGCTCGTCGGCGGCTGCGCAGGCATCGGCGGCTGCATCATCGCCTCCCGGCTGCAGGTCGGGCAGGCAGACGTCGGCGGCACCATCGCGCTTGACGCCATCGCCGCCGTCGTCATCGGTGGGACCTCCCTCTTCGGCGGCGAAGGCGCGATCTGGCGTACGGCTGTCGGTCTGCTCATCATCGCGATCGTCCGCAACGTTTCCCAATCCAAGGGTTTCGACATCAACGTGGAGTCGGTGATCACCGGTTTCATTGTCGTGGGAGCCGTCGCTCTTGACGCGTTCGCCCGGTCCCGACGGACATGAATCCGCTGATCGACAACTTCATCCGTTCGCTGGAGCCGAGCCATGCTCTGATCATCGGTGGGCAGTACCGCCTTGGCGGTGCCGGTTTCTTCGATGTCGAGGACCCTGCTTATCGTCGGGTGCTGGCCTCGGTCGCGGATGCTGACGCCCACGACGCTGTCGCTGCCGTCGCTGCCGCCCAGGTCGCCTTCGGCGGCTGGCGCCGGGTGGCGCGGCGAAAGCGTTCGGAGATCCTGTATCGCGCGTACGGGTTGATGCTGCGCGACGCTGAGGCGCTGGCCGGGCTCATCGTTGCGGAGAACGGGAAATCCCTCGTCGACGCCTGCGGCGAGGTGACCTACGCGGCGGAGTTCTTCCGCTGGTTCGCCGAAGAAGCGGTCCGCGCCGGCGGCGAGTACGGTCCCTCGCCCGCCGGTGGCACTCGCACCCTGGTCACTCGTCGGCCCGTGGGGGTAGCCGCTCTGGTCACGCCCTGGAACTTTCCGGCCGCCATGGTGACCCGGAAAATCGCTCCGGCCCTGGCTGCCGGCTGCTCGGTCGTACTCAAGCCGGCGGCAGAGACACCGCTGACCGCCCTGGCCATCGTCCGGTTACTGGCCGAGGCCGGGGTGCCGGAGGGAGTCGTCAACCTGGTGCCCTCAACCGACGCGTCCGGTGTCGTCGGCACCTGGTTGAAAGACCCGCGGGTTCGTAAGATCTCGTTCACCGGATCGACGCGCGTGGGGCGCATCCTTCTACGGCAGGCAGCCGACCGAGTCGTCAATACGTCGATGGAGCTTGGTGGTAACGCTCCGTTCATTGTGACCGCTGACGCCGACATCGAGGCAGCTGTCATCGGTGCGATGGCTGCCAAATTCCGTGGCGGTGGACAGGCATGCACCGCCGCCAACCGGTTCTATGTGCACGCTGCCGTGGTTGACGAATTCACCACCCGGCTCTGTGCCGAGGTCGGAGGGCTCACCGTCGGGGCGGCCGACACCGGCGCTCAGATTGGTCCGTTGATCTCCGGTGCCGCGGTCGAGCGCATCACGGCGTTGGTCGATCGGGCTGTCGTCCAGGGCGCAAGCATTGCCCGCCGGGCAGAGGTTCCCGGCGAGGAAAGCGCGGCAACGGGATGGTTCTACCCGCCCACCGTGCTGGTGGACGTACCTATCGATGCAGACATCCTGGAGGAAGAGATCTTCGGTCCGGTCGCGCCGATCGTGCCCTGGAGTGATGAGGCAAAACTCGTGCGACTCGTGAACGCCGGCGAGATGGGTCTTGCCGCCTACGTCTACTCGGGCGATCTCGCTCACGCGCTTCGTCTCGGTGAGGAGATCGAGGCCGGGATGGTCGGCATCAACCGAGGGCAGATCTCAGATCCGGCAGCGCCGTTCGGGGGGATGAAGCAGTCCGGCATCGGACGAGAGGGAGCGCAAGTCGGCCTGACGGAATTCTGCGAGACCCAATACCTGTCGGTCGACTGGCCCAGCCTCTGACGAGATGCGCGTTCACCTGGACAGAGCAATCGAACGCCAGCTGGCCGGCGCGGGCGCCCGGTAGGGGTTGAAGTCCTCGTCCGTCGCGATCATGTACCGGTGGTCCGGGGACAGTTGAGCGACATCGGCGGCGCCAGCACCCCGACGCTCGCCATGCCGGTGTTGCCGTGCGAGTGCGTGGCCGTACGGGTCAGGTTGATGGACGCCACCGGCACGGAGGCCGCGGCTGAGTGCAAGTCGCATGGTGAGTGGTATTCGGGCGTGGGCGTCCCTATGCTCGGATGAGCACGACTAGGCTTCGAGCTCAGGTCGGGTGGGGGGCTTGGGATCAAAGACTCGAGACGCGGCCGCAGGGTTTCTCCCCTGCGAGCTGACCAGTTTCGTAGGGCGACAGCGCGAAGTCGACGACGTTCGGCGTCTGCTGGCAGCTCATCGTTTGGTCACCCTCACTGGGTTCGGGGGCACCGGTAAGACGCGCGTCGCGGTGCGGGTGGCGAGAGGCGTGCGCCATACGTTTGCTGACGGCGTCTGGTTCATCGACTTGACGCAGTGGAGGGACATGTCCCCCCTGTCCGCCAGCGCCTCGAACCTCGACACCCTGGCTGTCGTGGTGGGCGGCATGCTGGGTTTGCGAGGGGGCACGGTGCTGTCGATGGAGGCCCTCGCTGCGCACCTCGCCACCTGGAACGGGCTGATCATGCTCGACAACTGTGAGCACCTGATCCCTGCGGTTGCGGTGTTCACCGACCACCTATTGCGCTCCGGACCAGACGTTCGTGTGCTCGCAACGAGCCGCGAGCCTCTGCTGGTCGAAGGCGAGGTAGTCCATGTTGTACCTCCCCTGCAGCTCCCGGCGCGCGACGACAGGGTGGACGCTGCGGAGTTGGTCCGGTACGAGTCAATCGTTCTGTTCGTCGAGCGGGCTCGGGCCGTGCATCGGGAGTTCTCCGTCACTGCGGTCAACGCCGCGGCGGTAGCCGGGGTCTGTCATCGTCTCGAAGGCCTCCCGTTGGCGATCGAGCTCGCCGCCTCGTGGTTGCCGGTGCTGACGCCACAGCAGATCCTCGAACGGATGTCAGACCGGTTCGCTCTGTTACACCGAGCCAAACGTTTCGTTCCGGCCCGCCAACAGACATTGCGCGCGTGTTTGGACTGGTCCTTCGAGCTGTGCTCAAAGCCGGAGCGGCTGCTGTGGGCCCGACTGACGGTCTTCGTCGGCGGATTCGAAACTGACGCCGTGGTGGCGATCTGCGCGGACGACGACCTGCCGGCGGGCGAGCTGGCCAATCTGGTGGTCGCGTTGGCCGACAAGTCGATTATCGCCAGAGAGGACGTGGGTGGGGGGTCGAGGTATCGGATGCTGGAGACGCAGCACGAGTACGGCCGCGACCAGCTTCACGATGCCCACGCGGAGGAACTCCTGCGCAACGAGCATTGCGCGTTCTACGAGAATTTGGTGGACCGTGCACGTGCCGAGTGGATCGGACCCCGTCAGAAATACTGGCTCGCGCGGTTGAGCCGGGAACACGTCAACCTCCGCGCCGTGGTCGGGCACTGCCTCGCCGATCGCGCAAGAGCACCCCGTGCTGCCAAGCTCATCGTCGCCCTTCCGGTGCACTACTGGTGGGCCCGCGGGTTGTTCGATGAGGGCCGTCGCTGGGTGGATCGCGTCCTCGCGCTCATGCCGGAGCCGACGACCTGCAAAGCGTTGGCTGTGCTGCTGGCCAGCCAGTGGGCGCTTGCCCAGGGGGATGTCAGTGTCGGGATCTCTCTCCTGGAAGAAGGAGAGGCTTTGGCGACAGAGTTGGGTGATCCGGAATCACTCGCCTTTGCCGCGTTCATTCGGGGTCTTAGCCTGATGTTCTCCGGTCAGGTACAGGAGTCGACCGAGGTGTTAAGCGGCGCGCTGACGACCCTGATGCGCTCCCCGAACCCTAACCTTGACCTGCGCTTGCATCTGTTGCACTGCCTCGCGATCAGTGCTGCCATGATCGGTGATCATGAACTTGCTGCGGCATGCCATGGTGAGATGCTCGCCTGCACCGAGCCGGTGGGCGAGGTTTTCCACCGGTCCGCCGCGCTGTGGGGCAGTGGCCTGGCGGCCTACGTACGCCGTGATCTCGACGCCACCGTTCACGGGATCACGGAGAGCCTGCGGCTCAACCGCGTAGCGGTGTTGGAGGACCGCTACGGCACGACCATGTGCCTGGAAGTGCTGGGGTGGGTTGCTGGAGAGCAGGAGCGACCCGTGCGTGAGGCCACCCTCCTGGGAGCCGCGAGTGTCCTGTGGCAGGAATTGGGTTCTCCTTTCGCCAGCTTGCAGCATCTCGTCGGCTACCACACAGTTTCCGATCTCCGCGCTCGCGAGGTACTCGGAGCCACGGAGTACGCGCGGGCCAGCGCGAACGGGGCCCGCATGTCATACGAGGAGGCAATCGCGTTTGCCCTCGAGGAGAGCGGCGGGAACAACTCCCCGACGGCCGTCGAAGGCGCCGACGACGACCCCTTGACCCGTCGGGAGCGCGAGGTAGCCGATCTGGTCGCCAAGGGATTGGCGAACAAGGAGATCGCGGCGCGTCTGGTGGTCTCGGTGCGCACAGCCGAGGGGCACGTCACGCGGATTCTGGCCAAGCTCGGCTTCACCAACCGCACCCAATTGACGGTCTGGGTGAGCTCCCGACACCAGCACCGCTGGCCCTGAGGCGGACCACGACGTCAGCCAGTCGACGACTCCATCACGATCGCCTACCGTGCCGCTGCAGGGGCGGCCTGCTCGGCCTGCTGGTGCTGCCCGGCCTGGGCCAGCGCCCGGGCGGTCAATGGACGCGCATCGGCCCGAGCGAGGATGTGGGAGGCGATGCCGTGGCCGCTGACACCCAGGATGACTGCGTCGGCTGTTGACGCGATGAGCCCTTGGTCCGCCGTGTCCGCGGAGGCCACCATCACGCACCACCCCGGACCCGGGTGCCGGCCATCAGCCCAAGTAGAGGCGCTCCCGGCACCACGATCAACGGTTTGCGCTGGTTCGGGGCATGAGGGGTGTCTGGCTGGTGGGGATCTTGAAGACGCGACTCAGGTGGACTTTCAGGTCGACCTGCTACTCCACATCGCCGATCTGCAGGCGAGGCTGGTGCCTGGCGTGGAGGTGAGTGCCCCGCGGTTCAGCAAGGCCAGGATCGGTCGGTACCGCTGGGTGAGGTTCTGCGCGAACTGGCGGATGAGCTCTTCGCATCCGCTGACCGAGCCTGGCAATCTTTGCTGGACACCTACGGGCCGGCTGATCCGCTGACCGGAGCCGGGCCGCCGCCGAGGTCCGTGGCCAGGATGTGGCACAACCGTTCGAGCACTGCGAGGCGGATGCGATGTCGCGTATCCTGCCCCCGACCGGAAGCTCCCGCTGCTGGACATCGGCACCATGGAGCACGTCCGGGTCGGCCGGATCTGCGTGCACGCCGACATCGAACGCGTCACCGCGGACGCCGTGGTGTTCACCGACGGGTCGGTGCTCCAGGTCGATGCCGTGGTGCTGGCCACCGGATACCGCCCGGACTGGAGGATTCCCTCCTCGACTGGCGTCTGCTGCGGCCAGTTCATCTCGCCGGCGGGATGCGAGGGAGATCGCGATCGAATCGCGCCGGATCGCCACCCATTTGGCGGACAGCCGGTAGATCGTGCTTCACGATTCGCGCCGCCTGCCAGGGTGGCCCCACCTGAGCGGGATTAAAGGTGCGGTCTTGCGTCGCCGACTATGCACCGGTGGCTACCTTTGGCGATCCGCGCGGTGGAATCCGTGATTTTGTCGCCGAAGGCAGTGAGGGCGTGCTGCTGTACGAGAGCGTTCGCACGCGGGTGGTCCGGTTGCAGGTATTGGCCCCCGAAACGATCCCGGCGCTGGGGCCTGGCAGCGCAGCGCATGCCGCGAGCGTTGGGGTGATTTGGAAGCAACCGCTGGGGTCGGGGGCCGGTGACCGGTTGCGGCACGAGAGCGGCATTCTCACGGTCTTGGCGGGGGTGGCTGGGGTGGCGCATCTGGTGCAGATGGATGGGTCGGGTGAGTCGGAGGGGTTGGTGTTGGAGGATGTGGGTGGGGTGTCGCTGGCCTTGACGCTGACCGGCCGGGCGGGTGGCGGTGTGGCGGGTGGGTCTGAGGTGGTGGACGTGGTGGAGTTCGCCGTGGCGTTGGCTCGGGTGCTTACCGGGGTGCACGAGGCCGGGGTGGTGCATAAGGATATTAATCCGGCGAACATTCTGGTGGCGGGGTCGGGGCGGGTTGCGGTGTTGATTGATTGGGATTTGGCGACGACGTTCGCGGTGGATCGGCCGGGGTTCACACATGAGAGCACGATCGCGGGGACGTTGGCCTACTTGGCGCCGGAGCAGAGTGGGCGGACCGGGCGGGAGGTGGATCAGCGGGCGGATCTGTATGCGGTGGGCGCGACGTTGTATGAGCTGGCGGTGGGGCGGGCGCCGTTCGGGACAGGTGATCCGTTGACCTTGATTCATGATCATCTGGCCCGGGTGCCGGTGGCACCGCGGGTGATGAATCCGGTGGTTCCGCAGGTGTTGTCGGACATCATTATGCGGTTGTTGGAGAAGGAACCGGATAGGCGGTATCAGAGTGCTCAGGGTCTGGCGCATGACCTGGCCCGGTTGCTGGCCTCGCTGACCGAAGTCGGTGGACAGGACCGGGACGGCGGGGGGTCAGGGTCGGGTGCCGTTGGGTTTGTGTTGGGTGAGCGGGATTTCCCGCTGCGGATCTGCGCGCCGTCGCAGTTGGTGGGGCGCGACACCGAGATCGGTGCGCTGAGGACGGCGCTGGAGCAGGCGATCACCGGGGGCGAACGAGGCCTGCTGGTGACCGGTGCCCCCGGAGTCGGCAAGAGCTCCCTGATCAGCGAACTGCGCTCGATGGTGACCGCCCATAACGGGTGGTTCGTGCAGGGCAAATTCGACCAGTACCGCCAGGACGAGTCCGCTGACGCGGTCGCGCAGGTAATGCGGGCGCTGGCCCGACTGTTGCTGGCCGAGCCCGAGGATCAGTTGGTCATCCTACGCGAACGGATCCTGAAGGTCGTCGGTCCCGACATCGACATGCTGGTGGCGATGCAACCGGACTTCGCGGTGCTGCTGGGTCTCACCCCGGTCGAGATCCCCGGTGATCACCAGTCGCTGGCGGCGAAGGCTTTCCGTGCTGGCCTGGGGGTGCTGCGGGCGCTGGCCTCTCCGGCTCGGCCGGTGGTGATGGTGGTCGATGACCTGCAATGGGCGGCAGCCTTCCCGATCGCGTTCCTGGACGCCATTCTGATGGACGAGGACCTGTCGGGCTTGTTGCTGGTCGGGGCCTACCGCGACGCAGAAGTGGACCAGGCCCATCCGCTGTCGGCGATGCTGGAGCGGTGGGACCGGCTCGAGGCCGCCCCCACCCGGGTGCGATTGGAGAACCTGCCACCGGCGCACCTGAGCACGCTACTGGCACAGATGCTACGACTACCCGCGGACCGCGCCACCGACCTGGGCGAGGCGATCAACGCCCGCACTCACGGCAACCCCTACGACACCGTGGAACTGGTCAACGCGTTACGCCGCGACGGGGTCCTGAGCATTGGTGGCACCGGGTGGCAGTGGGAGGCCGCGACGATCCGCCGGTTTGTCGGGCACGGCGACGTCCTTGATCTGATCACCGCCCGGATCGAGGCGCTACCGGAGACCACGGTGCGCCTGGTGGATGTCCTGGGCTGTCTCGGGAGCGACATCACTCTGGAATTGCTCGCGGTCGCCGCCGGTCTGGACCCGGACGCGATCAGCCAGGCGCTGGCCCCGGCCCTGGAGGACGGTCTGCTGGTGATGGTCCACGAAGGCGACCCGGCGGTCCGGTTTCGCCATGACCGGGTCCAGCAGGCCGCCGCTGCCCGGCTGCAGGCCCGCCCGCGTCAGTTGCTGCAGTTGCAGCTTGCCCGCCGACTGGCGGTGTACCCACGACTGGAAGGCGCGGCCGCCGAGCAGTACCTGGCTTCTGCTCCGGACACCAGCGACGCCGACGAACGCTACCGGGTGGCGGGCCTGTTCCGGGTCGCCGCCGCGCACGCCCGGGTGATCAACCCGGTCCGGTCCGAACGGTTCCTGAGCGCAGCCCTTGCCCTGCTACCCGCCGACGACATCGAACCGGGGTGGGGCACTCCTCAGGCCGAGCTGGTCACCCACCTGCTGATTGAACGCCATGCCGCACTGGTCAACCTGGCCCAGCTGGCCGAAGCCGACGATCTGTACCAGCAGATCCAGCAACGCACCACCACCCCCACCGCCTACGCCGGCGCCGCCGCCCAGATCACCAGCCTGACCCACCGAGGCCGCCTGCCGGAGGCAGTAGCCCTCGGCCTCGGGCTGTTGACCCAGCTCGGATTCGAGCCACCGAGCCAGGAGGACCTCCCGGCGGTGATCGATTCCGGCCTGGACCGGCTCGAGCAGTGGGTCGGCGACGGTACACAGCTGGGAGAGCTGGATCGACCCGAACCCCGCGACCCACAGATCGCGGCCGTCTCCCGGCTGATCGAACGGATGCTTCCCCCGGCCTACAAATCCCAGCATCCGCTGATGCCGTGGCTGGTTCTGACCGCGCACCGGATCTGGGTCGACCACGGCCCGAACGCGCCCCTGGTCCCCACTGCCAGTGGCCTGCCGATGATCGGGATCGTGTACCGGCAGGACTATGCGCTCGGGTACCGAGCCAGTATGCGGATCCTGGCGGTCGGCGAGGCCCGCGGTTTCGAACCGGCAACCTCGCAACTGCGAGCCAGCCTGGCCAACATGGCGTTTCCGTGGTTCGAGCCGATGGAAACCGTCATCGCTCAGGCCCGCACCGCCCGCGAGGGCCTGCTGCGCCACGGCGAGTTGCAGTACGCCTCCTACACGTATCCCGCCACCCTGGACGGGATCCTCGTCTGCGCGCCCACCCTGGACGACTTCGCTACCGAGTACGCCGCCGCGGCGACCTTCTGGACCCGCATCGGCGACGAGCACTCCACCTCGAGCCACCAGACTCATCATCAGTTGCTGCGCTGCCTACGCGGACAGACGGACGCCCCGGGTAGTTTCAGCGATGACGCGTTCGATGAGTCCACGTATCCAGAGCAGAAGAGCGCGAACCCGGTCGCGCTCTTCTACTTCAACTGGCGCAAGGCGCTGGCCGCCACCATTTTCTGGAACCCCGAACAACTCGCCCACCACACTGCCGCTGGAATGTCTTTCCTGCCCAACCTTGCCGGCCTCTATGTCACGGCGGTGATGCATTTGTTGCATGCGCTCGCTCTGGCCAACCAGGCCAAGACAGCCGGACCGGCCGACCAGGATGGTTCTCTGGGGGAGTTCGACGTTTCCCGGGACTGGTTGGCCGCCCGCGCTGCTGATGCGCCGGACAACTTCGGGTACCTGGTGAACTGGTTGGACGCCGAACGCGCCTGGGCCACCGCAGATTACCCAACCGCCGCCAATGCGTTCGATGCGGCGCTGACAGACGTCACCCGCCGCCAGCGACCCTGGCACGCCGCTCTGATCACCGAACGCGCCGCCCGGTTCCACCTCGAGCGGGGCCTAGACTACCTCGGGCAGATGCTACTCACCCAAGCCCGCGCCCGCTACCAAACCTGGGGCGCCACAGCAAAAGTCAACACCCTAGACCAGGAATTCCCACACCTCAGGACAGCGAGCAGCCACCGCCCCACCTCAGCCTCCACCCTGGGTGCCTCGCTCGGCCCGGGACACACCTCCGTCGTCTCGGCCGAAATCATCGATCTGATGGCCGTGCTGCAAGCCTCCCAGGCCCTCAGCGGCGAAACCAACCTTGAGCAGCTACGCGCCCGAGTGGTCGAGGTCCTGACCACGATGACCGGGGCCACCTCGGTACGGATACTGCTGTGGAACCCCGACGCCCAAGCCTGGTACCTGCCCACCAGCCCAGACAGCCCAGACAGCGCAGATGGTGATCGCACCCTGAGCGTGGAGGACGCCGGCCGGCAAGGACTGATCTGCTTGTCGGCGTTCCGATACGCCGAACGCACCCTGCACCCACTACTGGTACCCGATGCCACCACCGATGACCGGTTCGCCCGCGACCCCTACCTGCACGCCCTGACAGCCTGCTCGTTACTTGTCGTGCCGATCCTCAGCCGAGGTACTCCCCGAGCCATGCTGCTGATGGAAAACCGGCTCAGCCACGGCGCCTTCACCACCGAACGCCTCGACGCCGTCGTCCTGATCGCCGGGCAACTCGCGGTCTGCCTGGACAACGCCCTGGCCGAGCGATTCCGCTCCTTGGTCCAACGCTCCTCCGACCTGACCCTGGTCTGCGACCGGGCCGCGAGCATCTCCTACGCCAGCACCGCCGCCACCGACATCCTCGGCATCCCCGACACCCACCTGATCGGGCAGCACCTGATCGACCTGATCCACCCCGACGACCACGACACCGTCACCACCTGGCTCACCAGCGCCGCCCTCACCGGGCAAGTTCTCGAATGCCGCGTCCAACCCACCGATACCCGCCCGCGCTGGGTCGAGATCAGCTGCACCGACCTCACCGGCGACCCCGCCGTCGCCGCCCTGGTCCTGCACCTACGCGACATCACCGAACGCCGGCACCTCGAAAGCGAACTCCGCCACGCCCAAAAACTCGAATCCGTCGGCCAACTCGCTGCCGGCATCGCCCACGAAATCAACACGCCCATCCAATTCATCACCGATAACCTGCACTTCATCGCCGAGAACCTCACCCCCATCACCACCCTCCTCGACGGCTACCGCCACGCCCTCACCGACCCCAGCATCTCCGGCGACCTCGCCACCACCCACCAAGCCCTCCTCACCCAAGAACACAACATGGACCTCGACTTCCTCCGCGAGGAAATCCCCCTAGCCGCCGCCCAAGCCATCGACGGCACCCAACGCGTCGCCCGGATCGTGCGCGCCATGAAAGCCTTCGCCCACCCCGGCGGCGACAGTCACGACCTCTGCGACCTCAACGAAGCCATCCGCAACACCCTGATTGTGGCCGACAGCGAAATCAAACTCGTCGCCGACGTCATCCTCGACCTCGCCCCCGACCTCCCCCCCGTCCGATGCAACCTCGGCGACATCAACCAAGCCGTCCTCAACCTCGTGATCAACGCCGCCCACGCCATCACCGATGCCGCCGAGACCGGACGCGGTCGCGGCACCCTCACCATCCGCACCCACACCGACCACGACACCATCACCATCGACATCCACGACACTGGCAACGGCATCCCCCCTGACATCGCCGACCGCGTCTTCGACCAATTCTTCACCACCAAACCCGTCGGCGTCGGCACCGGACAAGGACTCGCCCTCGCCCACACCCTGATCCACGACCGACACAAAGGCACCCTCACCTTCACCACCCAACCCGGCACCGGAACCACCTTCACCATCCGCCTACCCCACTCAACAAACAAGCCACCCAGCCCAGGCCATATTGAAGCGCCTTTTCTCAAGTAGAGGCGCTCATGATCGTCCAGATGTCGGAGGTCAGCGTGCACGGCTCGGCCAGCCGACGCTCGCGCTCCTCCTCGATCGACTCGCAGGCCTACTCCGCGACTGCCACCGCGACCCCGTGGACCCCGCCGGGTGCACCCATCGGTCTCGTCGCCGCCCCCGGCCCGGTCCCGCAGTTGGCGCACGATCTCCTCGACCGACTGCTTCGCCGTCCGCTGCGCGGTCTCGTCAACCATCCGATCTAGGTCTCCGCGGTAGCGGATGACCTGACCGGCCAGAGAGAGCAGCGACAGACCGCTCTCGGGGGAACCAGGTGGGCCGCAACTTCGCGCACTGTCCACCCCTGGCACAAGCTGGGCGTGGACCACTGGTGCGGAGTGAGGCCGGCGAACATCTCGGCGTCAAGGAGACGGTTGGCGGTCGCGAAGGCAAAGATTCGTTCCTGGTCCTCCATGCTGACATTCTTGGCGTCCAAGGGCCCGCTTCGCGATGGACGCGTCAGCGCGAAACCGATTCGCGCTTGGAGAAGTTCTCCCGCCAAATGAGTCATGCGGGATGCTGCAAGGTCCGCCGCTACCTACGGATGATCGATCTGAGGTCCGCCCACGGAGTCAATGTTCCACTCTCGCAGACTCATACCCTTTGGTCGGCGCTGGCCGTTGGCTGCGGCGCGGACCTCATCGCGTGCCGGATACGGGAACGTCATAGATGTATCGATTCTCAGACCGATCGAACACTGCGGTCGGCAGCCGCCCAGACAGGCCGAAGTGCTCGGCGGCCCAGCCCATCACCGCGGCCGCGAGCCCGTCGACCTGGTAATCGGTCTCGGCAAATCGCACCGATCTGATCACCACACCGACCTGCTGACCATCGACGGCCACCGAGATCTCGCCCGAGACGAGCCCGAGACCTCTAGTCAGGGCCTGCTTCTCCGCCTTACCGAGCGGTGACCCTTCCAGCCGGTACCCGAGCCATACGCCATTGCCAACCGAGTGCGCTTCACCATCATCATCGCCGTGGGGCAAGACGTCGGCAGTGAGCTCAATGCGGATCCCCCACGGGCCCTTGAGGAGCTTGTAGTCATAGGTGCTCTGGCCGTTCATCACGTGAACCTTAGATGTTGGAAGACACTCGACGAGAAGAAGTGTTCCGTACCCTTGGCAGTTGGCCGCGAGATGTAGTCCAGTCCATGGTTGGGGGTGCCACCCCACAACTGGCTGAACTTTTCCATGAACTCCGTCGCAGCATCATCGGACATCTGTCCCAGGTGCGCCGAGCCAGGCGTCTTCAACAGCGACGTCGATGCTGTTCGATCACCGGTACACCGTGACCACCTCCCCACCACGTCCCGTCGTGATCCTCCGGCAGCATGCTGAAGTACCGCGCAGGGCCATGGGACGACGGCGACTACGACAACCTGACCGTTCGCCAGAACATTGCGTGCCGCCTCCCGAGAAGCCTCACGGACCGGCAAGATCGACGTCGCCTCGCCGGTTCCCGTCAGGTGGCAACCGGCGAGGTGAAGAGGCCGTCCAGGATCACCGCGATGAGCCGTTGCGCAGCGGCGGCACGGTCTGCGGCGGCGGGCACTGCCTCGACCCCGGCGTTGATCATCTCGAAAACCAGCACCAGATCGGTGGGAGCGAGGTCGGTGCGTAACCGACCTTCCGCCTGAGCCTGCCGAAACGGCGTGGTGAGCAGCGCGATCAGGGCGTTGGCGTGCCGGCGACGGTCGCGATCGGGCAGGTCGCGCATCAGTTGGACCAGCGGCCACCGGGAGATCTGCGCAGACAGGACCAGCTGCAGCAGGTCCCGGAAGGAGCAGCGTTCTCCCTCGGCGGCGCGGACGAACTGCCGCAGTGCGGCCAGTTGTTCGGCCGCGACGGCGGCCCCGAGAGCTTGCCGGTCGGGGAAGTGCCGGTACACGGTCGCCCGCCCGAGGCCCGCGCGGCGAGCGATCTCTTCCAGGGGCACCACTCCTGAGCCCTGGGTGAAGGCTTCATCGGCAACCCTCAGGATCACCTCGCGATTGCGGCGGGCATCGGTGCGCCGGGGAGTCAGCACCATCGCATCCGTTGCAGCCACACATTGCTATGTTACTCGCGCGTACCGAGATTAGTTACCCATTCTTTCTCTCGTTTCACCTCCCTACGCTTCGGCTCAGGCCATCCCGGTGACCTGCGGGAAAGACTTTCCGCAGGGGCTGCGGCGGCCGGTCCGGTCCGGTCCTGACCGGGCCGAGTGAACAAGGAGGTTCACCATGCGCCGACGATCATCCCTGCTACTTGCCACCTCGCTGCTGTTGTCCCCGGTGGCCACCCCCGTGATCGCTGGACCCGCAGCCGCGGCACCTCGGGCCGCCGCGTCCGCCGTGGGCACCCAGGCCGTCGTGATTCCCGGCAACGGCGGTGTCGCCCTCGATGCCCGGGTGTACCTGCCGTCGACCGGGACCGTGCACCCGCTGGTCGTGATGCCGGCGAGCTGGTCGCTGCCGAAGGAGGAGTACGACGCCATCGCCCGGTCGCTGGCCGGCAAGGGCTACGTCGCCGTGGCCTACACGACGCGCGGCTGGTACTCCTCGGGCGGCACCATCACCGTCGCCGGCGAGCAGGACCAGCGCGACGCGTCGGCCGTCATCGACTGGGCGCTGGCCAACACGCCCGTGACGCCGGGCAGCAAGGTCGGCACCTTCGGCGTTTCCTACGGTGCCGGGATCGGCCTGCTCGCTGCCTCGATCGACTCGCGGATCGGTGCCGTCGTCGCCCTTAGCGGCTGGATGGACCTGCAGACGTCGATGATTCCCGGAAATACCCTGGCGAAGGATTCGCTCGGACTGCTCGGAACCGCGGCGCAGCTCACCGGCCGACCGGACGCGCTGCTGAGCGACGCGCTCGCGGCGGCCCGGACCGGTGACGTGGAAGGAGTTCTGCCGCTGGCCGAAACCCGTTCTCCGGGGCGCCGGATCGCCGAGCTCAACGCCAACGGGGCGGCACTCATGGTGGGCAACGGCTGGCAGGACGGCATCTTCCCGGCCGACCAGTTCTTCGACAGCTGGGACAGCCTCACCGTGCCCAAGCGCATCCTGCTCGGGCCGGGCGATCACGCCATCTCCGAACTCGGCGGCATCCTGGGTCTGCCCAACGAGTATGTGCAGGCCGGGACGGCCTGGCTCGACCGCTACCTGCTCGCCACCTCGGGGGCACAGTTCCCGGCGGTCCAGGTGCGACCCACCGTTGGCGGCCCGGCCCGTAACTACGCCAGCCTGGCGGACCTGCGCCAGGGCACCCTGCGGGTACACCTCGGGAAGCCCTCGAGCCCGCTCGCGGCCTCGGCGTCGCTGACGGCAACCGCACCCGCAGCCTGGACGGCGAGCTACACCGGGGGCCGGGAGAGCGGCGCCGGGACCGGAACCGTCCTGCTCACCGGGGCCGGCTACGCGCTCGGTGCGCCGCCGAAGGCGTGGCTGCCGTTGATCAACCGTTCCGCGGGCTTGGTCTGGCAGACCGCACCGCTGAGCGCTGCCACTACCCTCGCGGGCCTGCCGTCCCTGCGGGCCACGCTCACCCCGTCGGCCTCCCGGGCCACGGTGGTCGGCTATCTGTACGACGTCGATGCCAGCGGTCTCGGCACCCTGCTGTCCTGGCAGCCGTGGACCGCGAAGAACCTCACCGCCGGCCAACCGGTGACGGTTGACCTCCGCTTCCAGCCGATCCTGCACACCGTGGCCGCGGGCCACCGGATAGCCCTGGTGCTGGACTCGACCGAGGGGCGCTTCCGTTCCGAGACCACGTCCGGCGAAACGGTATCCGTCAGCGGGACCGATGCCGAGCCGGCCTACCTGGACCTGCCGCTCGGCTGATCCGGCGAGGCGCCCGATCAACTGCGGGCCGGAGATCCTCCGGCCCGCAGGCCCGTGCTCAGCCAGCACGGTGCCGGACGAGCACGTTGACGGCGGTGACCACCGCAGCGCAACCGGCAAGAACGAGCGCCTGCCACCGACGCCGATTCGGTGCGGTGGTGCGCTCGGCAGAAGAGACACCGCGATCGATGTGGTGACCTGCCAAGGGACAGGGTCCTGGCCTTCGGGCGGAGCTCCTTCGTCGCTGTGGCGGCGCGGACTCCTTACGGGAGGGGTCCCGGACCGCCGCAGAACGCCCAGGCACGACCGCGTCGACGAAAGCAGCCAGTGCGGCCTGCTTATCGGCCTGGTCGGTGACGTCGTGAGCGATGCCGTGGATCACGACCGATCGGTAGTTGACCGAGTGGTGGAACGCCGAGCGGGCCAGCCCCGGCCGTCGATGACGAACCCCACGTGACACCGCACTGCCTCGTCCAGAACGCTGCGTGCGCATCACCGTCAGCGGGCTGAACGAGGCGAGCATCCCCAGTCAGGGTGTGTGTATAGCCATCAGTCGGGCGTCGAGGGTGATGAGGTAATCCCGCCCGTAGGGCCCGTTCTCCAGACCATCGACGAGGTTCGCGGGCAGATCCTGAGCCAGTTCCGTGCTGTGGGCACCGGCTCCCAAGGCGATGGCTGCCACGGTATCGACGTCCCCAGTGAAGTCCACGCAACGGCGCAGCATTTCGCTCATGCTCGCGGACGCCGTCAGGGCGGTGACCGCAGCTCGCACGCTCATCATCCCTTGCGCTCCAACCTTTCCCGTCCAGGGCACCGACCACCGGCCGGGCACGTGTCGCTCGAGGAAGGCACCCAGATCACTCTTCGGGCCGCGTTGGTGGATGAAGTAGTGCGCGCTCAGGGCGGCGGCAGCGGCAGCGGCGATCCCGTCCGGGGTGTCATGGGTCAGCCGGGCCTGGACGGTGGCGTAGTCGAGCACCTGCCGCACGGTCGGCAGTATCCCGATCGGCGCCGCCCGCATCGCGGCCCCGCTCTTGTCGCTGTGCGCGTGAATCCGGGCCAAGAATTCCTCGCCGTCCTGCACCTCGATGAGGAAATCGTAGAACCGCGAGGCATACCCCTCCCGGGGGTCACGTTTGAAGGCCTGGACGAACGCGTCGGCGAGCACCTCGGCTGTCCAAGGGCGCCCGCTGACCAGCGTCTCGGCAACCGCCAAGCTCATCTGGGTGTCATCGGTGTAGCAGCCCGGCGCGATCGCATGCCGAGGGTGCTGGATATACCCACCCAGGGTGTTCTGGTGCGTCACGATCGTCGGATCGACGTACTCGAACCCCGCACCGTAGGCATCGCCCACCGCCAATTCCAGCAACATGCCCTCATCCTCCACCACCGCCCGCCCGGGGCCCAGCAGGTGAGGTGTTGGACCGCACGGCCGGGTCGGTGATGGGGTGCGTAATCGCCATACCGGTGACACGACGGAAACAACCGTTGGTGGGTAACGCCGTTCGCGGGCTACCGCAGCAGCCACTCGCCGGTGAGTTTCATGACGTCGGTGCGGCTGCGGCCGGGGTGGTCGGCGCCGACGACGTACGCGCCGATCCGCACCGAGAACGTGAGCATGCACCGGACCTCGACGTCGTCCGGGTCCGGGCAGAAGGTGGCGAACAGCGAGCGCAGATAGTCCATTCGCCTGTTGTCGACGCGCCGCAGCCGCTCGGCCACGGCCTCGTCGCGCCGGGCCCAGTCACGGATCGCGAGGTCGAGCAGCGGGCTTCGCACCGACTCGCCGGACGCGCCGACGATCGTGAACAGTCGGCCGAGCCTGGCCCGGCCGTCGCCGCCGTCCCTCTCGACCTGCTCGATCACAGCCTCGGCGACCTCGCGCTCCCACAGGTCGAGCATCTCGGTAAGCAGCACGTCACGGTTGGCGAAGTAGCCATAGAAGCCGCCCTTGGTCACGCCGAGCGCCTGGGCCAGCACCTCGATCCGCACGGCCTCTGGGCCGCCCGCGGCGAGCGCGCTCAGCCCTTCCTCGATCCACTTCCCGCGGGAAGTGCGGGCAAGGGCCATGCGGGTCTCCTATTCACGTGCCCCCACTATACGGTGACGTACAAATGGGCTAGCCTCCGATCTATACGCCAGTGTACAGATCGGAGCTGGGACTGCTCAGCTGGATGTCACTGAGCAAGGCCGATCTGCCCGGCGCTGCGTCACTAGCGAGGGGGCGGAAGCGCTCACGGCTTGGCACTGGGTGCTCGCCGGAATGTCACTGGATTGCTCATCTGCCGTGTCACTGGGTCGCTGGATCGGTACGTTTTCGGGTGATCACGACCCGGAGGTGAGCCTGGTGGGCACGCGACGACGGATTCAGGACGGTGTTCCGCGAGACGCGGCGGTGCGCCGTCTGCTTGTGCTGCGGGGTGAGGGGCGTCTGACGGCTGCGGAGGCTCAGCTGGTCGCCGCTGGGCTGGGCGTTTCGCTGCGGACGGTGTGGCGGTGGCTGGAAGAAGCCCAGGAGAGCGATCAGGCCTCGGGCCTGAAGGCGTCGGTGCGTGAGCGGTTCGAGGTGGGCGACGAGCTGCGGGAGCGGTTGGCGTACTGGCGCGGGAACATCGCCGCGGTGCATCGGGAGCTGGTGGCGGCCGCGGCCGCCGGTGGGCCGCAGGCGCCGAGTCGACAGACGCTGCAGCGCGCCGTCCAGCGGGACGTGCTGCGCGGGGACCGTGCGGGCCTGCGCGCTGGTGAGCTCGCCCGGCGTGAGCACGACGTGTTCTTGTCCCGGCCGGCGACACATCGGAACGAGGCGTGGGAGGGCGACCATGTGGAGGCGCCGGTGTGGGTCGACGTTGAGGGGCGGCTGCTGAAGCCGTGGGTGACGTGGTTCGTCGACGCGTCCACGAACGCGGTGGCCGGCGTCGCGGTGACTCCGGGGCCGGCCAGCCACGAAAGCATCCTGGCGGCCCTACGGTGGGCGATCGCGCTGGAGGAGCCGTACGGGCCGCCCGGTGGGCTGCCGGGCAAGGTCCGGATCGACCGGGGCAAGGACTTCCTGTCCCGCACGGTCGCTTCGGTGATGGCGGGGTTCGCGGTGAAGGTCGAGGACCTGCCCGCCTTCACTCCGCACCTGAAAGGGTCGGTGGAGACGCTGAACCGGGCGTCGGTGCCGATGTTCTTCTCCGGGTTGCCTCGCTTCACCGGCGCCCAGGTGAAGGCCAACCGCCAGCCCGTCGATCCGCAGGCGCCGGCGCTGCGGTTCGAGGCATTCGTTGAGGAGCTGCTGACCTGGGTGAGGTGGTGGAACGGCAGCACCGGGGAGCACACGATGCCGGTCCTGGAAGGGCGCACCCCGCTGCAGGCGTGGCTGGGCGACCCGACCCCGGTCACCACGATCGCCGCGGCCGATCTGCGGCTGATGATGCTGGAGGACGACGGGCGTACCCGGAAGATCACCACGAAGGGCGTGAAATGGGGGGCCCGCTGGTACGTGGGGACGTCATGGATGACGGGCCAGGTCGGGCGGCCCGTGCGGATCCGGTACATGCCCCACCACAAGCACGAGATCGAGGTCTTCGACGCCGACACCGCGCAGCATCTGGGTTCCGCGGTGCTCTCGGACCAGGCCAGCGGCGAGCAGATCGCCGAGCTGCGCCGGTCCCGTGAGGAACGCCGCCGCCTGCTGAAGGACCTGCGCGCGGCCGAGCGGGCCCGGCGGGTGCGCTACGCCGCTGCGACCACTGCGGCGCCGCCACAGCCGTTGAACGCCGTCACGGCCGAACAGGCCGCCGCCGAGCAGGCCGAGCTCGACGACCAGCGCCTGGTCGCCCATCTTCGCGACGTCTCCCGCCCCGCCCGTGCCCGCCCCGCCCCTACCGATGTCGTGCCGCTGCGATCGGGGCTGCCGCCGATCCCGGCGCACTGGGTGCTGCCCCGCACGCCAGTGCGCCCGGCCGGACCTGAGGCAGCCGAGGGCTCGTCAAGCACCGACTCGGGCGACAGCTCGGGGACCGGCACGGCGGAGGCGGAGTGAGCACGCCGGTGCCGACCTGGCTGCAGCTGGACGAGCGCGATGACCACTACCTGGGCCTGGCCGGGGCCAACGTCGTGGCCACCGCGGCGCTGCTGAGGCTGCACGAGAACCTCGCCGACGTCGTCGAGCAGCGGGCGATGATGTGCGTTCACGGCGATGCCGGGCTGGGCAAGACGCTGTCGGTCAACGCCGCGCTGCGGGCACTGGTCCCGGCTGATGTGTGCCGGGTGCAGTTCCGGGCCCGCCCGACCCCCCGCGACATCCGCCACGTCCTCTTCCAGGCCCTCGGCGTGGGCGGCAGCCCGCCGAGCAGACCGATCGAGTTCGACACTCTCCTCAAAGACGCTCTGGCCGAACGGTTTCGGGTGCTGGTGTGCGACGAGGCGCAGTGGCTGTCGCGGGAGTGTTTCGAGCTGTGGCGGCACCTGTGGGACGACCGGCGCACCAACATCTCGATCGTCTTCGTCGGCGGCGGGGACTGCTACCGGGTGCTGCGGCGCGAGCCGATGCTCTCCAGCCGGGTGTACGTGTGGCAGGAGTTCCGGCGTCTGGACCGCGACCAGGTGCTGGCCGTCATCCCGGCCTACCACCCGGTCTGGGCCGACGCCGACCCGGCGGACATCGCCTACACGGACGCGCACGCCGGGCACGGCAACTTCCGGGCCTGGTCGAAGATCACCTCCCATGTGGTGACCGCGCTGGCCCGGCTCGAGCGCGACGTCCCGGACCGGGAGGTCTTGCAGTGGGTGTTCAGCCGGATCGGCGGCACCAGTGCCTGAGCCGGTACGGGTGCTGCTGGACCCGGGCGACGACGTGTGGGTGAGCGTGGGTCTGCTGGAGCGCCACGACCCGGCCGGCGGCCTGATCGTGGTGCATCCGACGCCGGGGATGTCCAGCCCGGCCGCGACCGCTCATGACGTGCTCGCCGCGTTGGGGCGGTCGGTGCGTCGGCTAGCGGCCGAGCGTCTGATCGGACTCGATCCAGCTGGGCGGGCGGTGCAGGCGTGGTTGCTCACCGACGAGATTGAGGACTTGGTCGTGCTGCGCGCAGACCGGCTCTCAGTGGCCGGCTGGGACTGGCTGCTGCAGGTCTGCCGGCGCACCGGCGTCCGGTTGCTGCTCGTCTGCCACGTCCACGCCGTCCCTGCGCCCCTGGTCGCCGTCCTGGAGGGTGTCGAGCATCAGATCGTCACCGACCTTCGCCAGGCCCTGCCGGACCGACCGGACCGGACCGGCCGTGCCCAGGAGCCGGCCAGCAGTCGCGCAGAGCTGGAGCCGGGGTTCGTGGGGACCGACGACGAGGTGTTCGACCAGGGCCGGACCGCAGCCATGACCTGGTTGGAAACCCACACCGGCGCAACGGTTCTGGACATCGCCAAGGTGCTGCTGTTCCTGACCGATCTCGTTCAGGGCAGCCCTTCCCGCACTCACACCGTGGCCCAGCTGCGGGGGGCGCAGTCCGGATTCCGGGTGCGCGGCTTCGACCTGACGTTTCCCGCGTGGAAGCCGATGGCCGAGGGCCGGCTGACGGGCCCGGGACTGGACACCGGCGGCCCCGACCTGAGCCCGGCCGTTCTGGAGCGGATCCGGGCCGGGGTCGCGCATCCTGCGATCGGGGCCGGGATCGCCATCAGCCTGCTGACCAGGATGTCGGTCCTGTTCTTGCACTCCCTGCCCTGGGAGGCGCTGTCGCCGGACAACACCGTCCTGCGCCTGACCGGGTTCCCCGACTACTCCACCCTGTTCCCGAGCACCCACACGATGCGCGACAAGACCCCGCTTACCGCCGTCTTCGTCGTGCCGCCCGCCGTCCGGCCGCTGCTGCAGGCGCTGCGCCACTTCACCGAACTCGACCCCAGCAAGAGACCACGGCACCGGATGTTCGCCTCGACTCCGTTCACGCTCGAGCGGATCGGCCCGGCCGCCGCGCACTGCGCGATCACGCTGCCCGATCAGAAACGGTGGAAGTCCGCGAGCCTGTACGACACCTGGCAGGGATGGGTCACCTGCACGCACACCTCGTGGAAAGCCCAGCCCTCCCACACCCAGCTCCGCCTGGATCGGATCTTCACCCCCCACCGGGCCCAAAGAATGAGGACACGGGTGGTGCAGACCAACGGAACTGAGCAGGCGTACTCGGCGGCGCCGATCACCTCATGGTGATCCCCATCCTGTTCAGGCGCCGGAGCCGCCGTCGACGGGCACGATGGCACCGGTCACCGCGGACGCCCGGTCGCTGAGCAGCCAGGCGGCGGCCTCGGCGACCTCGCGGGGCTCGGCCATCCGTCCGAGCGGGGAGGCCGCCTCAGTGGCCGCGATGACGCCGGGGGTCGCTGCCTCCCACTCCGTCATCATTTCCGTGGCGGTGCCGCCAGGGGTGATGCCGTTGACCCGAATGCCTTCGGGAGCCCAGGTCACGGCGGCGGTCTCGGTGAGGCTGTTCAAGGCGCGCTTCATGGCGCCGTACGCGGGAAGGGGAGGAACCGCGCGGCGACTGCCGATGCTTGAGGTGTTGACGATGGCCCCGCCACCGCCCCGACGCATGAGCGCAGCTTCGGCGGTCATCGCGGTCCAGTGCGCGCGGAAGTTCACCGTGAACTGCTGGTCGATGTCTTCGTCGGTCGTGGTGTCGAGCGGGCCGGGCTGCTGCTGGACGATTCCGCCGTTGTTGAAGGCGCCGTCGAGGCGGCCGTGCAGTTCCCCAACGCGGTCGACGGCGGCACGGATGCTCGCGGAGTCGGTGAGGTCCATGGCGACGGCATCGGCGGTACCTGCGGTGTCGCGGATCTCGGCCACGATGCGGTCGAGGGCCTCGGTGTTGCGGGCGGCCAGCACGACGGCGGCGCCCTCGGAGGCGAAGAGTCGGGCCGCGGCGGCACCGATCCCGCGGCTGGCGCCGGTGATGAAGATGACCTTGCCGGTGAGCAGGCCGACCGAGCTGATGTCGTGGGTGTTTGTCATGTCCCCACTGTCGTTGCAGCTCAGACCCCCGATCCAGGCACAAGTGGTACTACGATCCGCTGCGGATCAGGGGGCACACTCAAGGGTATGGACAGGCAGGAACTCGGGAAGTTTCTTCGCAGCCGACGTGAGCGGCTGCGGCCCGAAGATGTCGGCCTCCCTTCCGGTCCGCGGCGCAGGACCCCCGGTTTGCGTCGTGAGGAAATCGCGGTGATTGCTCACATTTCCACCGAGT
>JANNPJ010000702.1:0-20036 GCA_031400005.1 Kineosporiaceae bacterium | reverse complement strand
GACACACCCGACGACCACCATGACCCACACCCAGGCCGTGAACGCCACCGCGCAGTACCTGTCACCCGAGCAGGCCCGCGGCGAGCAGGTCGACACCCGCAGCGACCTCTACTCCGCAGGCTGCCTGCTGTATGAACTCCTCACCGGCCGGCCGCCGTTCGTCGCCGACTCTCCGGTGGCGGTGGCCTACCAGCATGTCCGTGAACCACCGGTTCCGCCGAGCCAGGTCATCGGGGGGATCCCGGAATCGGTTGATCGGATCGTGCTGCATTCCCTGGCCAAGGGCCGGGACGAGCGCTATCAGACCGCAGCGGACTTCCGGTCCGATGTGGAGGCCGCTCGTGGTGGGCGCCAGATCAGCGCCGCCATCCCGGTGATGCACGCGTCGAACGCGGCCACCGAGTTCATCCAGGCGCAGGACCAGACCGGTACCCGGGTGGTACCGACCGGAATGGGCGGCGCCATGCTCGGTGGTGCCCAGGGAGGCCCCGGCGGCCCGTACGCCGATCAGTACCACCAAGCCGGTCAGTACAACCCAGATCAGTACCGCCAGAACGACCAGTACCAGCAAAACGATCAGGGACGACGTCAGCAGCCGGACCAGCAAGGCCCGTCGTCCAACCGCAATCTCATCCTGGCCGGGCTCGCCGTCCTCATCATCGCCGCCGTGGCCGCCTTCTTCCTTTACCCCCAGCTAACTGGCAACAACACGCCCGAGTCGACGGCGATCGCGGTCCCGGGGGTGATTGGCCAAAAGGAGACAGCCGCTAGGTTGACGCTGCAAAAGGAAGGCTTCACGAAGGTCGAGACAAAGGGTGTCACCTCCAACGAGAAGAACGACGGCAAGGTTGTCGATCAGAATCCGAAGCCTCCCGCCAAGGCCGAGAAAACCCAAACGATCATCATAGAGGTCGGCACTGGCCCGAAAAAGTCGAAGGTGCCAGACCTCGCGGGCAATACCCAGAAGCAGGCCGAGGCCGCCCTGAAGGCCGCCGGCCTTGAACTCGGCCAGGTGATCCCCAGGAACGACCCCAGCGTGGACGCAGGCAAGGTGATCCGGTCTAGTCCGTCATCGGGCGATTCCGTCCCGGCCGGCAGCAAGGTGGACCTCACCATCGCCACCGGAAAGGTGGAAGTGCCAGACCTGGCCGGCAAGTCCGCAGCGCAAGCCACCAGGGCCTTGGAGAAACTCGGCCTCAAGGTCGAAACGCAGACCGAGCAAAGCGACGATGTCCCCGCCGGGAAGGTGACCCGTACCGACCCGGACGCGAACTCAACGGTGGACCAGGGTTCGAGGGTGACCGTGTTCATCTCCGAGGGACAGGCGCAGGAGACCGTCGAACCACCGACGCCATCCGAAACCGCCAGCATCCCTGCGCAGCCGCTGCCCAGCGGGACGGTGGAAACGCCGGGCCCAGGCGACGGTGAAGGCGAGGGCGACGGCTAGCCGTCGATTCCCAGCACTCCGGCTGCGAAGCCGTACGAGGTTGGCCCGCTCTTCCGGCAACGGACGAGCGGGCCAACCGTTTGTTCAGCGACGGACGAGCGGGGCCATCCCGGTGGAGCGTTCAACCGCACCGGTGTCGCCGCAGACGGCCAGCCAGTTCGCCAGTATCCGATGCCCGCCCTGGGTCAGCACCGACTCGGGATGGAACTGGACGCCGTAGAGCGGCAACTCCCGGTGCTGTAGGGCCATCACGATGCCGCGATCGGTGTGCCCAGTGATTCGCAAGTCGTCCGGCACGGTCTCCGGGAGCACCGCCAGCGAGTGATACCGGGTAGCGGTGAACGGCGATGGCAGGCCGGCCAGCACCCCGGAACCGTCGTGAGCGACCTGGCTGGTCTTGCCGTGCATCAACTCGCTGGCGTGCGTGACGGTGGCTCCGAAGGCCTCCCCGAGCGCCTGGTGGCCGAGGCAGACCCCGAGCATCGGCTGCGCCTCCGCCGCACAGTGCAGGACCATCTCCGGGCAGATCCCGGCGTCCTTCGGGGCACCGGGACCAGGCGAGAGCAGGATCCCGTCGTACCCTGCCGCGTCGGCGACCGCCACCTCATCGTTGCGCCGGACCTCGCACTCGGCGCCGAGTTGAGTGAGGTAGCCGGCGATCGTGTAGACGAAACTGTCGTAGTTGTCGACGACAAGTACCCGGACCGGATTCACAGCGTTCGCTCCAAGGCTCGGTTCACAGGGTCTGCGCAAGCGGTCACGGCGTACTCGAGGCCGAACCAGAGGACGACGGGGTAGTGCCACCGATCACCCGGGCGTGACTCAGTGCGAGCGAGCCATCGTAGGCCTCCAGGTTCAACCGGTCCGACTCCTGGACCGACCAGCCGAGCCGCAACGAGGCGACGTACTGCAGGTAGTAGGCGATTTGCGGGGAGGAATCAATCGCGGCTTTCATCTTCCCCACATCACCGATCGCCCTGATCTTGTACGGCGGTGAGTAGACCCGGCCCTGCAGGATCAGCGTGTTGCCGACGCAGCGAACGGCGCTGGTCGAGATCACCCGCTGGTCCTGCAGCATCATCGCCTCCGCTCCACCGGCCCAGAGCGCGTTCACCACCGCTTGCACGTCCTGCTGGTGGACGACGAGATCGTCCGGACTGGCCTGGTCAGGGACCTGGACGTCGCGTGGTGCGTCGTCCAGCGTGATCGTGAGTCCGGGACCGGTCATCGGCAGCAGACCAGCCGCACTGACCACGCTGGAGGAGTGCTCTTGCAAGGCCTGAATCGATTTGCTGTTCCCGGTGCTGGCCGCGGCTTCCTGGTCCAGTTGCTTGCTCAGTGCCGCTACCCGCTGAGTTCGGGCCTTCACCCGGAGGTTCTCGGCCTCGATCAAGCCGGCGAGGTCGGCGCGCTCGGAACGGAACTGAGTCCCCCGAGCGGTGGTGGCGCTGGTGGTGAACAGCAAACCGGCCGCAACGAGAACGAGCGCGACGCCGATTCCCCCACCTCGGGTCACACCGGCCTAGGCGCGGCAAGTGCGGCAAGCGGCGCGGCAGGCCCATCAGGCTCGGCAGGCACGTCCGCAGTCACCGCTGGCGAGGCCTCCGGCGTTGGTTCCGAGGCGGCCTCCGGCGTCGGTTCTGGCGAGGCTTCCGACGTCGGTTCTGAGGAGGGCCCCGAGGAGGCCTCAGCGGGCTGTTCTGGGGGCTGAGCCGCGGAGGCATCGAGTGCCGGTTCGGCCGGTTTCGGCGTCACCCGGATCGGGACGGTAACAGCGGACTTCGCTGGGTCGTCCGGCTCACTGGTCACGGCACTACGCTAGAGGACGACGTCCGCTCGCAAAGCGGTCGCAGTCGACTCTGCTCATTCAGGGCAGGTTTGCGGTTGGCTTCACGAGCGAGTACCCGGCCGAACAAGGAGAGATTCCCGATGCCCGAGTCCAGGCTGCGTCGCAAGGGCGCTTTTACCCCGCCTCCGCCGAAGGCAGGCCCACCCAAGCCGAATGCGCGCTGGTTCGCACCGGTCATGGTGGGCTTCCTGATCGCCGGGTTGATCTGGGTAGTCATTACCTACCTGACCCAGACCGAGTACCCAATCCCGAACATTGGTAACTGGAATCTCGTCGCCGGCTTCGGCGTCCTCCTGGTTGGTTTCGGAATGTTGACCCGCTGGAGGTAGTGCCCTCTGACCTGCACCGATGTCCGTCCACAGGGTTGCTCACAGGTGTGGAATTACAACCGTGAAAGATGTCCCCAGGGATCTCCACAGGTTGTGGGTAACTCTGGGCACGGGCACGTAACGGGTCAGTAGAGGACATTGGCGGGCAGGCTTACGATCTTGACGATAAAGGCTAATCCGAGCATCACAACGATGGCCGCGAGCCCTGCGGATTGGAGCAATGCCCGGTTCGTTTTGGGGGCATAGACCAGCACGCCGGCCGCGAGCAGACCGGTGATCAAGCCCCCGAGGTGCGCCTGCCAGGCGATCCCCGGCAGAAAGCCGATCGCGAAGTTGATCCCGATGATCGCGAGCAGTGGGCCGGTATCGCGGTTGAGTCGACGCTGGACGACGAAGAACGCCCCGAACAGGCCGAAGACCGCGCCGGAGGCACCGACCGTCCCGCCGTACCACTGGCCCTCGTTGGATGGGCTCGCCAGCAGCAGGTAGACCACGGATCCGCCGAGCGCGCTGAGCAGGTACAGCGCCGCGAACCGGACCCGGCCGAGCAGCGTCTCCAGGTACGGTCCGGTCATCCAGAGCGCGTACATGTTGAACAGGATGTGCAGCGGCGAATTCGGTGCGTGCAGGAACGCCGCGGTCAGCATCCGCCACGGTTCGGCGGTGGCGAGAGCCGGAACGAACTTGAAGTCACTGGTGACAGTGGAGTCCGGCAAGATCTGCAGAAGGTAGGCCCCCACGCAGAGGCCGATGATCGCCTGCGTGACCCTCGGCGACGCATTGGCGACAGCCGTTCCACCGAACGGCGTGCGCGCCGTCCGCATGCCTTTGGACGACTCCCGCACGCAGTCCACGCACTGGATCCCGACCGCAGCTGGGCGCTGGCACTCCGGACAGGTCGGGCGCTCGCACCGCTGGCAACGAACGTATGACTCGCGATCGGGGTGGCGCGGGCAGACCGGGATCCCCTGGTCTGCCGCGCTACCCCCGGAAGGCTGTGCGGTCACCCGCGCTCGATGGTGACCCGCTCGATCACGACGTCCTTCTCCGGACGGTCGCGCCGATCGGTCGGGAGGGAGCCAATCGCCGCAACGACGGCTCGGCTCGGCTCGTCGGCGACCTGGCCGAAGATCGTGTGCTTACCCTGCAAGTGGGTAGGGGTACCCAGGGTGATGAAGAACTGCGAACCATTGGTGCCGCGACCGCCGCGGATCCCCGCGTTTGCCATCGCCAGCACGTACGGCGCGGTGAAGGAGAGCTCCGGGTGAATCTCGTCGTCGAAGGCGTAACCCGGGCCACCGGTGCCGGTGCCGGTGGGGTCGCCGCCCTGAATCATGAAGCCCTTGATCACCCGGTGGAAGATCACACCGTCGTAAAACTTCTTGCCAGGGTTGGCCTCCTGCGTGCCCTCAGCAAGCTCCACGAAGTTACGCACTGTCTTGACCGCGTGATCCGGAAACAGCTGGAGACGAATGTCACCGTGGTTGGTATGTAGGGTGGCGAAGAGGTTGGACGGAAGCGACTCGGTCAACGGGATGGTCCCTTTCACAATGCGGTCGATGCTCGCGTCAAGCCTGTGGCCTGCGATGACGGGCGCTCGATCCGGCGGTCCGATGGTCTTGCCGCAAACGGTTTCTGCCGTCGCGGCGATGTCTCCCTTTCAGTCTGTCACGCTTGACCTGAGGGACGAGCAGAGGATCGAAAGCGACGTATGAGAACTCTCTGGCGTGCCTCAGGTGGCAATCTCCAGAGATCAAGGAAACGATGGGAAGCAGGCGGCAGAACTCAAGCAGCTTCCCCAGCCGCACGAACAGGAGGACAACGCCGTGAGAAGTAAACGAGCACGAGCAACCAAGCGGGCACAGCTCGACACCGTTAAGGGTCGCATCATGCCGGTCATGGAGAACGCCGCATCCGGTGCGCGGGATCGCAGTGTGCTCGTCGCCGAACGCGTCGGGCCCGCCGTCCAGACCGCCGTGGGAACGGCTCGGGACAAGGCAGCCCCGGTGGTCGCCGACGTTCGGGACCGGGTAGTGGACGACGTCCTGCCACGGTTGGCCGCCGGTGTTGCCGCCGCCTCGGTGGCAGCGGCTTCCGCCCGTGACCATGCCGTGGAGTCATCCAACTCCGCCTTCGCCAACCTGCCGGCGAACAAGAAGAAGGCCAAGCGGCGCGCCCGTCGCCGTCGTTTCTTGTTCCTCACGATTGCCCTTGCGGCAATCGGGGCAGGTATCTCTGCGGCCAAGGCACGCAACAAGCAGGAGGACCCCTGGACGACGGGATCCTCGACCGGCGCGACGAACGGCACGCCCGCGTTCACCTCGGCACCGGTGACCCCGGAGCCCACCCCGGCTCCGACAGTAGGAGGCCTTCCGGTCGCCGAGCCCACCGTGACAGGTGACCCGCTGACGGACCCCCGCACTGAGCTGACGGACCCCCGCATTGAGGAGGCCGCCGAGGACTCCACGTCTTCGGTCCACCACCAAGAGCGCTGACTCACCAAGCACCGTGATCTTGCACAGGTCCATGCGGACCTGTGCAAGATCACGGTCGGGTAGGTCTGATCAACTGCCCTCTCCTGCTCTTAGTTCGGCTGGGTTTGGACCTTCAGCTATCAGGCAGGCCTGCTGTCCTGTTCACCTGACCGCAGGGCGGGACGTTCCACCGGAGCCGACCGGCGGGACCGGCGGCCGCGGGCGACCTCGGTCGCCAGCGCATCGAGTGGCTGAGCGAACGTCTCGAGTGGGTCGGCGAGTTGAGCAAGCCACGCCTGGGCGGCGTCGATCCCGGCTTGGTCCAGGGCGTAGAACCGACGGGTGCCCTCGGCGCGCACGCTGACGAGTCGAGCCGCGCGGAGCACTTTGAGGTGCTGCGAGACGGCGGGCTGCGAGATGGACGATTGGGCTTGAAGCGCCGCGACGATCGCTCCGGCCGACTGCTCCCCGGCGGCGAGCAACGCCAGGATGAGTCGGCGGACCGGTTCGCCGAGAGCTTCGAAGACTCCGTTCACCTAGCTTCCGGGTCCGCCTCGGGTGGGGTGGTGTAGAAGGCCACCGTGCGTGCGGCCGCCTCGTGCGCCGGACCGGGCTCGTCGCCGTCCGCCACCGCCGCGGCGGCCCATCCTTCGGCCGCCCGCTGGACGAATTCGATGCCTTCGGGTGAGAAGGTCAAGGTGGCAGCGACGTCCGGGTCAACCGGCGCTCCACTTTCGATGTGCAGACCCAGACCCAGCAGGCCGAGATCCCAGCCGACTCCCACCGCGCCGGGCCCGAACTGTCCCCACAGGTCCGGGTCGACGGGTGCCTCATGGGCAAGTTCGAGGCTGGTGCCTTTGCCATCCGGGGTGAGGCTGACCTCGAGCCACGACACCATCTCGCCGAATTCCCAGGTCACGGCGAACGACTCAGGCTCCTTGCAACCCTCCACGACGCCGCCGGCGTTCCCCTCCAGTTGGTAGCGACCGCCAACCTGCAGATCTCCGCTGACCGGCAGGAACCACCGAGGGAGTCGGTCAGCGTTGGTCAACGCGTCCCAGAGATCCGTCTGGTCGGTGGGGTAGGTACGGCGAGCAATGGCGATCTTCGTCGGCACCCCGGACCGGGAGCCGCTGCGGACCTCGCGGGTCACCAGACCAACCGTTGCCATTGGATCGATGGTCATGCTTCCTCCTTCTATAAGCAGAAACTTATCTAAGGTTACGAGGCGGCCGAACCCAACGCAAGCCACAAACACATTCGCGGCCGCTTTCCAGGTTCAGGAAACGGCCGCGGATGTGCTGGCGGGTCGTGCTGTGCTTCCGTGCTGCAGTCCGGGCTCCGTGCTGCAGCACGGCGATCCCGGAGGCACTGACCAGCACCTGCGCCCGGCGCTGTCAGCGACGGGCACCCAATCGCTGGTCAGTCCACAGCCGTTAACCTGAATGTTCGGGCTTTGTCTGGCTTTTGGGTTCGAATCGTCCAGGCTTGTCGACGCCGTCCGGGGTTCGGGCTACCGGCTATGTCCCGCCCGTGCCGATGAGGCAGAGCTGGCCCGAACGGGCGGGCGAAGCCTGGCGTGCCTGGGACGGCCAGTTCCTCAGCAACTGACACCATGTCTTCCATGATGGTTCCGGACGAGCCAGCACCCAACCCGATGAGTCAGAGCAAGCAGCTCGGCGACCTGCTACGGCGGGCCAGGGACACTTTGGGGATGCCGGTCGCGTACCTGACCCGAATGGACGGTACAACCCAGTCGCTGGAGCAAGTCGACAGCAGCATCCCTTTTCTCTTCCAGGAAGGGTACAGCCAGCCTCAGGACCAGACGCTGTGCGATGCGATCGGCAAGGGCGACCTACCCGCTGTCATGCCCGACGTCACCAAGCACCGCCGGGCGATGGTCCTGCCGGCGACCAAGTTCCCGCGCATCCGATCCTTCATCTCGGTGCCCATCACCCTGTCCGACGGCACCCTGTACGGGACGTTCTGCGCAGCCGGCCTGACTCGGAACAAGGAACTGCGGGCCCGGGATGCCCAGCTCCTGGAGGTGCTGGCGGGTGCCGCCGCCGTCATCATCGAACCGCAGTTCCGCATGGATGTGCTCCACCGCCAGAGTGGGGCGCACTACGAAGGGCTGATGCGTGCGGGAGGGCCAGACATCGTCGCCCAGCCGATCGTTGACCTGGAAAGCGGCGAGCGAGTCGGGGCCGAGGCCCTGTCCCGATTCCCCACCGAATGGGCCAAGACTCCCGATGTCTGCTTCCGGGAGGCATTCGCACTGAAACTGGGTGAAGACTTGGAGCTGCTGACCTTGACCAAGTGCGGCGCGATCGCAACGCGTGCAATCGGATACCTTTCGATGAACGTCTCTCCCAGCACGATGTTCGATCCGCGGTTTCCTGCTGTGATGCGCGCGATGCCCCTACCGGACATTCTGCTTGAGATTTCCGAGGGGTACCCGGTTCATGACTACGGTCAGCTCGAGTGGATTCTGCGCCCGCTGCGCGAGGCCGGGCTGCGGATCGCCGTCGACGATGTGGGTGCCGGGTTCTCGTCCCTTAAGCACATCGTGAGCATCAACCCGGATGTGATCAAACTCGACCGTGACGTCGTCACCGGTGTGGACACCGATCCCACCCTCAGGTCCCTGATCTTCGCCCTCGTGGGCTTCGCGGAAACTTCGGGCACGAAGATCGTGGCCGAGGGAGTCGAGACCGTGGAAGAGGCAGCGGCATTGCGGACCGCGGGAGTCACCTTGGGGCAGGGTTGGCTATTCGGTCGGCCAGGTCCGGTAGAGGCGCTGTACGCGCCGGTGCCTGCGCAGCGCAGGTCGCGTTGAGCGGGCCCGAGCCGTCGCCATGAGGCCCTCTGTCTGTGGGGGCCCCGGGTCTGCACGAGACCCTTGAAGGTGAAGGCAAGAATGACGGTGACGAGGGCAGTCCAGCTCCGTAGTCACTCACTTAGTCACTCAGAGCGCGATAGAGGCCGTTTCCGAAGTGAGGAAACGGCCTCTGAGCTGTGGTGGAGACGACGGGACTCGAACCCGTAACCCCTTGCTTGCAAAGCAAGTGCGCTACCAATTGCGCCACGTCCCCGGGCCGGAATCGGCCCCCGATGACTCCTGCTACACGGGTGTCAGACCCTGTCGGTTGCCGCTGCCCAAGGCTGCGTACCGGTCTTGCCCGCTTCAACCTTGCGCCACACCGCGAACCCAACTGCGGACACGATGAGCGTGAGCAACAACTTCTTCATCAGGCCTCCAGGAGCATCGACGACGGCTACAGTGCCGTCCATTGAGCGGTATTGAGCCTATCACCGCCGCGCGGGGCTCCCGTTCCAGCGTTGCCGTCGGAGGCGAAGCGAGCCCGCTCGCGTCCACCATCGCAGCCGACGCGGGAAGGCCCGACGTGATTTGGGTTGAAAGCGCAGTTCAGCGGGATGCGCCCGGCTCTGTTCGACGGCTCTGCGGAGCCCTAAGATCAGAGCACGGACGGCCAGCCCCCGAAGGCGAGTTTGCAGCCATTGAAGTCGTTCTTCGGCGCTCAGAGCATTTTATGAGGTACCACCTTGGCCAACACCACACGCTCGATCTCCGTCCTCCTTGTTGACGACGATCCGGGCGATGTCCTCATGATCGAAGAGGCACTCGAGTCGATCGGGACTCCTCGAACGGTCTATGTCGTCAACGACGGCGAGGAAGCCGTGGCTTTTCTCCGGCAGACCGGGCAATTCAGCCAGGTTCCCCGGCCGGACGTCGTCCTCCTGGATCTGAACATGCCTAGAATGGACGGCCGTCAGGTTCTCGCCGAAATCAAGAGCGACACCAAGCTCCGCAGCATCCCGATTGTCGTGCTGACGACGTCGCAGTCACCCGCCGACATCGTCAGCAGTTATGAGCTGCACGCCAACGCCTACGTCACCAAGCCGATGAATCTGGATGATCTAACAGAGGTCGTGCACAAGATTGACTATTTCTTCGCCCGCATCGCAGCACTTCCGGGCCAACGCCCGGAAGCCAAATGAGGACGGACCTAGGCGTGATTTAGTGATCATGGCTTGAGTGACCACGATCCGAATAATCTCGCTTCGAGTGATATCCCGGCGCGAGGAAACGGTGACCACGGTCTGGCGTCCACCTGCCGGCTGATGTGCTCGGTGCGATCTGTGCTCTGTGTGTTAGCTATGGTGGCGCGCCTCACTGGGGGGTGTTTGTGGCGGGTCGCAAAGAGCGGCTTTGACACGGCAAACCATGCCGGTGACGCCAAACGGTTTCGTAAGGTAATCATCGGGTCCGGCCAGGAGGCCGCATTGGATTTCCGATACCATGGGTCTTGGCCGAAACAATGACGATCGGAGTTTCGGCGAATCTGGATGATGCTGGCAGCGCCAGCAGACATCGATGCCATTGCGCGAAGGGACCATCCAGTCCAAGCGGACGAGATCGGGTGAGACACCTCCTGGGTGGTCACCATCAGGTCCATTGTTTGGCGAGATTCAACGGCTCGCCATCATGTTGACGATGTGGACCACAGCGACATGTAAAGGTTGATCTTTAGCTGCGGTTCACCCGCGCAGGCAGCTGCGAAAGTCACGGACCAAAGCGTCTCTCCGCCTTGGTGACGCCGACCGTGATGTCGGATTCTCGCGAGGTTCCTCGGCCACGTTCGGGCAAACTGAGGGGATGCACCAGGAGGCACACGCTGAGGAGACATGCCAGAAGACACAGCCTGAGGGGATGCACCAGAGGATCCAGACCAGCGGGACGTACCAGGAGACGGAGCAGTGCGTTCGCGCCGTCCAGGCCAAGGATGACCGCTTCGACGGGTGGTTCTTCACCGCCGTCCTCACCACTCGGATCTACTGCCGACCAGGGTGCCCGGCTGCGCCACCCAAGCCCGAGAACATGCGCTTTTACCCGACCGCTGCCGCCGCCCAGGAGGCCGGTTTCCGGGCCTGTAAGCGATGCCGCCCGAACGCGGTTCCCGGCTCTCCAGAGTGGAATGTGCGCGCTGACCTGGTGTCGCGGGCGATGCGACTGATCGCCGACGGGGTCGTTGATCGCGAGGGCGTGGCCGGGCTGGCCAATCATCTCGGGTACAGCGTGCGACAGGTCGAGCGGCAGCTACAGGCCGAGCTGGGAGCTGGACCGCTGGCCCTGGCGCGGGCGCAGCGAGCCCAGTCGGCACGCCTGTTGATCGAGACGACCAGCCTGCCGCTCACCCAACTCGCTACCGCGGCCGGTTTCTCCAGCGTGCGCTCGTTCAACGAGACCATCCGCGCCGTATTTGCCATGACTCCAAGCGAATTACGTTCCCGTGGAAAGCTAGTCAGCCGAAGCCAGACCGCCGGCAGCATTTCGCTACGCCTGCCTTTCCGCCGACCGCTGTGCCCGGACAACGTGTTCGGGCACCTGGCCGCAACGGCCGTCCCCGGGGTCGAGGAGTGGCGAGACGGCGCCTACCGTTGCGCGGTGCGGTTACCTCGAGGACACGCGATTGTGAGTCTGCGACCAATGCCGGAACACATCGCGTGCGATCTTTCGCTGACCGACTTGAGGGACCTTTCCACGGCGATCAGCCGCTGCCGCTGGCTGCTCGATCTCGACGCGGATCCGATCGCCATCGATGAACAACTCAGCAAGGACGACGTTCTCGCGGCACTTGTCGAAAAGAGTCCCGGACGGCGGGTGCCCCGGACCACCGACCCGGCACAGTTCGCCATCCGGGCGGTACTCGGTCAGCAAGTGTCCACCGCTGCCGCCAGGACCCATGCGGCCCGCCTGGTGCTGGCCCACGGCGACCGGATTGAAGACCGCGGCGGAGGGCTCACCCACCTCTTCCCGACGCCTTCGGCGCTCAGCGCCCTGGATCCCGACAGCCTGGCCATGCCACGTAGTCGACGAGCCACTCTGCTAGGGCTGATCTCGGCTTTGGCAGCAGATGAACTGGATCTCGGGATCGGGGGAGACTGGGCGAAAGCCCGTGCCCAGCTGTCGGAGATCCCGGGAATCGGGCCGTGGACGATCGAATCGATCGCCATGCGAGCGCTGGGCGACCCGGATGCTTTCGTCGCCACCGATCTCGGCATCCGCATCGCCGCCGAGAAGCTGGGGCTGCCGGCCAAAGCCAAGGAACTCAACGAGCGCTCGGCAGCCTGGCGGCCATGGCGCGCGTACGCCGTCCAACATCTCTGGGCCACCGGCGAGCACGCCATCAACCGATTACCCACCTGAGCCGTCAACGTCATCGGTGGGCGCTGACCCCTCGCTCGGGCCCCTGTGGACTTTGCGCGTGGACTATGCGCGTCCGAGGCCTCCTGCCAGACGCTTTCATTGCCGAAACGATCGATCTAATTGCCGAAACGATCGATGCTGAACGCGGTGAGGAAGCCGACCGTGGTGATCAGGCCAGTCAGAGCATGCGTTCGCTCGAACGCCTCCGGAATCACGGTGTCGGCGACCATCGCCAGGATCGCCCCCGCTGCTACTGCGGTGATCACCGCGATCGTGGCTGCGGAGGCATCCTGCAGCATCAGGTAGCCAAAGAGGGCAGCTAGTCCGCTAACGAGCGCGATCCCACCCCAGACGCCGAAGACGTACGTTGCGCTCCGTCCGGCCCGCTTCATTCCTGCTGCGCTGGACAGACCCTCGGGGACGTTCGAGATGAAGATCGCAGCCAGCACCGCTACCCCTACGCCTTTCCCGCCGAGCAGAGACAGCCCGAGCACAACCGACTCTGGGATGCCGTCCAACAGCGCACCGACCGCGATCGCCGCGCCACTGCCTTGGTCTTGCTGTTCCGACGGTTGCTGATCACCGGAGCGTTTGCGGTGGCGAGCTCCCCGCCGGGCCAGCAGAACATTCGCGGCCACGTAGACCAGAGCGCCGCCGAGGAAGCCGGCAGCGGTCGGGCCGAGGCCGCCGGTGCGTTCGGCGTCGTCAATCAACTCAAACGCGAGCGCGGAAATAAGTACACCGGCACCGAAGGCCATGATGCTGGCCACAATTCGCGCGGGAACCTGCACGAACCAGGCCACCAGCGCGCCCAGCACGAGCGCGGCACCACCAACCAGACCCCAACGTGCGGCGGCCAACCAAACCGGCACGGCGACGTCCTCACTCAGCATGATCGATGAAGGCTCATGCCTATCCCACTTCAGCGCTTTCGGCCCACCGAAGCGGAGCCGCCCACGGAGTTCTTGCGCGAGCCATCGACGACCGACCCGAGATCAGCAACTCGTGCGGTCTCTCCTAAGCTGCTTCGGTGACGCTCCTATTGAAACTCCTGCTCGCGCCTGCGCTCGTGGTGGGTTCATCGCTAGCAGGACGACGCTGGGGGCCACCAGTAGCGGGGATGCTCGTGGCGCTGCCGATCGTGGCCGGGCCGATCTTGTTGATCACCTGTATTGAGCACGGGACGGCGTTCGGGGCCCGAGCTGCATCGTCGGCACTGTTGGGGCTGGTGTCGCTTGCTCTGTTCACCTTGGTACTGGCGTGGGCATCTCGGGCGATGTGGTGGCTGGGTGCGCTGGTGGCGGCGTGGGTTTCCTGTCTGGCTGCCGATGTGGTGTTGTCGCGCTTGACCATTCATCCCGGCTTGGGCCTGCTCGTGGTTCTGGGGTCGGCGTGGACGGTGGCCAGGCTGCTGCCTGCGGACGACGCGGTGACCGGGCTGCTGCCTCCGGACAACGAGGCGGCGGCCTTGCTTCTGCCGCCGAATGACGCCGAAGCACAGCACGACGCGACACCAGTCCCAGCAGAGTGGCCGTGGTGGGACCTTCCCGGGAGAGCGGCTGCCACAGCGGCACTCGTGCTGACAGTCACTACGGTCGCCAGCACCGTGGGACCGAGCGTGACTGGCGTGTTAGCGCCGTTTCCCATCGCGACGAGTGTGGTGGCCGGATTCGTGTTGGCACAACGAGGATCGGCGGCCACGGTACATCTGTTGCGAGGAATTCCTCGCGGGCTGCTCGGTTTCTCGGTGTTCTGCTTCACCGTGGCCATGCTGATCCGGCCGACCGGGACAGGCCCCGCTTTCGTGCTAGCGATTGGCTGCGCCCTAGCCACGCAACTGGCCTGGCAGGCAGTATCGCGGCCGTCCAACTTCGGTTCGTCGCCGACCGTCTCTCATTCTCGAACCAGCGCCCGATGAGAATCAACGCCGGATGAGAACGGAGGCCAGATGAAAACCTAGACGGGCAAGGCTGTAGGAAACGCAGGAGGCGAGGACACGCAGACCAAAACGACTGGACCCGCCCGCCGGGTGCACGCGATGCAACTGCACGTGCACCCGGGGAAGGAGCGGGCGAACCAGAACGTACCGCATGGAAGGCCAACAGCAGGTGGAGGACAGGCGGTGGACATGCGACCAGACCGAAACCAGGAAGCGAAAGCTGTGACCCGCCCGAATACCGGCAGGCTTCGGTGTCATCGTCGATGATTGCCTTCAGTCAAAGGTTTGCAGATCCAGGCAACTCACGAGATTGGGGAGCCCGGAGAGAGGATCAGGCGTGGATTTCGAGACTGAACTACTGGAATGGTCAGCCGCCGAGGAAGCCAGCACCGCGATCAGGCGCGCCGTGTTCCAGGACGAGCAGGGCATCGCTGCCGCCCTGGACCTGGATGGACGCGACCCACAGTGCTGGCACATCGTCGCCTCCGCAGCAGGCCGGGCGGTCGGAGTCGCCCGACTGGACGGGACCCACCTGCAGCGAGTCGCTGTTCTCCCGGAGTTCCGCGGCCGTGGCGTCGGGCAGCACCTGATCCAGGGTCTCGTGGAGGTCGCGGCTGCGAAGGGCTTTGACGAGGTTGTCGCCGACGCGCAGGCAACGTCGGTGCCGATCTTCCGGCGGCTCGGGTTCACGATCAGTGACGAGCAGACGTTCATCGCCGGGGTCTCGCACCGGCACGTACGGCTCGCCCTGCCGGCCGGTAACACGTAAAAGGTACGGCTATGGGGTTAGGACTTCGGCGCCTGCGCGATCCGAACGGTGTTGCCCGACGGGTCCCGGAACGCGCAGTCGCGCGGGCCCCAGGGCTGGTCGATGGGTTCCTGGAGGACCTCCGCGCCAGAAGCACGGACCTTCTCGAAGGTCGCATCGACGTCATCGGAGCGGAACACCATCATCGGCAGGACCCCCTTGGTGAGGAGTTCCTGCAGCGTGTCACCGTCGGCCTGCGAGCGGCCGGCGTGCGGCACAGAAAGCACGATCTCGAGGTTGGGCTGAGCGTCGCTACCGAGCGTGACCCAGCGGTATCCGCCGGAGGGCACGTCGTTGCGCACCTGGAGGCCGAGCGCGTCGCTGTAGAAGGCGATCGACTCGTCGACGTCGTTCACGGTGATGTTGCAGTACTGGAGTGCAATTGTCATGGCCGCAACTTTATTCAGCAGCTTCCCTGGCCGCTTCTTCGATCCTGCTCGATCCGTTCCGGGCCGGGCGTGTGTCCGTCTTCGCAACACAGGCAGGCATGGCGTTGACCGCAGGGTGCTCACGATTCCGGTATGCCGTCGGGGTTTCCCCGACGATCTCGGAGAACCGTGAGCTGAACGAGCCCAGGGAGGTACAGCCGACCGCCATGCACGCGTCCGTGACGCTCATGCCGGCCCGCAGCAACGCCATTGCACGCTCAATTCTTCGGGTCATCAGGTAGCTGTACGGCGTCTCTCCGTAGGCCGCGCGGAACCGACGGGAGAAATGTGCGGGCGACATGAGCGCCTTGCGAGCCATGGTTGGGACGTCGAGCGGTTTGGCGTACTCGCGGTCGATCAGATCCCGGGCGCGGCGTAGGTGAGCGAGGTTCTCGAGCTCCTGCCGGTTCACGATCCGACGGTAACATCCGAGGCTTCGGACGCCGGGTGTTCAGGCGCTGATCGGAGGCTTGTTGGTGGTGATCGGGTCCCCGGTTGATCGGGTCCCCGGTTGATCGGGCCTCACGTGCTGATCTGGCCACAAGCGCTGATGCCGATCTGGCCTCACGCGCGATTGGGGCCTGGGAAGGCCGATCGACGAGACTGACACGAGGATATGTCGTCGGGAAAACGTCTCGCTATTAGCAGACGCGAAGGTCGCGACCCCCGATCTCGATGACCTTCACGAGCCTCATGGTCATCAGAAGGGTGGTGGGTCGCCGTCTTTGGGTTTGGGTAGGTTCTTGATGCGGGTGTAGAAGTCGGGGGGCAGTTGCAGGCGACTGTCGCTGGGGTTGTCGCTGGGGTTGTCGTTGTCGTTGCGTTCATCGCGGTCGTGGTCTTTGTAGGTGTCGTCGTCGAGGTCGTAGATGCGGGGACGACGTCGGGGACACTGTGCCCGGTGGCCCGGACACTGCGCTGGCCGGTCGTCGAATCGTTCATATGTTCGATTGTGCCAGTATTGACTTGTTGATCACAATGGTCGTGGCAAGTAATCCCGATCAATCGGTGCGGTGTAAATATGTAATCTGATGCGATACGTGGATTTCCGAACACCTGATCACCTCGCTCGCCCGCCTGACCTGCGGCAGACACCGAGCAATACCTGCGACATCCGGGCACCTGAGTCCGCACCAGTCCGCCGACCGCCAGCACGTCCGCCAGCAAGGGCCGCGTCGTCAGGTCCGCGTCGAGGTTCGCGAAGCCACCGCCCACGTTGCCTGGCTGGGTTTTCCGCCTGCGCGACCAGGCGAGGCAGAGGAGCGGGCCGCTAACGTCGGGTCATGCATGAGGTATCGCTCGGCTGGCAGACGGATCTGGCTATCCTGCGACACACCGGATCCACGATCGAGGACCACGACGATCACCTCGTGGTTCGATCCCCGCACAACCCTGAATTCCATTGGGGTAACTGCATATTCGTCACCGACGAAAGCTTGGTTGACGATGCGCCCCGCTGGGTCGATGCCTTCCACCTGGCCTTTCCGGAGGCGACGTGGGTGGCGATCGGCCTGACCCGGATGCCTGCCGACCGGAACGCCTGGGCCGAACAGGGCATGTTCCCGGAACTGGACGACGTACTCAGCGTCGACCGGCTGCCGCTGCAGACGCCTCTGGCACCGGAGTACACGGCACGCCGTCTCGACGGAACGGATTGGGAGCACTCAGTGCTTCGAGCGATCCAGGAGAACAAGCGCACGGCCGAGTACGAGCCGCGGGCACACGAACGGTTCGTACGAGCGCAGATTCAGACTCGCCGGGCGCTGTGTGACCGGGGTGACGCGGCATTCTTCGGGGCCTTCGCCGGGGACGCACTGGTCGCCGAGCTCGGGATCGTCCGGTGCGGCAGCATCGCTCGCTATCAGAGCGTTGACACCGACGTCGATCATCGACGCCGCGGGCTGGCCGCGCATCTGCTCGGGCTGGCGGCGCGCTGGGCGGGCGAGCGAGGGTGCCGCCAGTGGGTCATCGTCACCGGGGCTACCAATCCGGCGGGCCGTCTCTACCGCCGGCTTGGGTTCCAACCGGGGACCGGAATTGTTCAGGCTTATCGTCCACCGGTGTTCGAGCCATCCGACCCGCTCGCACAGCCGGACTGACCGGGTGCGACGAGCCGCGGGGCCAGCGGCAGTGCGGTCAGGCTGAGCGAGCGGCCGGATGTTCGGCCGTCGGCACGGCGGTGAGCTGGGCCAACTCGTCCAGGGCCAAGTCCAGGGCAGTGGCCAGGGCAACGACGGTGAAGAAGGCCGGCGTCGGAATCCGCCCTGCCTCGATCTTGCGCAGCGTCTCGACCGGCACCCCGGAGGCAGCCGCCACCTCGATCATGCTGCGTGGACCTCGAGCCGCGCGCAGCATCGCTCCCAGACGGCGTCCGCGGTCACGTTCTTCGGGAGTGAGCATTGGTCGCACCATGCCGTGATACTAATACCGGGATAGTTATCCCGATGGAGGAACTCATGATCGAGTTCAAATCACCCGGTGAGATCGAAGCCATGCGCGCGGCCGGCACGGTCGTGGCCGACGCTCTGGCCGCGGTCCGAGCGGCCACCCGTCCCGGGGTCCGGCTGAGCGCGCTGGATCGGGTGGCCCGGGACGTGCTCTCCGCGGCCGGTGCCTCCTCGCCGTTCCTGGGTTACCAGCCCAGCTTCGCGCCTACCCCGTTTCCCGGGGTGATCTGCACGTCGGTCAATGACGCCGTACTGCACGGCCTGCCCACCGAATACCAGCTGCGTGACGGTGATCTGCTCAGCATCGACTGCGGCGCGGTGCTCGACGGCTGGGCTGCGGATGCAGCGATCTCGCTCTGTGTCGGCACCGGCAGCAGCACCGACCAGCGGCTGATCGACGCCACCCAGGAGGCTCTGGCCGCCGGCATCGAGGCCGCTCAGGTGGACGCCACCATCGGGGACATTTCCGCAGCCATCGCACTGATCGGACGGGCCGCCGGTTGTGGCATCAACACCGACTTCGGCGGCCACGGCGTCGGTCACTCGATGCACGAGCCACCATCGGTCCCGAACGCCGGACGCGCCGGACGCGGTCTGCGCCTGCGCCCCGGCCTGGTGATCGCGATCGAACCCTGGTTCCTGGCCGGCGGTGACGACGGTTACCGGGTCGATCCCGACGGCTGGACCCTGCGCAGTGCCGACGGCAGCCGCGGTGCCCACAGCGAGCACACTGTCGCGATCACTGCGGACGGCCCACAAGTCCTCACCACCAGCGGGTGACGCCGCAGGAAACCGGACGACGAAAGCGGCTTGCTCAGTGGCTCGCCGGTCACACCTGGCTTACGAGGGAGCGAAAAGTGCTGCCAATTCGTCTATCTGGCTGATAACGGCGTCGAGGCCGGAGGACGCGGGTAGCTCGGCCCTGGCGATTGCTGGTAGGTCGCTGACATCTCAACGACGACCGTCAACCAAGGTTGACGATGAAGTTGAAAGTCAACTAAGGTTGACGCATGACTGGAGTTGATATTTCGTCGATCACCGAGAACGCCGACCCGCTCGAGGGACTGCGTGTGGCGGCCGCACTGCGTCACCGCCTGGAGGGGCAGGAGGAGATCCTGGTGCACCGAGCGCGCGTAGCGGGTGTGACGTGGACGCAAATCGCCGGCGCGCTGGGGGTCTCGAAGCAGGCTGTGCACAAGAAGTATGGCGGCCGACGGCTTTTCGGCCGGGCCGAGGACTGACGACCATGGCCTCGGTTCTGAAAGACCTGGTACAACACACCGCGAAGCGGCTCGGCACCCGACGTGGTGGCGTCGTCACAGTGGGCGCCGTGCGGGGTGGGCAGTACGCACTGCACGGTGCAGACCCCGACACGCTGTTCGAGATCGGTTCCATCACCAAGACGTTCACCGCCCTGGCTCTGGCCCGACTCGCCGTGCGTGGCGACGTGGACCTGGACCAACCCGTAAAGGAGTTGCTGCCCCGCGACATCGCGGTCCCCGAACGCGGTGCTGAGGTCATCAGGCTGGCGCACCTGGCGTGCCACACCTCCGGGCTGCCCAGGCTGCCGAAAGGCCTGCTGCCGCAGGGCCTGTTCCGATTGGACCCCTACGCCGGCTGCACGGGGGAAATCCTGCTGGACGGGTTACGGCGCACCCGCCTGCGGTCGGTGCCCGGAACCCGCTTCCACTACTCCAACCTCGGCGCTGGTCTGCTTGGACTCGCCCTGGCCCGACGCGCAGGCACCGACTATGACGAGCTCATCCAGACCGAGATCTGCCGGCCTCTCGGCATGACCGATACCTCTGTGGTCCTCGACTCCGAACGCACCGGACGACTAGCCATCGGTCACTCCCGCGCCGGCCGGCCGCGGCCGCGCTGGCACTTGGCTGCCCTCGCTGGCGCCGGTGGCCTGCATTCCACCGTGCCCGACCTGCTCAAGCTGGCCCAGGCCCAAATCGGCCCCGCACCCGAAGAACTCACCGACGCCATCGCTCTCACCCACGCCACCACCCACCGCCTCAATGCCCGGGCCACCGTCCATCTCGGCTGGCTATCGATCGCCCTGCCCCGCACCCGCTCC
>JANNPJ010000692.1:0-19740 GCA_031400005.1 Kineosporiaceae bacterium | reverse complement strand
GCGCTGATCGCGTTGCCCGGCGCTCACCTGCTGTCCGGCCTCGCCGCCTGACCAAGTGTCAGTGCATGCAAGAACGGCCCATGATCCCCAATTCGGTCGTTGTAGCGAGCGCGCGCCAAACTGGAGGGTAACCGTGCATGATCGCGGGAGTGAGGAGGCGTAAGCCGGGGCTTCAGCCGTAAAGCTTGCGGTACTGAGCGGCGAGCACCTTCAGGTAATTGTCCGGCCACCGCGCGGCGCCTGGCGATGGCGTGAAGGTGCCGACCGTCCCGAGGACGCCTTGACCTCGGAGGATGTACTTCTTTCCGTCAGTGATCAAGGCCAGCCGGATCTGGCTTCTGGCCTCCTTGCCACCGCAGCGCGAGGTCCAACCACTGATCACCTCGGCGAGGTTGTCGCCGTCCAGATCTCGCACGATCAGCGCCTTCGGAGTGAACCCAGCAGTTCCGCTGCCCTCGCAATCGGCGGGCAGGCGCGGATCCTTCATCACCCGCAGCGTGCGTGGTTTACCGTCGAGCCCGGCGATATGGACCACGCGCAACGTTCGCTTGTCGCCCCCGGCTGAGGCGATCGACGTCACCACGAGGTTGCGGCCGTTCTTGTCGCTCCAGCCCCAGGCCTCCACGATTGAACCGCCGGGACCCTGGTCTACCTTCAGCAGCTGGGCGGCGGCGTCGACGCTACTGACCTGCTTCAGCCCGTCTGGCACCTTGCCGGCAATGGCCTCCGCGCCGGCCGTCGCGGTGGGGGCGGCCGTCGGGATCTTGGCCTTGTCGTCCGCCGTCTTACTGCCGTTGAGCAGGACGACTACCACAATCAGTACGGTCACCAGAGCGGCGGCCACACCCAGCATGAGCACACGAGGTTCCGGCAATGTGACGTGCGGCAGCAATCCCGCCACCCGGTGCGGTCCGTCGAGCGACTCGGCTGCCGGATCGGGCCCGGTGGCCTGCTGGCGGCCGGCGCGGCCGGCGCGGCCGGCGCGGCCGGGGATGGGCTGGGAGGCACGCCGGTTTCCCGATTGCGGGCTCCCGAAGGTGGCGAAGATGCTATCGGCGACCGGCGGCAAGTTCTCGGTCCGAGCGTCCCTCGGATCCTGACCGACAGTCCGTACCAGCGGCGGCGGCGGTGGCGGTGGCGGCGGTGGGGTGACGGCGACCCGGCGGACGATCGGTTTGGGCGGCCGCGGCGGCGGCAGTTCGGGTTCCGTTTCCGGCCGGGTGTAGTTGGGCGGCACGAAGGTGACAACCGTGCGGTCGGCCGGCGGAGCGGCGGCGGATGGGGGTGGGAGGGCAGCCTCAGATTCGGGCTCAGATTCAGATTGGGGATCAGACCCTGGCTCCGGCGGACGAGTCCACCAGGGCCTCTGCTCGTCGTCCACGGCAACCCCCTACTCCGACTCCGCAGATCACCATCGCTGATCACGGCTCCCGAAAGGCCCGAGCAATGGGTTGCATCGCGCGATTCTCGACGATCCGATCCTCGCACGACTCGGACGAGCGGCCTTTCACCGGGCGTGCTTGGACTACTTCCGGCCTATCGAAACCCCTCGTCGCCGTCCGGACGGGTGCTCAATCGTTGTCAGGCAGCACCAGGTTGAGCACCATGCTGACGAGCGTGACGACTACGGCGGCACCGATAGCAGACCAGAAGAAGTCGTCGATATGGAACGAGATGTTCAGTTGCTCCGCGAGCCAGGAGACCAACATCAGCATCAAGGCGTTCACGATGAAGGCGAAAAGTCCAAGAGTGAGCACGTAGAAGGGCAGCGAGAAGAGCTTGACGATCGGCTTGATCACGGCGTTGACGACACCGAAGATCGCGCCGACCACAAGCAAGGTGACGATCTTGCGGCCGAGGCTGGCATCTCCTTGCGAGACCACGACACCGGGCACGACCGCAGTTGCCACCCAGATGGCTACCGCATTGACGACGATCTTGATAAGCAGCTGCATGATGGCGGAATCCTGCCACGGACTGTGGGGTTATGGGCAAACGCTGCGGTCCGTACGCCGGATTGGCGTCGCATTATTCGCCTTAACGGATGATTGCCGTCGAACCTGAGTCAGCAGCGTCCTGGTTGTGTGCTTTTGCACCCGCGGCTTCGCTGTCCGTGGCATCGCGTTCGGCCTTGGCGGCCGTCGCGGCTTCCTCGGATTCTCGGGCCTGAAGTCCGGATTGGGTGCGTAGCTTCTCTTCCGGCAGGAAGAACGATACGACGAAGGCGATGGCCAACACGCCAGCACCGATGGTGAACACCAGATCCATCGAGTTCGCGAAGGCCTCCAGCACGGGTCGGGCCAGCCGGGGATCGAGTTTGTCGAGGAATGACGAGTCATCGATCGGGAACGCCGCTCCGCTTTTGAGCATCGCCAGGACCGGCTGGTTGGCCGGGTTGCCAGTGACCGCCGGGTCGGCCAGCGCCTGCTGGAAGGCTGGCGTCTTGGCGGCGGCCGCGAAGGCCTCTTTGAGGTTGCCCACCACGCTGCCGAACAGGACCGACAGGAATACCGCCGTACCGAGCGTTCCGCCCATCTGTCGGAAGAAGGTGGCCGACGACGTGGCCACGCCCATGTCCTGCGGTGGGACGGAGTTCTGGATCGCCAGCACCAGAGTCTGCATGTTGAAGCCGAGCCCCAGCCCGAACACCATCGCGTAGCCGCTGACCAAGGCCAGGGACGTGTCCACGTGGATCGTGCTCAGGAGCAGCATGCCGACGGTGAACAGGAACGAACCGGCGATCGGGAAGATCTTGTACCGGCCGGTCTTGGAGATGAACTGGCCGGAGATGATCGATCCGCTCATCAGCCCGGCGGTCAGCGGCAGCATCAGCAGACCGGCCTCGGTGGGGGTGTGTCCCTTGACGATCTGCAGGTAGAGCGGCAGCGCGGCCAGTCCGCCGAACATCCCCATGCCGATGATCAGGTTGAGGATCGAGCCGATGCTGAAGGTCTTGCGCTGGAACAACCGCAGCGGCAGCAGGGCGTCGTCCCCAATTCGCCGCTCGGCGAAAATAAACCACGCGAACCCGAGGACGCCGATCAGGTAGCAGGTGATCGACCGCCCGCTCGTCCAACCCCAACTGCGTCCCTGCTCGGCGACCAGGAGCAGAGGCACCAGGGTGAGGGTCAGAGCCAGCGCACCGGAATAGTCGATCTTGTGATCGCGCCGGGTGTGGGGGATTCGCAACACCCGGGCGACGACGACGAGCGCGACGATTCCGAGCGGCACGTTGATCAGGAACACCCAACGCCAGCCAGTGATCCCAAGAATGCTGCTCTGGTCTGCGAAGAAGCCACCCACCAGCGGGCCGAGCACGCTGGAGGTACCGAACACGGCGAGGAAGTAGCCCTGGTACTTGGCCCGTTCCCGAGGCGGGACGATGTCGCCGATGATCGCCAGCGCGAGGGAGAACAGCCCACCCGCGCCAAGGCCCTGGAAGGCCCGAAATCCGGCCAGCTGATACATGGTGGTGGCCAGCGTGCAGAGCACTGAACCGATCACGAAGAGCGAGATGGCCAGCAGAAAGAACGGTCGCCGACCATACAGATCGGAGAGCTTGCCGTAGAGCGGCGTCGCAATGGTGGAAGTGATCAGGTAGGCGGTGGTGGCCCAGGCCTGGATGCTCAGTCCGTCCAGGTCGTCCGCGATGGTCCGGATGGACGTCGAGACGATGGTCATGTCGAGCGCGGCGAGCAGCATGCCCAGCAGCAGGCCACTGAGGATCACCAGGATCTGACGGTGCGACAGTTCTGTGGTGGCGCCGGCTCCCGGGCTGGTATCCCCACTGGGAATGACCTGGCCCGCGGAGGGCTCGAGGGTGGACATGGTTCTCCTAAGCGGTGCAAGAGGGCGAAGCCGCGGGGCCGGTTTTGCTCAGTCGGTCGGCGGTGCGAGGGCCGTGGCCGGCACACCCGACTGGGATCGGTAGGTCTCGAAGTCGTCGTTGAACTTGCGTAAGAGGCCGCTCAGCTCCGCCACCTCGGTGCGGGACCAATTGGCGAGCACTTGCTGCAAGATTTCTTCTCGGCGTTTGACGATCGTGCTGAAGAACTCTCGGCCGAGAGCGGTCGGCAAGAGCTGGACGGCGCGGCCGTCCACCTGGTCGGCGCGGCGTTCGACCAGTCCGAGCTGGACGAGCTGACTGACTCGGCGACTGACCGTCGACGGGTCCAGAAAGGTGTTCTCGGCCAGCTCGGCCTGCCGGCAGGGCCCCTGTTTGGCCAGCCAGGCAAGAAGTTGGGCAGCAGCCGGATCGAGTCCGGCCGGGAGGACATCGGCGAGTTGAGTGCGCAGCGTGTGGACGACGCGGTGATAGCGGATGAACTCATGGCTCAGTTCGACCCGCTCGGGGCCGGTGTTCGGCGGATCTGAATTCTCCACAGAAGGATGTTACACACAACTAGTTGTCACTGGCATCTTTATATTGACTCCCCGGCGGAGGCATCACCACCCGGGCGGAAGTACGCTGCCGCATATGCGGGTGCATCTGCTCCAGGTGGCTTACGGCGACGACGAACCAGTCGCCGCCCGGGTCGAGCGCGTTGCCGACCTGGTCGCGGCCCAGAGCGGCGCCGATCTCGTGGTGCTCCCCGAACTGTGGGCACCGACCGGGATGGGTTATCGCGGTTGGACGGCGGCAGCGGAATCGATCGACGGCCCGACCGTCACGGCGATCGCGCAGGCCGCCCGGAAGGCCGGGGCTACCGTGCACGCTGGCTCGATCCTGGAGCAAGCGCCACCCGGAACCGAAGCAGCAGCGTTGGGCCCGCAAGGGCGAGGCCGCTGGAACACCTCCGTGCTGATCGGGCCGGACGGCGTGGTCCGAGCCACCTATCGCAAGATCCACCGATTCGGCTTCGCTGCCGGGGAGCCAACGCTGATCGAGGCCGGGACCGAACTGGTCACCGCGGACCTCTTTGTCGGTGCCGATGCAAGTTCCGGTGCCGTCCGGCTCGGCCTGGCAACCTGCTATGATCTGCGTTTTCCTGAGTTGTTCAGGGGTTTGCTCGACGCCGGAGCGACGGTCTTCGTGATCCCTGCCGCGTGGCCGGCTCGCCGGGTTGAGCACTGGACCCTGCTCGGTCGAGCCCGGGCCGTCGAGAACCAGTGCGCCGTCATCCAATGCAACACCGGCGGTACCCATGCTGGCGTGGCGATGGGCGGGCACAGCCAGGTGGTTTCGGCCACCGGTGAGGTACTAGCCGAGGCGGGGGCCGGCGAGGAAGTCTTGATCGTCGACCTCGACATCGCCCAAATCACCGCCTGGCGCGAGACTTTCCCCGTCCTAGCCGATCGGCGGTTGCGATGAGTGTCGCTGAGCGAACGAAGACCAACGACACGGAGGCGTTCAAACTCCACATCGCCGTCATCGTCGTCGTGGCGGTGCTGGCGGTCTGCACCGGGCTGGCCGCTGCGGCGCTTTCCGGGGCGATCGCGCCGACCCTGATCGGAGATCCTGGTTCCCTCGTGCGCTGGGGACTCGTCGCGACCCGGGTGATCGCCGACCTGGCGGCCGCCCTCACCGTGGGGACGCTGCTGCTGGCGGCGGTCGCGCTGCCGGTCGACAAGGCCGGGCAGGCCTATCGACCGGCGCTGATGCTGGCCGCCGGGACGGCCACGCTGTGGGCGGTAACGCACCTCATCCTGCTGGTTTTCAGTCTTTCCGAGACGCTGGGGAGGTCGCCGGGAGGCGCCGGGTTCGGCGCCGGGTTGGTCTCTTTTGCCCGCGACTTCGCGTTTGGTCAGGCGCTCGGCAGCACAGCGCTCGCGGCTGGCGCGATCGGCCTGCTGGCGGCTGGGGCGACCCGAATCCGATCGGCCGGCCTGCTGGCGGTGGCGGCGATGGCTGCCCTGATCCCGACCGCGCTGAACGGGCATTCGAACACCAGCGCCAATCACGAGACCGCCGTCACCAGCTTGGGAGTGCACCTGCTCGGTGCCTCGGTGTGGGTGGGCGGACTGGCTGCTCTGCTCCTGCTCGGGCCCGGCTTGTCCGGGCCGAGCAACACTGCGACGGTGAAGCGCTACTCGGTCCTGGCCGGCTGGGCCTTTGCGGCGGTTTCGCTCTCCGGGGTGATCAATGCGTGGCCTCGGCTCGGTGGCTGGAACGGGTTGAACACCGATTACGGTCTGCTGCTGATTGGCAAGACCGCCGCCCTGGTTCTGCTCGGCGGAGCCGGATACTGGCACCGCGCCCACACCCTCGGCGAACTGGAGGCCGGACGCCGGTATGCCTTCGCCCAGCTGGCGGCCGTCGAGCTGGCGGTGATGGGAGTCGCATTCGGCCTGGCCGCCGCGCTGTCGCGGACCCCACCGCCGGCCGTCGGTGAGCGGACCACCGACCTGGCCGAATCGATTACCGGATACCCGTTACCGCCGCCGCCGACTGCGTCCCGATGGCTGGCCTCATGGCAGCCCGATCTCCTCTGGCTGCTGATCGCCGGGCTCGCCGCCGTCGGCTACCTGGTCGCCGTCCGTCGTCTGCAGGTCCGGGGAGATCGCTGGCCGGTGCTGCGGACCCTGGTTTTCCTGCTCGGACTGGCCATGCTGATCTATGTCACCTGCGGTGGTCCGGCGGTCTACGGCCGGATGACGTTCAGCGGGCACATGGTGATGCACATGATGCTGACCATGGTGGTTCCCCCCTTGCTCGCGCTCGGTGGTCCGATCCTGCTGGCGCTGAGGGTGCTTCCGGCGCGCACCGACGGAACCCGGGGGCCCCGCGAGTGGATCCTTGCGGTCCTCGGATCCGGGCTGACGAAGGTGCTGGCCTTTCCGCCGATCGCGGCCGTGATCTTCGCCGCCAGCCTGGTCTTGTTCTACTACTCGGATCTCTTCGAGCTGTCCCTGACCACCCACCTCGGCCACGAACTGATGCAAGTGCACTTCCTGCTCGCCGGGTACCTGTTCGCCTGGGTGCTGGTGGGAATCGACCCCGGCCCGAACCGGATCGGGTACCCGCTGCGGCTGATTCTGCTGTTCGCGACGATGGCCTTCCATGCGTTCTTCTTCTTGGCGCTGATGAATGGCACCACGGTGCTGCAGCCGGACTTCTTCGGCTCGCTGGGTCGAACCTGGGGCCGTGGCCTGCTGGCTGACCAGCAGTTCGGTGGCGGGATCGGCTGGGGGATCGGCGAGGTACCGACCCTCCTGCTCGCCCTGGTGCTTGCCGTGCAATGGTCCCGTTCGGACGAGCGAGATGCCAAGCGCCAGGACCGAGCCGCAGACCGGGACGGCGACGCCGAACTGGAGCAGTACAACGCGATGCTGGCCAAACTCTCAGGCCGCCCCCGCGCCTAGGGCGCGTCTCCGGCTCCATTTACCCGCCCGAAGTATCCGGTTCTGTCGGCGCCGGATGGTAGGACAGAACCGTGAATCCGACGAGCAACCCTTTCACCAACCTGGACGACTACCTCGCTCTGCGTCGCGTCTCCGGCCTGGCGCTGTCACCCGACGGTTCCCGGCTGGTGGTTTCGGTCGCAACCCTCGACGAGAAGAAGGCGGCATATGTCAATTCGCTCTGGGAGGTAGACCCGGCCGGCGACCGCCCGGCACAGAGGCTCACCTGGGGCCAGAAGAGCGAGTCGGATCCGGTCTTCCTGCCCGACGGTTCACTGATCTTCACCTCGGCCCGGCCGGATCCGGACAAAGCACCCGCCGAAGACACCCCTGCCTCGCTGTGGTTGCTGCCTGCCGGGTCCGGCGAGGCCCGACCGCTGGCCACCCGCCCGGGCGGGATCGGAACGGTGGCCGTCGCACGGGAGGCCGGGACTTTGGTTCTCGCCTCAGCCACCCTGCCATCCGCCGAGACGGTGCAGGAGGACGCCGAACGGCGCAAGACCCGCAAGGACCACAAGGTGACTGCAGTCCTGCACGATTCTTACCCAGTTCGGTACTGGGACACCGATCTCGGGCCGGATCGGGATCGCCTGTTCGTGGGCACTTTGGACGGCGACACACCGCTCGAATTGCGCGATCTCACCGGGCACGTCGGCGCGGCGATCGGCAGCGAAAGCAAGTGGGACGTCAGCCCGGATGGCACCAGCGTGGTGGTCAGTTGGCAGCAAGCCGAAGCCGGCGGTTCGGCACGCCAGGTGCTGATGCTGATCGAGCTGAAAGACGGCTCTCGCCGCGTGCTGCTCGACGATCCCAGCGTCGAATATGGCTCGCCAGTGTTTTCCCCCGACGCGAGCATGGTCGCGGTCACCCGTGAGCGCCGTTCGACTCCGGACAGCCCGCCCGACCTCCGGCTCTGTGTCCTGCACCTGGACAGCGGTGCGGTTCACGACGTAGCACCAGACTGGGACAGGTGGCCGGCGTCCACACCGGTTTGGACGCCGGACGGTGGTGCCCTACTGGTCACCGGCGACGATCGGGGCCGGTCCCCGATCTGGCGGATTGACCTGGACAGCCGTACTGCCGTTCGGTTGACGGGCGATGACGCCGCGTATACCGACCTCCAGTTGTCCCGGGACGGCGGTTCTCTGTACGCGCTACGGGCCTCGATCAGCGCCCCACCCGCGCCCGTCCGGATCGATCCGACCGCACCGGATCAGCAACCGATCCGGCTCCCGAGCCCGGTGGCCGATCCGACAGTCCCGGGCGCGGTCACCGAGGTCCTCGCTAGTGCCGCCGACGGTGCCCAGGTGCGCGGTTGGCTGGTGTTGCCGGCTGGGAGTTCGACCCAGGATCCAGCCCCGCTCCTGCTCTGGGTGCATGGCGGCCCGCTCGGATCGTGGAATAGCTGGTCATGGCGCTGGAACCCGTGGCTAGCCGTTGCTCAGGGATACGCCGTCCTGTTGCCCGATCCGGCCCTCTCCACCGGGTACGGGTTGGCGGCGATCAAGCGGAGCTGGGGTCGCTGGGGAGCCGAGAGCTACACCGACACCATGGCGATCACCGACGCGGCCGTGGCCCGCGACGACATCGATGCCGCTCGGACCGCCGCGATGGGTGGCTCGTATGGCGGCTACCTGGTCAATTGGATCGCCGGGCACACCGACCGATTCCGCGGGATCGTCTCGCACGCCGGGTTGTGGGCGCTGGATCAGTTCGGCCCGACTACGGATGCCGCGTATTACTGGCGCCGGGAGATGACAGCAGAGATGGCTGCGCAATACAGCCCGCACCTGTTCGTCGACCGCATTCGGACGTCGATGCTGGTGATCCACGGGGACCGCGACTACCGGGTACCGGTCGGCGAGGCACTGCGGTTATGGGCCGAGCTGGCCGAGCGGGATTCGAATCCGGACGGAGTCTTGCAGCATCGGTTCCTGCTGTTCCCGGACGAGAACCACTGGGTGCTCAAACCGCAGCACGCGAAGATCTGGTATGAGACCGTCTTCGCATTTCTGGCGCACACGGTTGAGGGGGAGCCCTGGCAGACACCGGACATGCTGCGCTGAGGCGGGCGTGCCGCCCGGCGGTGCCGCACCCGCAACGGCAGGAAATTTCTTCTCGATGCGTGCAACATCTGCCCGTTGAGTTGCGTCTGCCCAACGGGAGCGTTCTGACCTGCGGGTTCCGATGCCAGGCTGAAAGGAGGGCTGCGATGGGTAGCCACGACTCTGACGAAGAGCTTGGTGCACGGCTTGACTCAGCCCTGCACGCTGGCGTTGGCCTCGACCGAGTGGACGTCGAGATGCTGTTGCACGGCAGCCGGCGCCGGGCTCAGCGAATTCGCAAGCAGCGGATTGTCGGCATGGCCGCTGCCGCAGTCTTGGTGGTGTCCCTTCCGGTGGGGTACGAGGTGGCCAACGTGGGAGAAGACGCCGTTGCGCCGGCAGCCGCGATGCTGCCATCGAGCTCGGGCCCGACCATGGCGCACCGTGCCGTGCCGCCCGCCCGCCCGATCCCGGACGGGTTCGCCTTCCACCCTGCCGAGCTGCCGGCGGGCCTCGTGGTGGACTCCGGCGCCGAGAGCGACGCTGGCCTGCTGGTCGAGGGGCAGCCTTGCGGTGGTGCTCAGCATGGGCTCAAGCCAGCTGTCAGCCGGCGCTGGGTTTGGTCCGCCGACCCGGGAGCGGCCGGCGATCTCTCGGTGAGCCTGACCGTCACCGGTTGGGCGACGGGGAAAGCCGCCCCCGCCTTCGCCGCTGCAGTCAAAACAGCCAAGGCCTGTTCGGCGGGAGATTCGCAGACGCCGCACTCCTTGCCCGAGATGTCTGCGCCCGAGATTTCTGCGTCTGACCCGTCAGGGTCTAAGCCGTTGGGGGAACAAAGGTGGGCCACGACGTCCGACCTGAAGGGACAGCACTACTGCCGCGCCCTGGTCCAGATCGGCGACAGAATCGTCGGGATCCAGGTCCAGCATCCGAAGAGCGCCGCTGCCGCTGCCGAACTCGCCGACAAGCTGGTCGAGATCCAGATCTCTCACCTTCGTCACCGGTTCTGAACCACCGCCAACCGGTGCTTATCGCTGGCTCGACAGAACGTGGTCTTGCTCGAACCGCCGGTGATCTCGACATGCGGGGGGATCACCGGGCATCGATCCTAAACTCGCAAGGCACGGATACGTGCGTAGACGAAGGGTTGATCACATGTACATCGGTGGCGGAATTTCTCTCCTCGTGGTCGGAGCCATTCTGGCCTTCGGCGTCCGCGATCGTGTGGATGCCCTTGACCTCACGGCCATCGGCTGGATCTGCATGGCAGCGGGCGCGTTGGCGATCGCCCTGTCGCTGATTCTCAACCGGCAACGCAGCAACACCTCGCACACCGAGGTGATCGAGCGACGTGACCACAACGGCCCTCCGCCGCCCGGATATTGATCCTCAGCCTGACAGCTTCTCAGCCTGACAAATGATCGGCCCGGCCGGCAGGTAAGCCGGCCGAGCCGATCAGCACTCCGTACAGATCAGAACGCGGCCTCGTCGAGGTCCATCAGTTCGTTGTCCGTCGCCTCAGCCATCGCTCGCTCAGCGGCCAGGCGTGGCAGAACCTGCTTGGCGAAGAACGACGCCGCTGCGACCTTGCCCTGGTAGAAGGGCTTGTCCTCCGAGCTGACCTCGCCCTGCAGCGCGGTGATCGCGACGTCCGCCTGACGCAGCAACAGCCAGCCGACGATCAGGTCTCCGGCGGCCAGCAGCAGTCGGGTGGTGTTCTGCCCGACCTTGTAGATGTTCCGCGGGTCGGACCCCTCCTGACGGGCGTCCGCGGACATCAGCGCACCGACCATGTGCCCGACGATGCCCTGGACATCCTCCAGGCCCTTCAGCAGGAGGTCGCGCTCCTTGGCCAATCGGCCATCACCGGAGTCGGCCTTCGCGAACTCGGTGATCTGCTGAGCCACGTGCCCCAGCGCCTGGCCCTTGTCCCGGACGATCTTCCGGAAGAAGAAGTCCTGGCCCTGAATCGCGGTGGTTCCCTCGTACAGGGTGTCGATCTTGGCGTCTCGGACGTACTGCTCAAGCGGGTAGTCCTTGAGGAAGCCGGATCCACCGTAGGTCTGCAGGCTCTCGGTGCCCAGAAGCACCCAAGCCCGCTCAGAGCCGACTCCCTTGACGATCGGCAGCAGGAAGTCGTTCAGCCGTTCCGCCAGTTCATCCTGGCCGCCATCGGCCTCGGCGATCTTCACCGAATCCTGCTGCACGGCGGTGTACACGACCAGCGCGCGCAGACCCTCGGCGTAGGCCTTCTGCGTCAGCAACGAGCGGCGGACGTCCGGGTGGTGGGTGATCGTCACCCGCGGTGCGGCCTTGTTCGCCATCTGCGCCAAGTCTGCGCCCTGTACCCGCTCTTTCGCATAGTTGAGCGCGTTCAGGTAGCCGGTGGACAGGGTGGCGATGGCCTTGGTGCCGACCATCATCCGGGCGCCTTCGATCACGTGGAACATCTGCGCGATGCCATCGTGGACGTCACCGACCAGGTATCCGACGGCCGGGATGTCGTCTACCTCGCCGAAGCGCAGCTCGCAGGTGGTGGACACCTTGAGCCCCATCTTGTCCTCGACGTTTGTCACGAAAGCGCCGTTGCGGGCGCCAAGTTCGCCGGTCTTCGGGTCGTACAGGAACTTCGGCACGATGAACAGGGACAGGCCCTTGGTGCCGGGCCCGGCGCCCTCGGGCCTAGCCAGCACAATGTGGATGATGTTCTCGGTCATGTCGTGATCGGCCGAGGTGATGAAGCGCTTGACCCCGCTGATCTGCCAGCTGCCATCCGCAGCCTGCACGGCCTTGGTGCGGCCGGCACCGACGTCTGATCCGGCATCCGGCTCGGTCAGCACCATGGTGGCGCCCCAGCGCTTCTCCACCATGATCTTCGCCAGTTGCTGCTGCTCTGGCGTCCCCAATGCGTAGAGGACATTGGCCATTTCGAAGGCCGAGGCATACATGTGGATTGCCGGGTTCGCTCCGAGGATGAACTCCAGCAAGGCCCAGCGAAGCGAGGATGGAGCCGGCGTGCCACCGATCTCGGTCGGTAGGCCGAGTTCCCAGAAACCGGAATCTATGTATGTCTGGTACGACTTCTTGAACGACGCGGGCAGCGTGGCGCTGTGGGTGCTCGGGTCGAACACCGGGGGGTTCTGGTCGGAATCAATCATGGACGGCGCGAGGTCCTCGGTCGCGAGCCGAGCCATCTCCCGGAGCGTCTCCCGGGCGGTGTCGGCGTCGATGTCCTCGAAAGGAGCCGTGCCCAGCACCTGATCGCGTCCGAACATCTCGAACAGGTTGAACTCGATGTCTCGCAGATTGTGCCGGTAGTGGCTCATGGCCGTCCCTTCGCCGTACTCGTCGTCGCTACTAAGTTACCGCTTAGTAACATATGATACCTGGTTGGTCGCGTCCGAGACCAGCGCTGAGCGGGTGTTGGCAACCACATCGCCCCACTCGGGCCAGCCGGCGGCAGCAAGGGGGCGGCCAGCCAGTAAGCAACAAACATTGCACAAGGTTTCTTGTGAAGTTATCGTGCAGACATGGATCAGAGTGATGCCCCAGAAAGACCGGCCTCAACGGCCAACCCGATCAAGTCGGATCCGAAAGTGCGGCAACTGACCGACCCTCGAGCGATGCGCGCGCTGGCACATCCGCTGCGGCTGAGGATTTTGGGCGAGTTGCGGGTCCGTGGTCCGCAGAGCGTCGGGATGCTCAGCGATCTCGTAGATGAGGCGCCCGGATCGATCAGCTATCACATCGGCAGGCTGGCCCAGTTCGGCTTCGTCGAAGAGGCACCCGAACTGGCCAGGGACAAGCGTGAGCGCTGGTGGCGATCCACGCATGCGATGACGGCGTGGGATACCGCCCAAGCCCTGGCTGATCCAGAGCAACGGGCCGCGAGCATGGAACTGCGCCGGGCCATCATGCAGCGCTACCTCGCCGGGTTCGAGGCCTACCTCGAGACCGAACCGACGTTGTCTCCCGAATGGGTCCGTGGGACCACGAGCAACGATGCCGTCCTGCACCTGACCAGCGACGAACTGGTCGAATTGCAGGTGGACCTGGAGGCCCTGACCCAGCGTTGGCAGGCCCGCAGCGATCGAAATCGGGACCAGGCACGGGCCGTCACCCTGATGGTTCAGGCGTTCCGGAGGGCGGAATGACGGCGGAGGGCAGGGCCACGGCGGACGTCGGGATCACGGTGGACGGGGGTCCGACCACCGCGATCAGCCAGCCGGTCCGGCGGCGGGGCCCGCTGTTCGCACTGGTGACCGCCCATGCCGTGTCCGCGACCGGAAACATGCTGATGCTGATCGCCCTCCCGTGGTACGTGTGGAACAAGACCGAATCGGGCACAGCTGTGGGTCTGGCCGGCGCGTTCGTCACCGTTCCGGTGGTTCTCGGTGGCCTGTTCGGCGGCGTGATCGTGGACCGGCTGGGTTACCGCCGCTCCAGTGTGCTGGCCGACCTGAGCAGCGGATTGGTGATTGCCGTCGCGCCCATCCTCAGCCATACGGTGGGATTGCCGTTCTGGGTGCTGCTCGGGCTGGTGTTCTTCAGCGCGTTGCTTGATGCACCAGGACAAAACGCCCGGACGGCGCTGCTGCCCGACGTCGCGACCGGAGCCGGAGTGCCGATCGAACAGGCGATGGGCTGGCTGGAGGCGACCGAGCGTGGTGCCCGGCTGGTCGGTGCGCCGCTGGCTGGACTGCTGGTCGTCAGCATCGGAGCGCTCAACGTGCTGGCCGTGGATGCAGCGACGTTTCTGATCTGCGCGGTCCTGGTCGGTGCACTGGTTCCGGGGCGGGTCAATCAGGTCGGTGAGCAGGTCGGGGCCGCGGAGACGAACCAGAAAGCCAGGGCTGGCGGATACTGGAGCCAACTGCGCGAAGGGCTGGAATTCACCATCCGCGAGCGCCTGTTGCGCGCGGTAGTGCTGCTGGTCGTCGTCACCAATCTGTTCGATGCGGCGTCCTCAGCCGTGCTTCTGCCGATCTACGCGCAACGAGAACTCGGCGGCGCGGTCGCTTTCGGGCTGCTGGTTGGCGCGATGGGTGGGGGAGCGCTGGTCGGCTCGCTGGTTTTCGGGGTGATCGGTCACCGGTTGCCGCGGCGGCTCATCTTCACCGCGGCGTTCACCCTGGCCGGCGGGCCGATCTACTTCGCTTTCGCCGCCGGGCTTCCGCTGCACGTTCTGATCGTGCTCAAACTGCTGGCCGGGTTCTGTGCCGGTGCGATCAACCCGCTGATCGCTGTGGTGATGCTGGAGCGGATCCCTGCTGGTCTGCGAGCCAGGGTGTTCGGTCTGGTCAACGCCGGGTGCTGGGCGGGGATGCCGATCGGCGCACTGCTGGGCGGTCTCGCGGTCGATCACCTCGGCCTGACGAGCACCCTGCTGATCGTCGGCGCGGCGTACCTGCTCGTCACTCTCACCCCGCTACGTGGCGGCCCCTGGCGACTGATGGATCCGATGAAGCCGGTGCAGCCGATGAAGTGAAGCCCTGACACCAAAATGCGCCTGAGGCCGGTCACCGTCATTGGTGACCGACCTCAGGCTGTTACGTATCGGATCTGAATCCGATGGTGATAAATCAGGGGCTGCAACCCGTGAGGGTGGCTACCGAGAGTTAGTGGATGGCGTTTCGACCGCGAACGCCCGAGACGAGAGCCACGCCCACCGCGGCGAGAACAACCTGGACCAGTAGTTCGATCCAGTCGAAGCCCTTGGTATCGCTCAGGGTACCGACGAGGAAGGTACCGATAAGTGCGGCGACGACACCGATCAAGGCAGTCAGCCAGATCGGGATGTCCTGCTTGCCCGGCAGAACGAGCCGACCAAGCGCGCCGATGATCAAGCCCACGATGATCGCGGAGATGATTCCAGTGACAGTCATGGCCTTAACTCCTATGCCTCGACCAAGCCGCCTGTCGACTCGGTTCTGAATCGATTCTGAACTGATTCCAGCCGGCCGCAACCTGAAATGAACAAGGCTGGGTTTTGTTCCGCTTTGTCCACTCGATATGACGGGAAGAGAAGGGTGAACCCACGGAGAGTCAATCGTTCGTATCTCTTCGCAGTCGCTTGACATCGGAGCGTCGCTTCTTGCCCGCGATCCGCCGTTCCTGAGACCCCCGGGTCGGTCGAGTCGCCCGTCGGGCCCGAGGTGGCGGAGCCAGGGCCGCACGGACGATCTCCGCCAGTCGGCGCTCCGCCGCATCCCGGTTCTGCAACTGGGAGCGCTGCTCCGAAGCACTGATCTGGAGCACGCCATTGATCAGCCGGGTCTCGAGGCGGTGCAACAGCCGAGTTCGCTGTTCCTCGGTCACGGCCGAACTGCTCGCTACGTCCCAGCGCAACTGGGCTCGGCTGTCCGTGGTGTTCACGCCCTGCCCACCGGGGCCCGAGGACCGGGAGAACCGCCACTGCAACTCGATCTGCGGGATCACCACCGAACCGCTCACCTGCAGTGGACCGGCCATCGCACCATCCTCCCCGATTCGGCGGATGGACGTCGACATGCACCAGCTGATCGCCGCCCTGACCTGATCGACCCGAGACCGCTATATCAGTTCCAATGGGTGACAATGGGGAGATGTCGGTCACTGGGCTCAACGACGTGACAGTGAGGTATGCCAATGGTGGCGCCGCGCTGGATCGCGTCAGCGTCACGGCCGAGCCGGGTGAGATTCTGGCGGTGCTCGGGCCGTCCGGCAGTGGAAAGTCCACTCTGCTGCGGGCGATCGCCGGGCTGGTCGAGGTGAGCAGCGGTGAGGTCCTGATCGGCGGCCAGGTGGTCACCCACCTGCCTGCGGACCAGCGCCGGGTCGCGATGGTGTTCGAGTGCAGCACGGTGATCCCGTTCCTGGACGTTTCCGAGAACTTGGGCTGGGGTCTGCAAGCCCGCAAGGTCCCTCCCGCCGAGGTGGAGGAACGGGTCCAGGAGCAGGCCCGCGGTCTGCGCCTGAGCCGGTTTCTGAAACGCAAGCCGAGGACCCTCTCGTCGGGTGAGGTGAGCCGGGTCGGGATCGGTCACGCACTGGTGCACGCGCCCAGCGCCTATCTCTTCGACGAGCCGCTTGCTCATTTGGACGCCCACCAGCGCTGGGCGGTTCGCCGCCGGATCGTCGAGGTGGTGAGGGGGCACCCGGTGAGCACGATCTACGTCACTCATGATCAGGAGGAGGCGATGGCGGTCGCCGATCGAGTGGTCCTGCTGAACGCCGGCGCGGTGGTTCAGACCGGCACCCCGCGCACCCTGTACTCCCATCCCGCCACGGTGTTCGCCGCCAGCTTCGTCGGCACCCCGACGATCGGTCTGCTCCCGGCCCGGCCGGTGATCTCCGGCGGGGCGGCCGGGTTCCGGGTCGGGGCGCGGACCCTTCCGCTGTGGCGAGCGCTGCCTGCTGGAATGGCCGATCTGGTGAATCGGGATGTCATCCTCGGTGTCCGTCCAGAGCATGTCCATGATGCCCGGGAAGGGAGTGATCCGAGCTTGGTGACGATCCCGGCGACCGTCGTCCTGGTCGAGGAGACCGGTCCGGATGCCGTCGTGACCCTTGAAGTGGCCGCCGCGGCAGTCACCACACCCGGCTCTCGGGCCTGGGAGACCGGGGCTGAAGGCCGGGCCCGGCTGCGTTCCCGCTTTCCCCGGAACACCTCGGTGCGACCTGGTGAGACGGTACCGATCGCGGTAGATGTCAGCCGAGTGCATGTCTTCGACCCACTGACCGGGCAGGCTTTGCATCATCCGGAGGACCCGGGCGAATCCCTTAGCTGATCACCGCTGGTAAACCTGCTGCGGGTGCGGCAATGATATGCCATGAGCATTCCGGAGACTCTGACTGAACAGCGTTCGGCGACCCTTGATGCCGTCCTGGCTGATCTTGGTCGAGGCGAGGCCACCTGGGCGGCGACATCGGTCGCCCGGCGCCGTGAACTGCTGGCTGAGCTACACGGACTGGCCGGGCGGAACGCTCAGGCCTGGGTCGACGCGGCGTCCTTGATCAAAGGTTTGCCTGCCGACTCTCCGCTGCTGGGAGAGGAATGGTTGGCCGGTCCGTACGGCCTGCTCACCGGTCTGGCTGCGCTGATCGAAAGCCTGAAGGCGCTGGAGAAGGGTGGGAGCCCGGTCGACGGTTTCACCTTCGGCCGCGCCACGGGAAACCGGGTGACGGTGAAAACCTTGCCGCACAGCGTGTTCGATCGGATCCTGCTCAGTGGGTTCTCGGCCGAGGTCTGGCTGGCACCGGGCGTGGATGAGGCCACCGTGCGCACCCGGGCCGGACTGGCCCTGCGGGAACCAACAGTCACCCACGGGATCGGCGTGGTGCTCGGCGCCGGCAACGTCACCTCGATCGCGCCGTTGGACGTGATTTACGAGATCTACGCCCACAACCGGGTTGTGGTGCTCAAGTTGAATCCGATCACCGACCCGCTCTTCGCCGTCCTCAATCTGGTCTTCCAGCCGTTGATCAAGCTCGGGGTGCTGCGAATCGTCAAGGGCGGGGCGGACGTCGGTGAGTACCTGGTGCACCATCCGCAGGTGGTGCATGTGCACATGACCGGCAGCGCGATCACGCACGACATGATTGTCTTCGGTGCCGGCGCGGATGGCGCACGTCGCAAGGCGGAGAACCGCCCGCTGCTGACCAAGACGATCACCAGCGAGCTCGGCGGTGTGTCGCCGACGATCGTGCTGCCCGGCCGGTGGTCGAAGGCTGACCTTCGATTCCAGGCCGAGCACCTGGTGACCCAGCGTTTGCACAACGGTGGGTACAACTGTATCGCTGGGCAGGTGGCGATCGTCAGTTCCGACTGGGCGCAGAAGGATGAGTTCATCGCGGAGGTCCGGGCCGTGCTGAACCGGGCCCCGGCCCGGCCCGCCTACTATCCCGGCAGCGATCAGAGGGTGGCCGGAGCTCTGCAGGCGTATCCAGCGGCCGAGCGGCTCGGTCCGGATCAGGGTCGACTCCTGATCGTCCCCACTGGCGCCGATGATCGCGAATACCTGCTCAACACCGAGTGTTTCGCCCCGGTGCTGGGAATTATCCAGGTTCCGGGTACCGGTCAAGCCTTCCTCGACGCGGCCGTGACGACGGCGAATGATGAGTTCGCCGGGACGCTCGGGATCAACCTGATCGCCCAGCCGAGCATGCTCAAGGAACTCGGTGCCGGCTTCGAGGAGGCCTTGGCGCGATTGCGGTATGGCTGCATCGCGGTCAATGCCTGGACGGCCGTCGGTTTCGTGACTCCGACAGCGAGTTGGGGGGCCTTCCCCGGGCACTCGATCGAGGACGTCCAAAGTGGGATCGGCGTCGTCCACAACGCTCTGCTTCTGGAGAACCCGGAGCGGACCGTGGTCCGCGGTCCCTTCCGGCCTTCGCCGCGATCACTGCTGAACGGCGAGCCGTCGCTCTCCCCCCGACCGCCGTGGTTCGTCACCAACCGGACGGGTGCAGCCACCGGCCGGGCCCTGGCCGAGTTCGCTGCCCGCCCCAGCTGGGCCCGACTGCCGAAGGTCTTGGTCTCCGCCTTGCGTGGGTGACACGTACCTAATCACTGGCAGCGTCTGGGGTTGCCCGCCCAGTCGCTTCGTCAGCGGTGTCCGGCCGGTCGCCTTCCACCCCATCTGGATCGATCACATCCTGCTCGGCCAGCGACTTCGCTGCACTCCTGGCTTCGTCGATCTTGTCGGACACCCTGTCGAGTCGTTCATCGCTCTCGGTCATGCCCAGCATCTTCCGCTCGACCGAGCAAGATCACGACCGGAGGGCGTCAGACTTCCGACCTGATCGAGATGAAAGACTGAAACATGATGGAATTGGGGACGGCGACAGGATCGGGATCGAAGCCGGAACTGGATGCAGTGCTGGCCATGTTGCGCGAGCGCGGTGCTGAAGCGATCGAGCATCCGGGTGGCACGCTGTATACGCATCTGATCCGGATTTTTGAGCGTCTCGCCGGGCACGGCGCGAGCCGAGAACTTCAATACGCCGGTCTGGCGCACGCGGCTTACGGCACGGACGGCTTTGACGTCGTCCTCCTGGATCACCTCGACCGCGAACCGTTGCGGGCCTTGGTCGGTCCGGAAACGGAGTTGCTGATCTACCGTTACTGCGGCTGTGATCGATCGCGCACCTGGTCGGACTTGGCGAAGACGAAGCAGGTCTGGAATCGGTTCGACGGCAGCGTCGAGATTTTGGCTCCCGCCGAGCTGCAGGCTTTCGTCGACCTCAGCATCGTGAACGAACTGGACGTCGTGGAGCGGTCTTCGGCGATCGCCGAAAAGCATGGTCACTATTTTCGGGAGCTCTTCGCCCAGTGGCGCCCACTGGCCTCGCCCCGGGTGATGGCCGACGCAGA
>JANNPJ010000620.1:0-37797 GCA_031400005.1 Kineosporiaceae bacterium | reverse complement strand
GGTACTCGGCCCCTTGCGGATCGGTTCCACTCTGCGGCACACCGGGCGCCCGCGACCCAACGCCTACGCAGCGGCCGTTCAGGAGGGCGGCGGCACGCTCCTCTTCGGCGTCCCGACGGTCTGGTCGCGGATCTGCGCCGATCCGGCCGCGGCTGTGGCCCTGCGCCCGGCCCGGCTGCTGGTGTCGGGCAGCGCGCCGCTGCCGGTGCCGGTGTTCGAGCGGCTCATCGACCTGGCCGGCCATCGCCCGATTGAGCGCTACGGGATGACCGAGACGCTGATCACCCTGAGCACCCGGGCTGCCGGCGAGCGCCGTCCCGGGGTGGTCGGCACGCCACTGCACGGGGTACAGACCCGATCGATGGACGACGACGGCAATCGAGTGCCGTCGGACGGCGAAGCCATCGGTGAGCTACAGGTGCGCGGACCAATGGTGTTCACCGGGTACCTCGATCGGCCGGCGGCCACGGCCGGTGCCTTCACCGCCGACGGCTGGTTCCGGACCGGGGACGTGGTGACCATCTCCGCGGACGGTACCCACCGGATCGTCGGCCGGGCCTCCATCGATCTGATCAAGAGCGGCGGATACAAGATCGGTGCGGGTGAGGTGGAGGACGCGCTGCTCGCCGTCCCCGGGGTTCGTGAAGCGGCCGTGATCGGGACTCCGCACCCGGATCTGGGCGAGCAGGTGACGGCGTACGTGGTCGCAGACGGGGTCAATGAGCAGCAGTTGATCGATCACGTCGCTGGCTGGCTTTCGGTCCATAAGCGGCCCCGGCAGGTCGTTTTCGTCCAGGATCTGCCGCGCAATCCGATGGGCAAGGTGCTGAAGGCGCAGCTGCGCTGACTGCTTAGGACGCTGCGCGAGCGGGCGGCGGCGACCCGATCCGGATCGCCGCCTCGCCGATCAACGTGATCAACTGCTGGAGCAGGGCTGCTGGGCGACGGCGGTGGACGATGCAGATTTCCCGGGCCGGACGACGTCCGGCGTGGTCGCCAACCGCCAGATCACGGACGACGACACCGGCCGGCCGGACGTGGTTGATCACGCTGGCCGGCACCAGGGCCACTCCGAGTCCGACCCCGACCAAGGCCAGCGTCAGCGCGTAGTCGGCGGTCTCGTAACTTACCCGAGGCCGGAACCCCAGCGGCGTGGCCAGGTGCTCCAGACAGACCCGATTGGGGACGCCGAGCCCGCCGCAGACCCAGGGCCGCTCGGCCAGCGCGGCCAGGTCGACCTCGGCACGCGGGATCGGCCCGCCCGGTTCGACCGGCAGGACCAGGCGCAGCGGGTCGATCAGCAGGTTGCGCCGGACCAGGCCCCGGACCGGCGTTGACGGCATCCCCGGGTATCGATGGGTAATCAGCAGGTCCAGGTCACCGCTGGCGACCAAGCCGTACCCGTCCGGTGGCTCCAGGTCCCGCAGCGAGAGCTGGACCTCCGGATGATCGCGGCGCAACGCGGCCAGCGCCGCCGGCACCAGAACGGTTCCGGCGGTGGCGAACGTCCCCAGCGCCACGTGCTGGGGTTGACCGGTCAGTCGCTGCGACACCGCGGCCTCCGCCTCGCGCAGCTCACCGAGCACCCGCTCACCGTGCTCGACCAGAAGCTTGCCGGTATCGGAGAGCCGGATACCGAGCGGACCGCGTTCCACCAACCGGGCGCCGACCTCCGCCTCCAGCTTGGCCAACTGCTGAGACAGCGCCGAAGGGGTGAACGACATCCGCCGGGCGGCGGCCGCGATCGACCCCGCGTGCGCCACCTCGACCAGTACCTGCAGGCGAGCCACGTCCAACGGCATGTAGCAAGGCTAAGCCCTAGATAGAAAAGACTGCTGGCGCTAATGGCCCGGCCTCGCCACAGTGGAGGCCATGACCGTTCTGGCGAACCCGCTCTCCCAGGCCGATGTGGCGTCCGCCGCCGCCGTGATCGGCCCGCACGTGCGGCGCACTCCACTGCTGGAAGCCCGCATCGACGATCGCACCGTTCTGCTGAAGCTGGAGCATCTGCAGCGCAGCGGCTCGTTCAAGTTCCGGGGTGCGCTGAACGCGCTGCTCGCGCTGGTGAGTGGCCCCCGGCCGGAGCACGTGGTGACCGCGTCCGGCGGCAATCACGGGCTTGCCGTGGCCACCGCCGCCGCCTTGCTCGACCTTCCCGTGACCGTCGTCGTCCCGATCCCGACCCCGGACGGCAAGGCTCGCCGGATCGAGGCCACCGGGGCGAGGCTGATCCGCAGCGGCACGCACTACGCCGAGGCCGCGGCGGTGGCCACCGCGCTGGCCGAGCAGCCGGGGTATCACTACCTGCACGCCTACAACGACCCGGCAGTGATGGCCGGCCAGGGCACTGCCGCGCTGGAGGTGCTCGCCGACGACCCCCAGGTGGACGCGGTCGCGGTCGGTGGCGGCGGGTTGGCCGCCGGTACCGCGCTGGCGCTGGCCGGGCGGATGACGGTCGCCGTCGAGCCGCACCACTGCCAGGCACTGGCGAACGCCTTGGCTGCTGGGCATCCGGTGAGTTCGCCGGTGCAGTCGGTGGCGTCCTCCGCGCTCGGCGCTACGCAGGTCGGCGACCTGCCGTTCGCCGTGCTGAGCCGCCTCCCGGTGACGTCGGTGCTGGTCAGCGACGAGGAGCTGCTCGCGGCCCGAGACCGGCTGTGGGAGGAATTCCGGATCGCCGTGGAACCGTCCGCCGCCGTCCCGTTCGCGGCCTGGCTGGCCGGCCGGGTTCCGGGTCGTCGTCCCTGCCTGGTGATCTGCGGTGCCAACACCGACTGGACCCCGGCGCCCGCCTGATCCCCGCGCTCGCCTGATCGCGATCTGAGGTCTCGGTATGCTGGCGCTATCGGCTGTTTCCCGCTGCCGTCATCCCCTCGCCATCGGTTGGAGACCATGCCGTGCGTGACATCGCGGTTTTCAGCGGCAGCGCGCACCAGGAGCTGGCCGAAGAGATCTGCCGCTACCTGTCGGTGCCGTTGCTCCCGGCCCGGATTTCTCGTTTCGCCAACGACTGTCTCGAGGTGCAGTTGCAGGCCAACTGCCGGGAGCGGGACGTCTACCTGATCCAGCCACTGGTCCCACCCGTGCAGGAAAACCTCGTCGAACTACTGCTGCTGCTGGACGCCGCCCGAGGCGCCTCGGCGGCTCGGATCACCGTGGTGATGCCGCACTACGCGTACGCCCGCTCGGACAAGAAGGATGCGCCGCGGATCGCGATCGGTGCCCGGCTGGTGGCGGACCTGCTGGCCACCGCCGGTGCCAGCCGGGTCCTGACGATGACCTTGCACTCCCCGCAGGTGCACGGCTTCTTCTCGGTGCCGGTGGATCACCTGCACGCGCTACGCGAACTGGCCGCGCACTTCCAGCCCTACGACCTGTCGAACACCGTGGTGGTCTCCCCCGACCTGGGTAACGCCAAGGCCGCCTCGGCCTTCGCCCGGATGCTCGGGGTCGGGGTCGCCGCCGGCGCGAAGCAAAGGTTCTCCGACGACCGAGTGATCATCAGCGACATCATCGGTGAGGTCACCGGCAAAGACGTGATCATTTTGGACGATGAGATCGCCAAGGGCAGCACCATCCTGGAACTGCTCGCCAAACTGCGTGAGCGGCACGTTCGGACGATCCGAGTGGCCTGCACGCACGGCGTCTTCTCGGCCGGGGCCCTGGACACGCTGGAGGCGCAGGAAGACCTCCTCGAGATCATCTGCACGAACACCGTGCCGATCGGCAAGGAGAAGCACGTGCCGAAGCTTCAGGTGCTGTCGATCGCCCCAGCGATGGCCGAGGCGATCCGCCGGATTCACAACGGCGAATCCGTCAGTGCCCTCTTTGACTCCTAGGCCGGCGCACGTCACTGAGCAAGCCGGTAGAGGAGCGACTCGCCCAGATCCTGGCGGGTCAGGCCGAGGCCCGGGTCCAGCGCTTGGTCGCCGTCCTGCCGCAGCGCGGTTGCGAGCGGGGAAGGCAACACCACGACACTGCGGAATCCGTTTCGCCGCAGGTAAGCCACCGACCGCTGGTTGGGGAATCCGGCCAGCTCGGAGCGCATCTGGGTCAGCGTGGTCGGCGTGATCCCGCTCTGTCCGTTGCCCACCTCGGGAAAGCCGCCGACCGCCGTCCAGAACATCACCTTGCTGTCGTTCGTCCGCTCCGACGGCAGGACCACGATCGGACCCACGGCCTGGCTGAGCGCTTCTGGCGGCGCCGGCACCGGACCGAGTGGGATCCGGGCCCAGCCCTCCAGCAGGATCAGGACCGGCAGGACCAGGAGGACGACGGCACGCAGGCGTGGTGCCCGGCCGCGGTTGCGACTGCCGAGTTGTCCCCAGCCGGAGAGCCGACTGACCGCGCCGGCCGCCAGCAGGGCCAGCACCAGCGTGCCGAAGACGATCAGCCGGCCCGGGGTCCGACTCCCGGACCAGCCGGGCAGATGCTGCCAGAGCAGCACGAACGGCGAATCCGGCCCGGGGAAGAATTGGTCCGGGAGCCGGCTGCCGAGGCAGAGCGCGGTCAGCAGCACCCCGGCGACCAGCAACGTCAATCGCCACTGCCAGCGCCAGTTGCTGACGAGGAGACCGAGTACCGCCAGCGCGATCAGGATCGCACCGGGCAACAGCCCGACCTGGTTCGTCCCGGACACCAGGGACTGACCGCTGGTCAGCCAGGACCAGGTACCCGCCACCGCCGGGGGCGTGATCAGGTCGACCGGCTGCGGAGAATTCTGCAGGACCTGGTCCAGGCCGCGCGCCGCCTCCACCGCCTGCGGATCGATCGCCTTCACCCGCAGATACGGGTAGGCCATCACCGCTGCGACGGCCGCGAACACCACGACCCCGATCAGATCGGCCTGGACCAGCCGACGGATCGACGGATGCGGGGTAATGACGTGGACCGGCGAACCGCGGTCTATCTGCTCGGCGACCCGCTCACGGCGCCCGGCGGTCAGCCTCCGCAGCGGGGTCATCAGCAGGGTCAACCCCCCGATCAGCGCCAACAGGTACCCGAAGGGCAACCCGTGGGCGAACCCGATGGTGAGCTGCCAGGCTCCGAACAGCCAGCCCAGCAGCGCCCAGATCGGCCGGGTCGGCGCCCAGCGCCCGGTCAGCCTCAGCCCATGGCCCCGGGCGAGCATCGCGAGCGCGAGCACCATCGGGCCGGTGGACAGCACATGCAGGTCCGCGAACTGCCCGAAGTGCCACGGAGCGTAGGCGAAACCGGCTCCCGCCACGGCGGCGCCGACCGGGTGCGCACCCAGTTGCCGGGCCAGCGCGTAGGCGCCGAGCGACGACAGCGCGGGACCGAAGACAAAGATCACGTTGTAGGCGGTGACCAGCCCGGTGGTACCGCTGAAGAACCAGGTGATCGGGCCGTATCCGAGCAGCGAGTCGGTGAAGGCCAGGCTGTAGTCGGCCGGATAGAAGGCATTTCCGTCGAACAGCCGGCTGATCGACACACCCGACCCGGGCTTCAACGCGTGCCCGGACCAGGCAAGTGCCCAGAGCTCGAGGTACGGATCCGGGCCCGTGCCGGGAATCGTCCGCCGCAGGTCGCCCAGCACCTGCCAACCCATCGCCGCCGCCACCGCGATCGACACCCCTGCGGCAAGCACGAGTTCCAGCAGCAACGAACGGAGCCGGCGACCGCCACGGTGGCGGCCGAACCCGGACACGCCGGTCGGCGGGAGGCCGGGCTCCGTGACCGTCGGCTCATCGTCCCAGGTCACCACCGGTATCGGCTGGGTGTCGTTGGGCCCGACGTCGGGCCACCAGAGGCCCTCGCGGCGGTCGGGGTCCGTGCCGGTCGATCGGCTCATCTGCGTGTCGGTTGAGTCATCTCAACCCTGCCCTCCGTGAGCGGGTGCTGCCCTGACTGCGAGCGACGACGTACACGTTGAGTACGCACCTGACCGGCAACTAGTTCAGGCTCGCGCCGGAACGGCGATCATGCAGGACAGGCGGCCAGCCATTACGGCGCCTTGGCCGACCAGACGACCACACCGAGGCACATCTCGTCGCTGGTGCCCTCGCCCCACACCACATAGCGCGGCTTGAGCAACTTCAGCGCAGGGATCTGCGATCGCAGGGCGGCGTCATGGGTGCAGGTGACCCGCAGCGTGTCGCCGGACCGAACCGTGACCGGCTTGGCCAGCTGACGGGCACCCTGGTCATCGAAGTTGTAGACCGGCACATCGAGCAGGGTTTTCGCCTTCGACGTCCCCGGGTTGGCCGCTACCGTGATCGAGCGCCCGAGCAGATGCATGTGCCCGGCCACACCATGCACCACCATGGTCTTCCGCATCGTCCGGTCGCAGTGCTGGGTGTTACCTGCTTTCGGGGTCTTGCCGCCGTTGCAGATCAGGTTCAGCCCAGCCACGGTGAACCCGGCCTCGTCACCGAAGCGCCGGATGGTGTCGAACACGGCCAGGTCGCGATCGCACAACTTGCCGCTCTCCCCTGGCGGGCAGGGAAGCTCGACCGGTGCCGGGAGCAGCGTGGTGTGCAACGGCTCCAGGTCCGTTTCGCCCGGCGCCAGCCGCAGCCGGATCCCGGACCGATCCTGGCCGGTCGCCTTCCCGTTCGTGGCCAACAGGTTGTAATGGATCTGCATAATGACCTGGCTACCTGGTTCTAACTGGTGTCCAGTTCCCTTGGCGGCGAGCGACTCGGTTCCGCCCGGCGCCCAGGCAGCCAGCCAGGGAGCCTGTATCTGAGCGCCGCGGCCGCCGATCCCGGTTCCGGAGAAGCAGGTGTACCCGTCTCCGGGAGCCGCCGCATCGAGCGCCTTGGCCTTGGCCACGTCCTTGGCGTCCAACTTGAAGAAGATGGCGTGGTGCACGATGTCGGCGTTGTTGGGCAGGAACTGGCTACCGGTAAGGAACGTGGTCTTGGTCAGTTTCGGATCGATCAGGAAGCAGCGGTAGTCGTCGGTGCCGTCGTGCGCCGGTGGGTCTGGGGCGTACGGGTTCGCCATCATCAAGGACTCGAAACGCTCACCCTTGCGTAGCGGGGTAACCGGCGGAATCGACGCCGGGTCCCGGTGCGCGCTCATCCCCGCCATCTGCGCGTGCCCGGCAGTGGCGGAGGCGGACGCCGCCGGGACGGTGCGCGGCGCTGCCGCAGGCTCGTCCGCCGTCCCGCACCCTGCCGCCAGCACAACGGCAACCGCACCCAGAGCAATGATCCGAATCGCACGAGGCACCATGAAGGCACGGTACGGCTCGGGATGAATGGCGACAATACCCGTGGGTTCGCTCGCCCACCGTGACAGGCGCGGGTGAAGGAAACGCGCCCTAGGTACAATCGTCAAATGGACGGCACCCGATGGCTCGACAGCCAGGAACACCACGCCTGGCGGTCATACTTAACCTCCACTCGCCTGCTGGCCAGCCAACTCGATCGGGAACTGCAGCGTGACTCGCAGATCCCGGCCACGTATTACGAGATTCTGGTTCAGCTCTCAGAGGCACCGGACCGCTCGCTCCGGATGAGCGACCTGGCGGATGCTTCCGAGTCGTCCCGCAGTCGGCTCTCGCACGCCGTGTCCCGACTGGAGAAGAACGGTTGGGTGCGTCGGGAAAGCTGTCCTACCGACGGTCGGGGCGCCTTCGCCATCCTCACCGAGGCCGGGTTCGCTGCGCTGACCAAGGCCGCGCCGGCCCACGTCGAGAGCGTTCGTAAGCACCTGTTCGACCGGTTGACCCGCGAGCAAGTCGATCAGTTGGCCGCCATCTGTGACTCGATCACCGAAGGCCTGCGCGGGCAGGAGACGCTCACCGGACCGCGACCGGCCGACGGACGATCGTCCGGTTTGGTCGACGCCGCGCCCGCGCGTCCCGTGTGACCCGATGGTCCGGCCCGGGGCACCGTTCCCAGCACGGACGACAGCCCTCTCGAACCAGCGCGAATTCCATGACGCTTGGTGATGGATCATCACGAGCAGTAGTCGTACGGTGGCGTGGTGACCCTTCTTCCCGAGCTGCTTCCCGGACTGCTTCCTGGACTGCTTCCCGGCCCGAGCGGCACTGTCGGGGAGGCTCCTGAAGAGCGGATCGTCGAACTGCTCGCCCGTCCGGCCAGTATCCATAGCGTTCACCGGCCCGTCGTCGGGCTCGGTAACGGCCGCTGCCTGGGATACCAGGCGACTGTCCGGGTCGCGGACCGGCCGGAACAGTCCTCCGCCCCTTGGTTCCGGGCGGCGGCGCAGACCGGCCTGAGTGGTCGACTCGGTGCGCTGGCCCTGAATGCCGCCCTGCGCGAACGGGCCACGATGCCAGGCGAGCGATTCCTCGTGGTCACGCTCGACCCCGAGTCGCTCGGGCACCCGGATGTGGTCGCCGTCCTGGCGGCCGAGGACGACGTCGCGGATCTGGTACTGACGTTGATCTCCCGCGAGCTGGCACCCGGCCATCGGGCCGAGCCGGTGCTGGCGGAGCTTCGCAGCCGGGGCCTGCAACTGGCCATGCCTGCGGGGATGGCCGGGGTGACCGATCTACTGACAGTTGAGCGCCTGCTCCCCGACCTCATCACGCTCCCGGTCGATCTGGTTCGCGGCGTCCACCAGCATCGGGTCCGCCAACGATTGGTGGACGTCGTCGTGGAATTGGCCGACGACATCGGCGCGGCCACCCTGGCCGAGGAGGTCGAGAGCCTGGACGAGACGCAGATGCTGCGCACGCTCGGGGTCCGCATGGCCAGCGGCTGGCTGTTCGGTCGGGCGCGACCGGGCTTCCTGCCGCCGCCGACCGAAGTCTGCGAGTGGCTACGGCTGCAGCAACTCGACTTGCGCTGACCGCAGGATTTGACGGATAGGCCTCACCCGCTGGCAGGCAATAGTTCGGCGAAGACGATGACGTTTTTTCGGTAGCTGTGGCGCTGGCGATCGAAGGACCCACCGCAGGTGATCAGCCGAAGCACTGCCCTGGCCTGGTTGCCGTAGACGAGATCGGTGGGAAACGCGTCCTTGTCAAAGGACCGAACGGTACTGACCCGGAACCGGGCGACCGTTCCGTCCGCCCGGCGCACCATGATCAGGTCACCGGACACGAGTGTGTGCAACCGGGCGAAGACCCCTGGCCGGCCGGCCCAGTCGACGTGCCCGACGATGACTGCCGGACCGCGCTGACCAGGGGCGGGCGCACCGGTAAACCACCCTGCCGGAAATCCCTTCGGTGGCACCTGCATCGAGCCATCGGCGTTCAGTCCCAGCCGAATCAGCCGGGACGTCACGTCGATCGCCGGAATCGCCAGCTGAACGGGCCGGGATCGAGACATCACCGCCGGCTGAGCCTGCTCCGCCTGCGCGGAAGCCCGGTCGGGTGCCCGTGTCACTGACACCTGATGGATGACCTCAGGCTCCAAGTAATCGATGACGGCGACGCCCAGCACAACCCCCAGCACGATCCCGAAAACGATCAGGCGAACGGCTCGGTGCGGCGGGCGCCTCGCCTCACCTGTTCGGATAGGTGCTGCCATCACCGACCTGTACCGACCCACGGGGAACCTCGGGAACCTGGACGCCGCCGCCTTCCCCGCCTTCGCCGCCTTCGCCTTCCTCGTCATCCGGGCCGGCGGTCGCCGATCCGGTGGGACTCGGACTTACGGTGACGGTCGGAACGGGCGTCGCAGTCGCGGTAGGCGTTGCGGTCGCGGTGGGCGTTGCGGTGGCGGAAACCGAGGGCGTCGGGACTGGCGCGGCTGCGCAGATCGGCCGGCTGATCGTGTTCGAGTCCAGCGTGACCGCGCCGTTTCTGGCCAGCACCCGGCCCTCGACGGTGGCCCCGGTTGTCACCGTGATGGACGTGAGAGCGAGAATGTTCCCCCGGAAGGCGGATCCCGTGCCGAGCGTCGCCGAGCTGCCGACCTGCCAGAACACGTTGCAGGCTTGGGCGCCGTTGATCAGCGCGATCTGGCTGCCAGAGGCCGTGGTGAGCGACGAGCCGGCCTGAAAGATGAAGACGGTGCTCGGGTCGCCTTGCCCATTCAGCGTCAGGGTTCCGGTCAGGCCCACCGACGAGGCGGAGTTGTAGACGCCTGCGGTCAGCGTCTGCCCGCCCAAATCTGCCGCGATCGGCAAAGTCGGTCCCACTCCGGCGGCGACCGTATAGGCATTGATCAGGTCATCCTTCGCCCCCTGGGTGACAGCATCACCCGCATGGTTGGTTCCGGTCACGGTCATCGAGGCGGTGCCGCTGATGGTCGTGGTCGGGAACGTTCCCAGGTCGCCGCCGATGGTGGTCGGTCCGGTGTTAGAGATGCCGGCACCGGCCAGGACGACGAAACTGTCGGCGGTGCCCAACGGCACCGCGGCGGCGGCCTGAGCATTGCCGCCCAGGACCGTCACCAGCAAACCGACCAGCAGGACTGCGCAGGCACCTCCCGACAAGGCCATCAGCCGCGCAGCTCGCAGGGGTCGGGAAGAGGGCAAAGAATGAGAAGCCACGTCGGTGTCGCCGCCTCGGATCGGATCGGAGCAGCGAGGGTGCACGATCCGACGGATCAAGCTCACTGTGCCTGACTGAGCGCCACAAGACATCCCTGCGGTCACTCAGAGAGAAGATACATCACTCTAGGTTATATTCAGTAGCGCAACGCCCAGATGGCCACGGCTGCCGCTGCGGCGACGTTCAGCGAGACCACCCCACCGGCCATCGGGATGGTCACGGCGAGGTCGGCCCGCTCCAGGGTGGACGCCGCCAAACCGTCTCCTTCCGCACCAAGCACCAGCGCGAGTCGCTCCGGCGCCTGAGTAACAAGTTCGTCCAGGCCGATCGCGTCCGGAGCCAGCGCGAGCGCGGCAACCGTGAACCCCGCTTCATGCAGCAGGTCGATTCCGCCGGGCCACGGGTCGATCCGGGTCCACGGCACCTGGAAGACGGTTCCCATCGACACCCGGACGGCCCGCCGGTACAGCGGGTCCGCGCAGCGCGGGGTAACCAACAGGGCGTCGGCTCCGAGCGCCGCGCATGACCGGATGATGGCGCCGACGTTGGTGTGATCGACGATGTCTTCCAGAACGACGATCCGCCGGGCCCTCGCGATGAGTTCCGCCGGCGGCGGCAGCACCGGCCGGTGCATGGAGGCGATCGCGCCCCGGTGGACGTGGAACCCGGTGACCGATTCGATCACCGCCGGGGTGCCGGTGAACACCGGTGCGCCCATCGCGTGGAAACGGGTCACCAGATCCGCCATCGGCTCCAGCCAGCGTTCGGCCAGCAGCAACGAGCGCGGCCGGTGCCCGGCCTGGAGCGCGCGGCGGATCACCTTCTCGCTCTCGGCCAGATACAGCCCGGACGCCGGTTCGATCCGGGTGCGCAGGGCGACATCGGTCAGACCGACGTAGTCGAGCAACCGCGGATCGGCGGCGTCTTCCAGCACGATCGGTGTTGGATCGGGATTCGCGGCCTGGTTCATCCGAGCACCAACCGGATGATCGCGATCAGGCTGACGACGACGATCACGCCGCGCAGCACGGGTGCAGGCAACCGGCGTCCCACCTTGGCGCCGAGCAACCCGCCGATCGTGCTGCCGACCGCGATCAGCAGCACGACCACCCAGTCCACCCGGTCGGGGGCCACGATCAGGAACGTTATCGCCGCGACGGCGTTGACCACGGACGACAGCACGTTCTTGAGCGCGTTCGCGGTTTGCAGCGAATCGGTGAGCAAGAAGCCGAACACCCCGACCAGCAGGACACCCTGAGCGGCCCCGAAGTAGCCGCCGTAAACCCCCGCCGCGTAAGTGCCCAGCACCAACCCGAGGCCGAATGCGCGACTTCTCGGCCAACTCGACGACGTCCGTTCCGAGACCGTATCGGTTCCCCGGGCAGTATCGATTCCCTGCCGGGCTTTAACGGCGGCCGCCAGCCGAGGCTGGTAGATCACCATCAGCAGGGCGATCGCGATCAGCACCGGCACAATCGCCTCGAAGGCCGCGGCCGGCAGCACCAGCAGCAGCAAGGCTCCGGTCAGGCCACCGAGCGCGGAGCACGGGATCAGGCGAATCAGGACCGGCCGTTGTCCGCCGAGTTCGCGGCGGTACCCCCACGCTCCGGCGACGCCGCCCGGCACTAAGCCGATGGTGTTCGACACGTTCGCCACCAGCGGCGAGAACCCGAGCGTCAGCAGGGTTGGAAAGGTGATCAGCGTCCCCGAGCCGACGACCGCGTTGATTGCCCCGGCACCGACCCCGGCCAGTCCGATGAGCACTGCTTGCCACCATTCCACGGTCGCCGAGGCTATCTGGGCACCGATGCAGCGTGGACACCGCACTCCGATGACACTGTGTGAGCGATGACACTCTGGCGACCGGGTGATCCGGTGTCCAGCAGGTCAAGCCGCCACGCTGCGTCGTCGATCTCTGTCAAATGCGAGCGATCCTCTGGCCAGCTTCACGATCGGCTCGGGTGCGAGTCAGCCGCGCCCTGATGGCAACGGTCCTGCTCGCCGCTGTCGGCCTCGCAACCATTGGCTCTGAAACCCTCAGCCTCGAAACCGGTGGCTTGGAAACCGTCGACCTGGTCGCCACGCAATCCGCCAGCACCCCGTCGTCCACCCTGACCGCCGATGCAGCGGCGAGCAGGGCCCGGGCCCGGGTGGATGCCCTGCTGGAACGCTACCGAGCCGCGTCGGCTCAGGTGGACGCCGGGCTCCGGACCCTGAGCGCGGCATTCGCGGCCGGCGTCGCCGCCGACGTGGACGCCGACGCGGTGGCGGCGCAGAAGCGCCGTGCCCTGGTCGCCCAGTCGGCGCAGGTACGGGCGGTGTACGCGGCCGGCGGCCCGAGCGGTCTGACGGCGTCCGTGCTTACCGCGACGTCCCCGGACGACGTGCTCTGGCGGGTCTCGACCACCGGCCGGGTCCTCGGCGTGCTCTTTGCCGACGCACAGGATGACGTGACCACCCAGGCGAAGCTGGCGCGGATCACCCGACGCCGCGCGGTCGCGGCCGAGTCCGCCACCGATGCGCAGGCCGCAGCGCTGAAGGCGTTACGGCAGCGAGCCACGGTGGCAGCCACCGCGCTGACCCAGGCCCAGGCCATCCTGAGCACCCTTGAGGCCAAGGCCCGCCGGGCCAGGGCGGCTCGGGAAGCGGCCCGGCAGATCGCCGCCGCGCAGGCCGCGGCCCGAGTTGCCACCGCAACGGCGCTCGGCGAGGTGACCGCGCTCGGCATCCCGGCCGAGTACCAGCAGGCCTACCAGGAAGCGGCACTGACCTGCCCGGGGATGACCTGGACGCTGCTCGCCGCGGTTGGGCAGGTGGAGACCGGGCATGGCCGGAACAACCGGCCGTCGTCGGCCGGGGCGATCGGCCCTATGCAATTCATGCCCGCCACCTTCGCCGGCTACGCGGTGGATGGCGATCGGGACGGTGTCCTCGACGCTTGGGACCCGCAAGACGCCATTTTCAGCGCCGCGCACTATCTCTGCGTCTCCGGCGCCCGCTCAAAAAGCAACCCGGGCAAATCGACGGGCCCTGCGGGCAGTGCGGCGTGGAAACACACCGCACTGCTCGCCTACAACCATGCCGAGTGGTACGTGGATCTGGTGCTGGCCGCCGAGCAGGCGATCATCAGAAAGCTGGCGACTTCCGTTCTCCGCTAGACCTTTTCGGGACGGCCATCGGTCGGCGCTTCGGGCGACTGCTGCTCGCGGAAGTACCCCTCGTTCGACTGGCCCTCGGTCGGTAGCACGCCACCGAGCGGGGTTTCCCGGCCGGAGGCCCGCCGCGACGCGCCTTCGGCGTCCGCCGTCGCGTCCGCCGCGTCCGCGCGGGCCCGGCGCAACGCCGTCTCCGGATCCTCCAACTGGGTGTCGTCGAACGGCGTCCCGAGCAGCGGTTCGCCACCACCGACCGGGCGGACCCCGCCATCGGCCGAACCCGTGCCGCCGCCATGGGTGGGATCGGCGATGTCGCCGCCGAGCGCGGTGGTGATCCCACGCAAGGCCTGGGTCAGCTCAGCCGGCACGATCCAGAGCTTGCTGGAAGAACTGTTCGCGATCTGCGGAAGGACCTGAAGATACTGGTATGCAAGCAGTTTCGGGTCTGCATTGCCGCGGTGGATGGCGTCGAACACCTGCAGGATGGCCCGCGACTCACCTTGCGCCTTGAGGATCGCGGCCTGCGCCTGACCCTCGGCGCGCAGAATCGAGGCCTGCTTGTCACCCTCGGCAGTGAGGATCTGCGACTGCTTCACGCCCTCCGCGTTCAGGATCGTCGCCCGCCGATCCCGCTCAGCGCGCATCTGCTTCTCCATCGAGTCCTGCACGCTGGCAGGCGGATCGATCGCCTTCAACTCCACCCGGTTCACCCGGATCCCCCAGCGGCCGGTCGCCTCATCGAGCACCCCACGCAGCTGACCGTTGATCTGGTCCCGACTGGTCAGGGTCTGCTCGAGGTCCAACGACCCAATCACGTTCCGGAGCGTGGTGACCGTGAGCTGCTCGATGCCCTGGATGTAGTTGAAGATCTCGTAGACGGCGGATTTCGGGTCGGTCGGCTGGAAGTAGATCACCGTGTCGATGTTGACCACCAGGTTGTCCGAGGTGATCACCGGCTGCGGCGGGAACGAGACGACCTGCTCACGCAGGTCGACCACGGCCCGAGGCCGGTCGATGAACGGGATCAGGAAGTGCAGTCCGGGCTCGAGCGTTCGCGAGTAGCGACCTAGCCGCTCGACGATCACGGCGGTCGCCTGCGGGACGATCCGGACCGCTTTCGCCACCGTGGTGATGGCAAGCAAGGCGATCAGGCCGAGAACTACATAGAGCACGATGTCCGCCGAGTTCATGGGGTCGAATTTCCTTCCAGGAAATGAGAGGCCGGTGGTGCCGGCTCGGGGGCAACCACAGCGGTTGCCCCATCGATCCGAGTGACAAGCACGGCACTGCCGACTTCGAGCTGGCTATACCCCGGGGCGGGCCGAGCCGTCCACACCTCACCATGCAGCTTCACCAGACCGCCGCGGTCGGTGACCTCTTCCAGCACCTGTGCGCTGCGACCGACCAGCGCCGCAGTGTGCATCGCCTCCGACGGAGTGTTCTGCGCCCAACGCTTCAGCGGCGGCCGGGCCCCCAGCAGCAGAGCCCCGGAGGAGACCGCAAAAATGATCACCTGGAGCGGAACTGGGACGTCGAGAGCGGCAGCCACACCGGCCGCCAGCGCGCCCCCCGCAATCATGATGAAAAAGAAGTCCAGCGAGACGATCTCGATCAGCCCGGCGGTTAAAGCGGCCGCCAGCCAGAGCAGCCACTGGGTGTCCCGCAACCATTCCATGGTCAGCCACCTTCTACCGGATAACGCCTGTACGTCAGCTTACGTGCTTGTCTCCCTCCAGACGCAGCACGGCATACCAACGTTGCGCCGCATACTGAACTTTCAGTGGAACGCTGAACGTCTGGGTCAGGTTCTCGTCGGTCAGCACCTCGGCGATCGGTCCGGCGGCGACCACTTGTCCCTCCCGCATCAGCAACGCATGGCTGAAGCCCGGCGGGATCTCCTCGACGTGGTGGGTGACCAGGACCATCACCGGCGACAAGCGATCGAGCGCCAGCTCGGCCAAGTCGCGCACCAGCATCTCCCGGCTGCCCAGGTCCAGGCCGGCCGCCGGCTCGTCCAGCAGCACCAGCTCCGGGTCGGTCATCATCGAGCGGGCCAGTTGCACCCGCTTGCGCTCGCCCTCGCTCAGGGTGCCGAAAGTCCGATCCGCCAGGTGCTCGACCCCGAAGGCCGCGAGCAGATCGTCGGAGCGACCGCTGTCCATCTGGTCGTACTGCTCGCGCCAGCGACCAGCCACCGCATAGGCCGCGGTCATCACGACGTCTCGGACCCGTTCATCGCCCGGCAACCGGTCCGCCAGCGCAGCGCTGGCCAGTCCGATCCGCGGCCTCAGGTCGAACACATCGGTACTGCCCAGGGTTTCCCCCAGCACGGTCGCGCGGCCCTTGGTCGGATGCAACCGAGCGGCGGCGACCTGCAGCAAAGTGGTCTTGCCGGCGCCGTTCGCGCCAAGCACCACCCAGCGGTCACCCTCGCTGACTTGCCAACTCACATCGTCCAGAAGTGCGTTGCCGCCACGCATGACCGTGACGCCGTCCAAGTCGAGCACGTCAGCCATGCGACGACCTTATGGCACGAGGCTACCGGCTCCCGCACGACCCTGCCGTCGTCCAGGTTACGGATCAGTTTTCACCCGACGCGACCGCTCGGGGCTGCTGGGCTTTACCCTGAACACGTGCTGGTACTGCCCCGATCCGCCCGCCTCGCGGCTTGGGGCACCGCCGTGCTCGCATCCGGGACCGAGATACCCCTCGCAGTCCAGGCGATCACCGCCGACGACGAGCCGCACGAGGTCCACGCCGAGGTCGAGGTGGGTGCCGTCCTCGGGTTGCCGGCCAAGGGCGGGCTGGCCGACCTGCTCGTCGCTCTGCTCCGGCACGGCGCCCCGAGCCTGAGCGTGGCGCTGCCCGCACCCGGTGATCTACTCGGTCTGCCGGGCCCGCCGACGTTCAACACCGCCGCCCTGGAGGCCGGCGAGTGCGTGCTCGTCGGCGCGGGACCTGGCCCGGCGATCGGGATCATTCCGAGGATCACCGAGTTCGGCTCCATCTACGAGCGCGGCGCGATGGTCAGCTGGCAGGCCTACGCCGTCGGTCGCCGTCGGGTAACCGACCTGGGCAGCGTCGCCGAGGCCGACCGGGAACTGCGCACCGCCCTGACCGACGCCACTCAGGAACTGGCCCGGCTGGACATCGCCCGTTGGCGGGACGACGCCGCCGACCGGGTCGCCGCGATCCGGGACGGCGGTCTGGAGCGGGGCATGCTTCCTCCGACCACGCCACGCAGATGCGTCCGGGTGCTCGCCACCGCCGCCCGAGTCCGCGCAATCGTTCAACTGGCCGGCGAAGACGACGGTGCCGCAGTCAACGGACACGAAGCCCTGCGCCGGGCCGAGGCCCTGCGCAACCTGGACGCCGTTGCCCGGCGGTCCATGGTCGCCGCCGTCAACGGCATGCTAGAGCCCGAACTAAAAGACTGATTCAGCGCAACACCGAGCGGTAGACGTCGAGCGTCCGCTCGGCAATGGTGTCCCAGGAGAAATGCTGCTCGGCGCGCAGTCGTCCGGCGCGGCCGTACTCCCGGGCCAACTCGCGGTCGGCGGTCACCTCGGTCAGAACGGCGGCGAGGTCGGCGACGAAACGCTCCGGGTCGGTCGGCGTCCCGGTTCCGTCGGTGAGCTGTTCGATCGGCACCAGTCGACCGGTGACGCCGTCCTGCACCACCTCGGGAATGCCGCCGGTGATCGTGCCGACGACGGCGGCCTCGCAGGCCATCGCCTCCAGGTTGACGATGCCGAGCGGTTCATAGATCGACGGGCAGACGAAAGTGGTGGCTGCGGACAGCACCTTGCACAGTTCGGCGCGCGGCAGCATCCGCTCGATCCAGACCACGCCGTCCCGCTGTTTCTGCAGGTCAGCCACGAGGCCGGAGACTTCGGCCATGATCTCCGCGGTGTCCGGGGCGCCGGCGCAGAGCACCAACTGGACCTCCGGCGGCAGCAGGGCCACCGCGCGTAAGAGGTAAGGCAGGCCCTTCTGCCGGGTGATCCGGCCGACGAAGACGATGCTCGGCCGATCCGGGTCGATCCCGAGCGCACGGACCGCGTCGTCGTCCACATCCCGCTGCCACCCGACCAGGTCGATGCCGTTGTGCACAACGCTCACCTTGGCCGGATCGATGGACGGGTAGGAACGCAGAATGTCGTTGCGCATCCCATCGCTGACCGCGATGACGGCGGCGGCCGCCTCGTAGGCGGTCCGCTCGGCCCAGGACGAGAGGGCGTAGCCGCCGCCGAGCTGCTCGGCCTTCCACGGCCGCAACGGCTCCAGGCTGTGCGCGGACAGCACATGCGGCACCGAGTGAAGCAGTCCGGCCAGGTGTCCGCCGAGGTTCGCGTACCAGGTGTGCGAGTGGACGACGTCGGCCCCCGCGCAGTCCTGGGCCATCGCCAGGTCGACACCGAAGGTTCGCAGCGCCGCGTTCGCCGCAGCCAGCGTTTCCGGCTCCGGGTACGCGGTGACATCGGCTTCCGGGCGTGCGGCACCGAAGGTCCGGACCTGAACTTCGGCATGAGCACGAAGTACCTCGACGAGGTACTGAACATGAACTCCTGCCCCGCCGTAGACCTCTGGTGGGTATTCCCGGGTGAGAAGGTCAATACGCATGGGTTCACCGTAGTGCGATCCGAGCCACACGGCCTAAGGTCACCTCATGGGAAATCCGAAGGTGATGGCCATCGTCCTTGCCGGGGGCGAAGGCAAGCGACTGATGCCATTGACCGCCGACCGCGCGAAGCCAGCTGTGCCGTTCGGCGGGGTCTACCGCTTGGTCGACTTCGCGCTGAGCAATCTGGTCAACGCTCGCTATCTGCGGATCGTGGTACTGACCCAGTACAAGTCCCACAGTTTGGATCGGCATATCGCCCAGGGCTGGCGGATGTCCAATCTGTTCGGCAACTACATTGCTCCGGTGCCGGCCCAGCAGCGGGTCGGAAAGCACTGGTATCTGGGCAGTGCCGACGCGATCTTCCAGAGCCTGAACCTGGTGAACGATGAGAAGCCGGACATTGTCGTCGTTGTTGGTGCCGATCACGTGTACCGGATGGATTTCCAGCAGATGGTTGATCAGCATCTGGAGAGCGGGGCCGGGTGCACGGTCGCGGCGATTCGGCAGCCAATCGCCGAGGCCGACCAGTTCGGGGTAATTAAGACTTACGACGACGACCCGTCCCGGATCGAGGCGTTTCTGGAGAAGCCGACGAACCCGACCGGCCTGCCGGATTCCCCGAACGAGATTCTGGCGTCGATGGGCAACTATGTCTTCGACGCGAAGGCACTGGTCGAGGCGGTGACCCAGGACTCCGAGGACGAGGAGTCCAAGCACGACATGGGCGGCGATATCGTGCCGTATTTCGTGAACCGCGGTGAGGCGTCGGTCTACGACTTCAAGGACAACGACGTCCCGGGTTCCACCAGCCGGGACAAGGACTACTGGCGTGATGTCGGAACCATGGACGCGTACTTCGAGTCGCAGATGGACCTGGTCTCGGTGCACCCGGTATTCAACCTCTACAACTACGACTGGCCGCTGTACACCCACCAGGGACCGTGGCCGCCGGCCAAGTTCGTGCATGGCTGGCAGGGCCGGATCGGGCACGCGGTGAATTCGATCGTGTCCCCCGGCACGGTGGTGTCCGGTTCGTTCGTGGAGAATTCGGTGCTCTCGCCGAACGTGATGATCCGCTCCTGGTCGACGGTCAGCGACAGCGTCCTGATGGACAACGTGGACATCGGTCGGCATGCAGTGGTCCGGCGGGCGATCCTGGACAAGAATATCGTCGTCCCCGAGGGTGCCCGAATCGGAATGGACCCGGACGAGGACCGTGCCCGCGGCTTCCACGTCACCGACTCCGGGATCACCGTGGTCGGTAAGGGCCAACGCATTCCGAACTAGCGCGCAAGGCAACACTCACTCTCAAGTGTGGAGAACATGTCTCGGTCACTCAGGATCGCTGTCCAGCTCCAGCCGCAGCATGCCGACTACGCCCAGATCCGCCGGGCGGTCGCCGCGGCCGAGGAAGCTGGCGTCGACATCATTTTCAACTGGGACCACTTCTTCCCGCTCTACGGCGAGCCAGACGGCAAGCACTTCGAGTGCTGGACGATGCTGGGTGCCTGGGCGGAGGCGACGTCCCGGGTGGAGATCGGTGCCCTGGTCACCTGCAACACGTACCGGAACCCGGAGCTGCTGGCCGACATGGCCCGGACGGTCGACCACATCAGTGGTGGCCGGCTGATCCTGGGTCTGGGTGCTGGCTGGTTCGAGCGCGACTACACCGAGTACGGCTACGAATTCGGGACGGCGGGTAGCCGGCTCGCCCAGTTGGAGGAATCGCTGGCCCGGATCGACGCCAGGTGGGCGAAGCTGAACCCGCCGCCGTCCCGGAAGATCCCGGTGCTGATCGGCGGCGGCGGGGAGAAGAAGACGCTGCGCTACACCGCCCGGCATGCCGATATCTGGCATGGTTTCGGGGAACCGGACGTGCTGGCCGCCAAGCACCGGATCCTCGACGAATGGTGCGCCATCGAGGGTCGCGACCCGGCGCAGATCGAGCGTTCCGGCGCCGCGCAGGTCGGGCCGGAGAAACTCGGCGACAGGCTGCTCGCGAGCGGCACGACGCTGATCACCATCAGCGCGTCCGGCCCGGACTACGACCTGGCCATGGTCAAGGACTGGGTGGCCTGGCGCGACGAGCACAACACCGCGACCTGACCCAAGGCCGGCCATGCTCACCCAGTCAGAGCCAAGCGCCGTCGCACCTCGTCAGCAGGCACGTACGAGGTCTCCCCTCGGGCTTCCCGCGCCTGCCACTCTTCCATCGCGGCGGCGTCCTCGATGTCTTCCTGATCCCGGACGGTAGCGAGGCGCTCCAACTCGCGCAGTCTCATGAAATCGGCCAGAGGAACTACCACGGCTACCTCTCCGCCGAGATGGATCACCTCATACGGGCCGGTGTCCGAACTGGGGACGGGATCAATCGGCTGAGCAGTCACGCCACCTCCGGTGCTTCTGGAACTGAGCTTCCATCGCTGATTCGACCCTCAGGCTACCGAATCCCACCTCTGGAAGCTCTGCCCTGCACATGATTGCCGAGAAAGGTGGAGGGCGCTTGAAAGCGGCAGCGGAAATTCACCGCACGTTAACGGGCTTTCGGGGAGGGCGCGCAGATCGACCGAAGTCCGTCGACGTACCCTCGCTCTGTGACCGACCAGCGCATTAATCCCTTTCCGGCGAACCCCGGTTCCGAGCACCCCGACGTCCGGACCGTACTGCTCACCCTGACCGGCCCGGACCGGCCCGGGGTGACGACGGCGGTGTTCGACGCGCTGTCTCGGCCCGGCGTCGAGGTGCTGGATGTCGAGCAGGTGGTAGTTCGGGGAAACCTGACGCTCGCCGTGCTGGTCACCGCCGGATGGGACGAAAGCGCAACGATGGCCGGGGTGCACCGGGTCGGGGCGGCTCTCGGGATGCACGTCACCGGGGTGTCCGGGACCGGCGACAACGCGCCGCGGCGGAAGAACCGGTTGCATGTGACGCTGCTGGGGGCACCGGTGCTGCCGGTCGCCGTCGCCGGTGTCGCCGGCCGAATTGCCGAGCAGGGCGCGAACATTGACCGGGTTCGGCGACTGTCCCTGTACCCGGTGACCACCCTGGAGCTCGACATCTCCGGTGGCGACCCGGATGCGCTACGGCGCGAACTCACCCTGGAAGCAGTCGCGCATGGGGTGGACGTGGCGGTCTCCCCCGCAGGCCTGGCTCGCCGGGGCCGGCGGCTGGTGGTGATGGACGTCGATTCCACCTTGATCCAGGGCGAAGTCATCGAATTGCTCGCTGCCCATGCCGGCCGAGAGGCGGAGGTCGCGGCCGTCACCGAGCGGGCGATGCGCGGCGAGATCGATTTCGCCACCAGCCTGCACCAGCGGGTGGCCTGCCTGGCCGGGCTGCGGGAATCGGTGATCTACGAGGTCCGGGCCGCCGTCCGGCTCACCCCGGGCGCTCGCACGCTCTGCCGCACGCTACGCCGACTGGGCCTCACCCTGGCCGTGGTCTCCGGTGGTTTCGTCGAGGTGGTCGAACCGCTGGCGAAGGAACTCGGGATCACGTACGTCCTGGCGAACCGGCTGGAGATTGTGGACGGCGTGCTCACCGGCCGGGTACTCGGCGACGTCGTGGACCGGGCGGCCAAAGCCGCTGCCCTACGCCAATTCGCGGCTGCCGAAGGGCTGCCGCTGTCTCGTACAGTCGCGATTGGGGACGGCGCGAACGATCTGGACATGCTCGCGGCGGCCGGGCTCGGGGTGGCCTTCAATGCCAAACCTCTAGTTCGCAAACAGGCCGACACCACCGTCAACGTGCCTTATCTGGACGCCGTGCTGTACCTGCTCGGCATCCCCCGGGCCGAGGTGGAGGAAGCCGACGCCGAGGCGTCCACCTACTGACCGCGGTACAGCGCGACTAGACGGTCTCGAACGCGGCCGGGTAGCGGAAGTCGCCGAAGTGGACGCGCGGATCAAAGCCGGTCAGCGCACGAGCCTGGAAGTGCGGCGCCCACTCCGGCACCGGCGGGGTGATCCGGAAACCCTCGGCGAGAACAAAACCGGTGCGCCGATAGAAGAGCGGGTCGCCGAGCAGGATCACCATGGTCTCGTCCAGGGCTTCCGCGGCGGCACAGACCGCATGCACCAGGGCAGTGCCGATGCCGACCCCCTGGTGATGCGGCAACACCCCGATCGGGCCGAGCCCGAGCACCGGGACCTCATCGCGAAGCAGCCCACGACTGCACAGCACGTGCCCGACCGGCAGCTCATCCTCCTCAGCGACCAGGCTGAGCCGGGGCAGCCAGGCGTCCCGATCCTGCCGGAGCAGGTCAACCAGGGTGGCCTCCTTCACCGGGCCGCCTGTTCCAGGCCCAAACGCCAGCTCGTGAATCCGATGCACGGATCTCTCGTCACCAGCCCGTTCCCGCCTGATCAGCACGACACCAGATTGCCAGGCAATGGTCCGGCGAGCCACCGTTTTGTCCCGTCCGACCTATGCTTGCGCCGTGGAATCCGAACAACTCGTGCCCCGCCGGCTGATTCTGCTGCGGCACGCCAAATCACAGTGGCCGGACGGCATGCTCGACCAACAGCGGCCGCTGGCCGAGCGCGGTATCGCCGACGCCACGGCCGTTGGCCGGGTCCTGGTCGAGGTCGCGGATCTGGCCGACCCGGACGTCGTCCTCTGCTCCCCCGCGGTGCGCACCCGGCAGACCTGGCAGCTGGTGGCGCAGTCACTCACGAACCCACCGGCGAGCCGGTTCGATCCGGTGATCTACGGCGCGACCGCGACCGAACTCGTCGACGTGATCCGCTCGGTGCCGAGCGAGGCTCGCACCGTTCTGGTCATCGGTCATGAGCCGACGATGTCCAACACCGCGGACCTGCTGGCCGGGCCGGGCTCGCCGAAGCAGGACCTGGCCCAGCTCCGGGACAAGTACCCGACCAGCGCGATGGCGGTGTTCACCGTGGCCGGGAGCTGGGCCAATCTCGGCCCGAGAGGCGCTGTGCTGGAGCGCTTCCTGATACCTAGAGGCTGACCTACTCGCCTGGGCTGGGTGCCGGCTCCTCGCCGACCGTGCCGTCGGCGTTCTCCCGGAGCAGGTCCATCTGCCCGAGGTGACGCGCCGTCTCCTCGATCAGGTGCAGCAGGATCCACCGAAGGGAGAATCCGCGCTGGACCCCGACGTCATCCAGCGACGCGGCCTCGATCACCGCGTCGCAGAGCCGGGTTTCGGCCGCGTAGTCAGCCAGCAGCTGCGCCATCGGGACGTCGGCCGGGACGTGCCACTCGCCGTCCGGGTCGTCGTCCGTCCAGGCGAAGACCAGACCCTGCTGCCCGGCGAAGACGTCCCTGATCCAGGACCGCTCCACGTTCTCCAGGTGGCGAACCATGCCATGCAGCGTCAGACCGGTCGGCGTCGAGACCGATCGCAGCACGGAGTCGTCCGCACCGCCGGCCTTCCAGGCCACCAGTTCGCGCTGCCGCTGCAGGAACCCGACCAGCGCCGTCCGCTCGTCACCGCGCGGCGCCGGGTCCATGATCCCGTACCGGAGTCCGTTCTGGGTACCGCTGCTGTCGCTCAGCTCAGCCCCCCATCGCGTGCACGCCGCCGTCGACGTGGAAGACCGAGGCGGTGCTGGCCGGGAACCAGTCCGACATCAGCGCGACGCAGGCTTTGGCGGTCGGCTCCGGGTCGGAGACGTCCCAGCCGAGCGGGGCCTTCTCCTGCCAGATCTTGTCGAAGTCGGCGAAGCCCGGGATCGACTTGGCCGCCGTGGTCCGCAACGGTCCGGCCGCGACGATGTTCACCCGGATCTTCTGCGGCCCGAGGTCACGGGCCAGGTAGCGCGAGGTCGACTCCAGCGCGGCCTTGGCGACACCCATCCAGTCGTACACCGGCCAGGCGAACCGGGCGTCGAAGGTCAGGCCGACGATGCTGCCACCGTTCGGCATCATCGGCTGCACGGCGACCGCAAGGGACTTGAACGAGAACGCCGAGACCTGGACCGCGGTCGCGACGTCCGACCATTCGGTCTTCAGGAAGTTGCCGCCCATCGCCGCCTGCGGCGCGAACCCGATCGAGTGCAGGACGCCGTCCACGTGGTCAAAGTGCTGCCCGAGCCGCTCCGGCAGGGCGGCCAGGTCCTCCTCGCTGGTGACGTCCAACTCGACCAGTTCGGGAGTGGTCGGCAACCGCTTCGCGATCGTCTTGGTGATCTTCATGGCCCGGCCGAAGGAGCTGAGCACCACTTCGGCGCCCTCCTGCTGAGCCACCCGGGCCGCGTGAAAGGCGATGGAGGACTCCATCAGTACCCCAGTGATCAACAGCTTCTTGCCGTCGAGCAGACCCATCAACGTTCCTCTCGCTTACTGTCGGAAAACCGGGACGCCGAAACCAGTCGCTCAGCAGACCTTAGAGCCACCGGCAGTAGGGCGTCGGATGTGGTCGGGTTAGTGACCCATCCCCATCCCGCCATCGACCGGGAGCACCGCGCCGGTGATGTAGCCGGCCGCGTCGGAGGCGAGGAACCGGACGGCGTTCGCCACGTCGTCGACGGCCCCGAACCGGGCGGCCGGAATGGCGCCCAGGTAGGCCTTGCGGCGTTCCTCCGGCAGGGCGGCGGTCATGTCGGTGTCGATGAACCCGGGCGCCACCACATTGGCAGTGATCCCCCGGCCGCCGAGTTCGCGGCTGATCGACCGGGCCATCCCGACCAGTCCGGATTTCGTCGCCGCGTAGTTCACCTGGCCCGGAGATCCGTACTGTCCGACCACGCTGCCAATCAGGATGATCCGGCCGTACCGGCGCTTGATCATCGAGCGGCTGGCGGCGCGGACACATCGGAAGGTGCCGCCGAGGTTGGTCGCGACGACGGCTTCGTAATCGTCGTCACTCATCCGCATCAGCAATTGATCCCGGGTGATGCCGGCGTTCGCCACCAGCACCTCGACCGGGCCCTGGTCCTTCTCCACCTGAGCGAAGGCGGCCTTCACCGATTCGCTGTCGGTCACCTCACAGGTCACCCCGGCCAGCCCGGCCGGTGGCTCACCGGTCCGGTAGGTGACGGTGACGGCATCGCCGTCCTTGGCCATCGCCTGAGCGATTGCCAGGCCGATGCCTCGGTTACCCCCGGTCACGAGCACGCTGCGGGCAGCCATCAGATCTCCTCTTTCAGCGTCGACGCGCCTTCCAACGCGGCGACGCTAGCCGATCGACTCTACTCAGTGCAGCCCCGACCAGCCCGGCCTCGCCATTTGCCGGTGCAGAAGCGATAACGTCGGGCCATGCGAGCCGTGCAGATAACCGCGTTCGGAGGTCCGGAGGTTCTCCGCCTCACCGAGGTCGATGAGCCAATGCCGGGGCCGGGTGAAGTGCTGATCGACGTCTCGTCGTCGGGGGTGAACTATGCCGACACCCACCAGGCCGAGAACTCCTACCTGGCGCCCCAGGAGTTGCCGCTGATACCCGGGGCCGAGGTGGTCGGGCGGATTCGCAGCGGCGACCGGGCGGGACAGCGGGTGCTGGCCCTCTTGTCCGGCGGCGGGGGGTACGCCGAACGGGCGGTCGCCCAGGCCACCCTCGCCTATCCGTTGGACGAGGACCACCTGACCGATGCCCAGGCGCTGGCCCTGTTGGTCCAGGGCACCACCGCCTGGCACCTGCTGCGCACCAGCACCCACTTCAGCCCGGGCGAAACCGTGGTCGTGCACGCGGCGGCCGGTGGCGTGGGAAACATCGCGATCCAACTGGCCCGCGCCTGGGGCGCCGGCCGGATCATCGGGACGGCGTCGGGTGCGGAGAAGTGCGCACTGGTCGAGTCCCTGGGGGCGGACGTCGCGCTGGACATCTCCAAAACCAAGAACGCCGAGCAGGTCACCACGATGCTGCGAGAGGCGAACGGCGGCCGACCGGTCGACATCGTCCTGGAGATGACCGGCGGGCATGTCTTCGACGGTTCGCTTGATGCGCTGCGCCCGCTCGGCCGGCTGGCGGTATTCGGGATGGCCTCCAAGGTCGCGCCGACCCCGGTACAGATCGGCAAGTTGATGGCCACCTCCCGATCGGTCATCGGGTTCTGGCTGATGCATGCGCTGCGCCTGCCCGGTGGCCTCGGTGCACCGCTGGAAGAACTGACCTCGATGATCCGGGCCGGGCGGCTGAACCCGATCATCGGAACCAGTTACCCGCTCGCCGACGCGACCAAGGCACACGAGGCCCTGCGCAGTCGGCGGACGACGGGCAAGCTGGTCCTGACGGTGTCGTCCGACGCCGAAACGCCCGGCAACGCCCAGACCGGAGCAGCAGCCTCCGCCGACTCCGTCCTAGGCTGGGCCGTCGTCCCGGATGAGGAGCCGACGGCAGCGCAACTCGCCGCGGTCGAAAGCTTCGGATCGGCTTCGTGAGTCGATCTCGCATCGATCCTGATTTTCTCGCGCTCCCGCTCGACGCCCTGGCCGACGCCGCCCTGCAGCACGCCCGGACGGCGGGAGCCAGTCACGCCGACCTGCGGGTGCAGCGGATGCGCGGTGGCCAGATGGTGCTGCGGGACGCCCGGCTGTCCTCGGCATCGGACAGCACCCACAGCGGCCTCGCCGTCCGGGTCCTGCTGGAGGGCGTCTGGGGTTTCGCGGCGACCGATGAGCTGACTCCCGAAGCCGCGGTGCGGACGGCGGAGCAGGCCCTGCAGATGGCCCGGATCTCCCGCCCGCTGATGCACGAGCGGGTGGAACTGGCGGCAGAACCGGTGCATCGGAACGTGGAATGGGTGTCCTCCTACCGCCGGGACCCGTTCGACCTCCCGGTCGAGGAGCGAGCCGCACACCTGGCCGCCTGGTCCTCGACCCTGCTGGCCGCTCCGGTCGTCGACCACACCGACCTCAGTGTGAACCTGGCCAAGGAGCAGAAGTTCTACGCCGATCTAGCCGGCACCGTGACCCGGCAGCAACGCGTACTGATCGAGCCGGAGATCAGCGTGCTGGCGATCGGCGAGGACGGCCCAGAGTCGATGCGCTCGCTCGGCCCGCCGTCGGCGCGTGGCTGGGAGTACCTCGACGGTGACGGCTGGGACTGGGCGGGCGAGGTCGCCGAACTGCCGGAGCTGCTGGCCGAGCGGCTGCGCGCGCCAAGCGTGCGGGCCGGTGCCTACGACCTGGTGATCGACCCGAGCAACCTGTGGCTGACGATCCACGAATCGGTCGGGCATGCGACCGAACTGGACCGCGCCCTCGGCTACGAGGCCGCCTACGCCGGGACGTCGTTCGCCACCCTGGACGGGTTGAACAGCTTCCGGTACGGCAGCGAGCTGATGTCGATCACCGGTGACCGGACGGTCGAACACGGCGGCGCGACCATCGGGTTCGACGACGAGGGGGTCGCCACCCAGGCCTGGGACATCGTCTCGGACGGCGTGCTGGTCGGCTTCCAGCTGGACCGGGCGATGGCCGCCAAGTGCGGTTTCGCCGCCTCCAACGGCTGCGCCTACGCCGATTCCGCGCTCAATGTGCCGGTGCAGCGAATGGCCAATGTCAGCTTGCAGCACGGATCCACCGCGCCGGGGTCGGCCGATGTGTCCACCGCCGAGCTGATCGCCGGGGTGTCCGACGGCCTCTACGTGGTCGGGGACAAGTCCTGGTCGATCGATATGCAGCGGTACAACTTCCAGTTCACCGCGCAACGGTTCTACCGGATCAGCGGTGGCAAGCTGGCCGGCCAGGTGAAAGATGCCGCGTACCAGGGCTCCACGCCGTCGTTCTGGGGATCGCTGCGGGCCCTCGGCGGTGCCCAGACCTACTACCTGGGTGGCGCCTCGAACTGTGGCAAGGCGCAACCGGGCCAGAGCGCCTGGGTCAGCCACGGCGCACCGAGTGTGCTTTTCGAAGGAGTCAAGGTGCTGAACACCCGGGACGAGGGCACCCGATGAGCCCGGCACGGGTGAGTTCGGCGCAACTTGTCGAGATCGGCCTGACTGCCGCGGCCACGGTCCAGGGCACCGGCTGCGCCGTGCTGGTCGAGGAGGCCTCGACGGTCAACCTCCGCTGGGCGCTGAGCGGGCTGACCACGAACGGTCTGACCGTGGCCCGGTCGGTCACGGTCGTGGTCGGCGCACCAGTGTTGGGCGGCACCGGCGTCGGCGTGCTCAGTCGGCAGGGGGTGGACGCGGCCGGCGTGGTCGACCTGGTGGCGGACGCCGCCCGACTGGCCCAGCGCGGCACCCCGGCCGAGGATGCGAACCCGTTCGTCGAGGGCACCGCGTGGGCCGGCACCGCAGCGGGCACCGGCTGGGAAGATCCCGCCGCCGAGACCGGTGCGGCGACCTTGGCGGGCGTGGCAGAGGCGCTCGGTGAGGTGTTCGGCCGGTCGGCCGGCCAGCAACGCGAGTCGTTCGGCTTCGCGCTGCACGAGGTGACCACCACCTGGCTCGGCACCAGCGGTGGGCTGCGGTATCGACACGAACAGCCGCGCGGCACCATCGAACTCACTGGCAAGGCCGGCGCCCGGACCCGCTCGGCGTGGGTAGGGCAGGGCACCCGGGACTTCTCCGACGTCGACGTCCTGGCGATGGACGACGAGATCGCCACCCGGCTGCGCTGGCAGGAGCGGACGATCGCGCTCCCGCCCGGCCGGTACGACACCGTGCTCCCGCCGTCCGCCGTCGCCGACTTCCTGGTCTACTACCTGTGGTCCTCGGACGCCCGCTCCGCCTTCGAGGGGCGCAGCGTCTTCTCGAAGCAGACCGGCGGCGCCTCCGGCGAAACCCGGCTGGGTGAGGCGCTGACGACCGTCCCGCTGACCCTGTTCAGCGATCCGCACCACCCCGGCCTGGAGTGCGCCGATCGGGTCCTCGCCGGTTCCTCCTCGCCGATGGCCTCGGTGTTCGACAACGGATTGCCCGCCCAGCCCGCGACCTGGCTTGACCGCGGCCGGATCGCGTCGCTGCCGACGACCCGGCACACGGCCGCGCTGACCGGACTGCCCGTCGTCCCGGCGGCGGACAACCTGATCCTGGAGGCCGGCCACGGCACCGGAAGCACGCTCGACCTGGTGGCCGGAATGGACAGCGGGCTGCTGCTGACCTGCCTGTGGTACATCCGCGAGGTGGATCCGCAGACGCTCCTGCTGACCGGCCTGACCCGGGATGGTGTGTACGTTGTCGAGGGCGGCGAAGTGGTCGGAGCCAGCACGAACTTCCGGTTCAACGAGAGCCCGGTGGACCTGCTCACCCGCGTCCAGGCGGCCGGCACGAGCGGGATCACCCTTCCCCGGGAGTGGGGCGAGTGGTTCACCCGCACCTCCGCGCCGGCGCTGCGGATCGACGGCTTCAACATGTCCACCGTGTCGGAGGCGTCCTAGCGTTTCCGTTGCGTCCCCGCCCCGTGCTGCCGTGGTCGGGCTACTGGCGTACCGTGGTCGTGTGAACTCAGGTCGGTCGCGCAGCGTCCCCGAGCAACGCTCCGCGCGGCGACCGGAGCCCCCGGTGGTGCACTCGATCACGGCTGCCGCGCAACCGCACTCGGAACGACCTGGACGCGCGGATCAAGCGCTACCTGTTCTCGATGGCCATCCGGACGGTGTGCGTCATCCTGGTGATGGTGATCCACAGCCCGGTTCGGTGGGTTTTCGCGGTTTTCGCGGTTGTTCTGCCCTATGTCGCGGTAGTGATGGCCAACGCGGTCGGCGGACGTCGTCGGCGTCGTTAGCCAGATGAAATCTGATGCATCGCCGGAACGTACGAACGCTGAGTCACTCGAATAGACCGCCTAATTGGCGGCTCAACGTGACATCTAGTCGTGTCATACTGAGTGTGCGCGTTCTGCATCCCCCGTCGGGACGCGCACCTGGACGCCGGGCGGCATCCCCCGTGGCCGCCCGGCGTCCGCCTTTTGGGAGACTGACGCTGTGATCCAGCTGCCCGGCGAATCCCCATCCCCCACCGAAACGATCTGCAGCGCCCGCGGCTGCCGCCGGTTGGCGACCTGGGGTCTGCTGTGGAACAACCCGAAACTCCATCCGCCCGAGCGCCGGAAGATCTGGACGGCTTGCGACGATCATCGCGCTGACCTGGAGAGTTTCCTGCGCTCGCGAGGTTTTCTGCGAGACACCGTGCCGGTGGAGGATCTCCCGTGAGCGTTGCCACCGATCGCCCGCCGCGTTCGCCGTCCGGTCGGTCCGGTCTTCGAACCGCTCGATCGGCCCTGGGGCTGCTCACCGAGCGAGCCTGGCTGGGCGCGCTGATCGGCGTCGTCATCCTCTCTGTCGTCTTCGTCTTCCTCGGCCGCTGGCAGTACCACAGACACGAGGCTCGCTCCGTCCGTAATGCCCTAGTCAATACCAACTACTCGGCCCAACCCGTCACTTTGAGTAGTTTGCTTCCCACCGTCCGAGACAGCCCTACCGCCCCGCTGCCGAGAACCTTGGAGTGGCGCCCGGTCACCACTACGGGCACCTACCTGACCGAGAAGACCGTCCTGCTGCGCAATCGCCCGCAGAACGATCAGAACGGATACAACGTCCTGGTGCCGTTGCGAACCGCCGAGGGCCCGATCCTGCTGATCAACCGGGGCTGGATCCCGGCCGGCTCAGCCAGCGCTGCCGAGCCGGACGCCATCCCGGCACCACCGAGCGGTCAGGTGCAGGTGGTGTCGCGGCTGCGCCCGGCCGAACCGGCGACAACCCGCCGCGCTCCGGCCGGGCAGGCCAACCGGATCGCCGTCCGGCAACTGGCCGAGGCCCTCGGCCCGGCCGACGCCCGACAGGTAGTGGGCGCCTACGGCCTGCTGGCCAGCGAGACACCGCGGCCGGCCCAGACCCCGCAGCTGTCCACCAAGCCCGACCCCGGGCTGGGGATCAACTACGCCTACGCCGTCCAGTGGGTCGCGTTTGCCCTCTCCGGGTACGTGCTTTTCGGCGTGGCGATGGTCCGGGAGGTCAGGCGCCGCAACGGGGACGAACCGCAGCCACTGCGGGTTCCGTGGCGGCGCCGAGAACGAGACGAGTACGACGAGGACTGAGCCCTACTTCCGCTCGCGGAACGGGTTCGCCCGGTACACGCCGAGAATCCGCACGTCCGCGAAGAAGCTGAGTTCCTCGAAGGCCCGTCCGACCGCGAGCTCATCGGGGTGCCCCTCAATATCGGCAAGGAACTGGGTGGCCGTGAATTCACCCTTCACCATGTAACTTTCGAGCTTCGTCATGTTCACCCCGTTCGTCGCGAACCCGCCGAGGGCCTTGTAGAGCGCGGCCGGCAGGTTCCGCACGCTGAACACGAAGGTGGTGACGATCGGCCCGACACCCGCTGCGGCACGCAGGTTCTCCATCGAGAGGATGATGAATCGGGTGGTGTTGTGGTCCTCGTCCTCGATGTCCTCGCGCAGCACCTGCAGCCCGTAGGCCTCGGCCGCCAACCGGGAAGCGATCGCCGCCTGGGTCTGGTCCTGAAGGTCTGCGATCTCTCGGGCGCTTCCGGCCGTGTCGGCCGCGATCACCGCGGGCAGATTCAGTTCGCGCAGCGTTCCACGGCACTGATCAAGCGCCTGCGGGTGACTACGGACGGCGGCGATCTGCTCCAGTCGCACCCCGGGCAGACCCAGCAGCTGGTGGTGAACCGGCAGGAAGTACTCGCCGATGATGTTCACCTTGGACTGCGGAAGCAGATGATGGATGTCCGCGACCCGCCCGGCGGTGGAGTTCTCCACCGGGATCATCGCGAGGTCGACATCGCCACCCTCGAGCGCGGCGAAGCATTCCTCGAAGGTCCGGAAGGGGACAGGTTCATAATCGGGATAAACGTTTCGGCAGGCGATATGGGAATTTGCCCCCAACTCGCCCTGGAACGCGATCCGCTTGCGGCTCATCATCGTTCAGCAATCATGCCATGAGGCCGGTGGTCGACTCACCGAGTGCAGCCACCACCAGCTGGACATCATAGAGTGATCAAGAGCTGACGCATGGTTATGAGAAATGCCCGAGAATGAGGCGAGAACGGAATCAGGACGATGGATCTAGGTCTCAGTGACCGGGTGTACGTGGTGACCGGAGCCTCCCGCGGCCTGGGTCGAGCCTGTGCGGAACTGCTGGTGGCCGAGGGCGCCCGGTTGGTGCTGTGCGCCCGCGACGACGACGAACTCAAAGCCACCGCGGCGGCGCTCGGCGGCCCGGACCGGGCGATCGCGATCAGCGGTGACATCGGCCAGCCCGGCATCGAGACCTGCCTGGTGGCCGCGGCGATTGCCCGCTACGGGCGGTTGGACGGCGGGCTGATCAGCGTCGGCGGGCCGCAACCCGGCACGGTGCTGGACCTGGACGACGCAGCCTGGCGGATGGCCTTCGAGCAGACCTTCCTCGGCCCCTTACGGATGGCCCGCTCGATCGCCAAGCTGGCCTCGCGCGAAGGCGGCTCGATCGTGCTGGTGCTGTCCACCTCGGTGAAGGAACCGCTGCCCGGGCTGGGGCTGTCCAACGGCCTGCGGCCCGGACTCGCGATGGCCGCCAAGACCCTGGCCACCGAGCTGGGCCCGCGCAACGTCCGGGTCAACGGCATCCTGCCGGCCCGGATCGACACCGACCGGGTGCGAGAACTGGACGCCGCGAGCGGGCGCCCGGACGACGTCCGCCGCCAGCACGAGGCCCGGATCCCGCTCGGCCGGTACGGCGAACCCCTGGAGTTCGCCCGTCCCGCCGTCTTCCTGCTCTCCCCCGCAGCCAGTTACGTCACCGGCACGATGCTCGTCGTGGACGGCGGCGCCTCCCACTCCCTCTAAGCCGCTCCTCCAGCTTCGGACGACGTCTAGGACGTGCCGCATAGCCGGTTGGCGCGATGAGCCCTTCCACGGCGCTGGCCGTTCCGATCATCGAAAACCATCGACCTAGCGGGCGGCGAATCCGCACGCATCATGTGCGGTTGACCGCAGCCGAGATCCAAGACGGACCGTGCGGGCTGCGGATCACCACACCCGCCCGGACGGCAGTGGACTGCCTCGCCGACTTCCCGTTCGGGGCAGCGCTCGATCTGTGGGCCTGGGTGGCCACCCGGCAGATTCTCGACCATGAACTGCTGCGAGCGGCGATCGATGGACGGCGAAACTGGCGCGGCACCGGTCAGCTGAAGCAGATCGCCGAGTTGGTGGCGGGTGGCGCGGTCAGCCACGCCGAGTTCCGGTTCCACGAACTCCTCCGCGAGGCCGGCCTGACCGGCTGGACGGCGAACGCGCCGGTCCGGGACGGACAAGGGCTCATCGGCGTCCTCGATCTGCTCTTCGAGGAGGCTCGGGTAGCCATCGAGGTAGATGGCTGGCGAGCACACCGATCCCACGCCGCCTTCATTGCCGACCGCCGCCGGGAAAACAGGCTGGTGACAGCCGGCTACCGGGTACTGCACTTCACTTGGCCAGATCTCACCGACCGCCCGACAGCAGTGGTCGCCGAGATCCGGGCCGCCCTGACAGGCCTATCTGTTCCTGCGGTCTGACCCCTCGCAGGGGTCAGACCCCAGGAAGACATCGGCCGGTGCGCCTAGACGACGAGCCCCTGGTCCTGGTCGAGCCCCTGGTCTTGGTCGAGCCCTTGGTCCTGGTCCTGGCTAGCGAACTGGGTTTGGTACAGGGTGGCGTAGAGGCCGCCGCGGGCGATCAGCTCGGTGTGGCGGCCCTGCTCCACCGCGCGGCCGCCGTCGATCACCGCGATCAGGTCGGCGGCTCGGACGGTGGACAGTCGGTGCGCGATCACGATCGCCGTCCGGCCGGCCAGGGTCTGCGCCAGCGCTCGCTGGACGGCGGCCTCCGACTCGGAGTCCAGGTGCGCCGTCGCCTCGTCCAGAACGACGATCCCCGGCGCCTTGAGCAACAACCGGGCCAGCGCGATCCGCTGTTTCTCGCCGCCGGAGAGCCGGTGCCCACGGTCACCGACCACGGTGTCGAGTCCCTCTGGCAGCGCCTCGATCAACGGCCAGATCTGCGCCGCGCGCAGCACCTGCTCCAACTGCTCGCCGGTGGCGTCCGGCCGGGCGTAGAGCAGGTTGGCCCGGATCGTGTCGTGGAAGAGGTGCGCGTCCTGGGTGACGACGCCGACCGTGTCGTGCAGTGACTCGAAGCCGACCTCGCGCAGATCGACGCCGCCGATCCGGACGGCGCCCGCGGACGGGTCGTACAGCCGCGCCACCAGGTTGGTGATCGTGGTCTTGCCGGCCCCGCTGGGACCGACCAGGGCGAGGAGTTGGCCGGGCTGCACCTCCAGGGTTATCCCGTGCAGGACCTCGGCGCCGGTTCCTCGATCGGTCGAGGCCACCTGCTCCAGGCTGGCCAGGGAGACCTCGTCGGCGGACGGATAGCGGAACCAGACGTCGTCCAACTGCACCGCCAGCGGCTCCCGGGGCAGTCGCTTCGGGTCGGCGGCCTCCGTGATCAGGGGTTCGAGATCCAGCACCTCGAACACCCGCTCGAAGCTGACCAGCGCGGTCATCACGTCGACCCGGACGTTCGACAATCCGGTCAGCGGCCCGTACATCCGCCCGAGCAGTGCAGCGAGCGCGAGCAAGGTGCCAACGGTCAGTTGACTCTCGACCACGAGCACCCCACCGAGGCCGTAGACCAGCGCCATCGCGAGGGCCGCCACCAGTGTCAGGGCGGAGAAGAACACCTGGTTATTCATCGCGATCCGAACCCCGGTGTCGCGCACCCGCGCGGCCCGGACGCTGAACTCGTCGTCCTCCTGGGACGGGCGACCGAACAGCTTCACCAGGAGGATCCCGGCCACATTGAACCGCTCGGTCATCCGGTTGCCGAGGTCCGCGTTCGACTGCATCTGTTCCCGGGCCAGCGCCTGCAGCCGGGCCCCGAACCGTCGCGCCGGCCAAAGGAAGATCGGCAGCAGCACGAGCGCACCCAGGGTGACCTGCCAGGACAGGTACAGCATGGCGGCAGTGACCAGGATCAGCTGGACGACGTTACTGACGACGCCGGAAAGCGTGGAGGTGAACGCCCGCTGGGCACCGGTGACGTCACCGTTGAGCCGGGAGACCAGGGCACCGGTCTGGGCCCGGGTGAAGAAGGCCACCGGCTGCCGCAGCACATGCCCGAAGACCTGGGTGCGCAGGTCGTAGATCAGCCCTTCTCCGATCTGGGCCGACAGATAGCGCGAGGCAAGCCCGTTCACCGTCTGGACCAGCGCCACCAACGCGGTCACCAGAGCCAGGCCGATGACCAGCCCTCGGTTGCCCTGGGCGATGCCGTCATCGACGATCCGGCGCAGCAGGAGGGGGTTCAGCACCACCAGGAAGGCATCGACAACGATCAGGCCGAGAAAAGCAATGATCAACGTCCGGTATCGACGGGCATAGCCGAGAATCCGACGCCGGGTACCGGGTGCCAGCGAGCGGTCCTTCACGCTCGGGTCGTTCCGATACGAGCTCATGGTCGACCACATCGTGGACGGCTGCATGCGGTATTTCCTCCCGAGTGAGCGGCTCGTCCGGGACGACGTGGCTACTCAGGAGACGAACAAAGGGCAACAGCCGTTACTTCCCCGTCACCGTACGGCGGTTACCGATCCCGGCTGTGGGCCGGGAGCAAGCCTCTTCTCGACAGGCCCCCGACCGACTGCCATCTTTCGGGTGGAGCGCAGGTAGTCAGCGCTGCTTGGCCTTACCGCGGGTAGCTCCCCCACGGCCGCGCAGCGAGACTTCGTTCTCGGTGAGGATGCGATGCACGAAGCCGTACGACCGGCCCGTCTCCTCAGCCAATGCCCGGATGCTCGATCCGGACGTGTACTTCTTCTTGAGTTCCCCAGCGAGCTTCGAACGGTCAGTGCCCGTGATACGGGCACCCTTCTTGACACTGTCAGCCACGAATCCTCCTCGAACGTCGGGCGTGATCACCATGGTGGGCGGCAGATCCACTTCCGGCCAGTCGACGCGCCCTAGAAAGTAACTTGAAAGACATTTCGGGTGCTAGGCAAGCGTCACCAAATCAAGGTAATCGGGATTCCACAGATCTTCTTCACCATCAGGCAACAGGACGACGCGCTCGGGGTTCAGCGCCTCGACGGCACCCTCGTCGTGGGTGACCAGGATGATGGCACCCTCGTACCGCCGCAGGGCGTCCAGCACCTCTTCCCGGCTGGCTGGGTCCAGGTTGTTCGTCGGCTCGTCCAGTAGCAGCACGTTCGCGCCCGAAACCACCAGCGTGGCCAGGGCGAGCCGGGTCTTTTCCCCGCCGGAGAGCACCGAGGCCGGCTTGTTCGCGTCGTCCCCGCTGAAAAGGAACGAGCCGAGCACGGTCCGGACCTGAGTGTCGGTCAGGTCCGGCGAAGCCGAGCGCATGTTCTCCAGCACGGTCCGTTCCACGTCCAGGGTGTCGTGCTCCTGGGCGAAGTACCCGATCCGCAGGCCGTGACCGGGCAGCACCGCACCGGTGTCCGGGGCCTCGATCCCCCCGAGCATCCGCAGCAGCGTCGGGTCTTCATCAACCCCGCGAAACCGAGCAGCCCTCTCGATCAGTTCGGCATTGAACACGGCTTAGCGTTCCTCCCTGATTGACGGGACCATGCCGTGGCAGGGGAAAGAGTCAAAGCCGTGACAGGGTGACTTTCCACAGGCCAAGTCTGTCGACACCCTGTGGACAGGCTGTGGATAGCGCAAGGAAATGTCCTGTGGCATGGCGCAGGTGATGCCCGATTGCGTGCCTCCTGTCACCCGTTTCGCGCCGAGCCCCAATGGCCCGCTGCATCTGGGCCATGCGCTATCGGCGATCGTGGCGCATGATCTGGCCACGGCGGGCGGCGGGCGGTTTCTGCTGCGGATCGAGGATATTGATGGCCCCCGCTCACGCCCTGAATTCGCCGATGCATTCCGCCGTGATCTGGAATGGTTGGGGCTGGAGTGGGACGAGGTGCCCGCGCAATCAACCCGGCTGGCCAGCTACGCCGCCGCTGCCGAGGCGCTGAAGGCGCGTGGGCTGCTTTATCCGTGCACCTGCACCCGTAAACAGATCGAGGAGGCGGGGGCTGTGCCGGGTGCCGACGGGCCGATCTATCCCGACACCTGCAAGCGAGCGCCCCCAGATCCCGCGCTCCCCGCAGCGTGGCGGCTGGATGCGGCCAAGGCGCTGGCCGCCACCGGCCCGCTGGTGTGGGAGGATGTGCCGGCGGGGCCAATTCCGGTCGACCTTTCCAGCCTTGGCGATGTGGTGCTGGTGAGGAAGGACCTTCCCGCCAGCTACCATCTCGCTGTCACGCTCGATGATGCGGCGGACGGCGTGACGCTGGTGACGCGCGGGGCCGATCTGTTTGCCGCCAGCCATGTCCACCGCACGCTGCAGGCACTGCTGGGGCTGCCGGTGCCGCGCTGGCATCATCACGCGCTGCTGATGGATGACAGCGGGCAAAAACTCGCCAAACGCCGCGGCTCGCCCGCGCTGGCCGAACGGCGGCAGGCAGGCGAGGATGGGCGGATGCTTGCCGCACAACTGCGCTTGCAGCATTTGCGGCTTGGAACCGGAAGCGCATAAGTCCATTGTGCCGCCATGAACTATGTCCTCGTGCCCGTACTGCTCGTCCTGATGGGGCTGGTGGCCTATTCGCTGATCCGCGGGGTGATCGCCTTTCTGAAGACCACCAAGATCGATCTTGAAACCGGCGAGGGCGAAACCGCGAC
>JANNPJ010000608.1:0-33919 GCA_031400005.1 Kineosporiaceae bacterium | reverse complement strand
GGTCAAACCACGCGACCACTTGCTAAAAGGTGACAGGCCAGACCACGTAACCACACGAAAAGCGGACGCCCGTGAGCGAGCCCGGAGGCGCGACGTCGTCTGGAGTGAGGAGACGCAGCCCCAGCGAAGCTGCGGAACGGTCGACGAGGGAAGACGACGTCATCAGCGCCGCAGGGCTCGCGAACAATCAATGCGGAACGGTCGACGAGGGAAGACGACGAGTTAAGCCGCTTCGCTCGCGAACAAATTACTGATTACTACTGCTGCTACTGCTTTCGCCGTGGGCGGCGGCGTGGTCGCCCGTCACGAGGAAGACCACTCTGCGCGCGACCGCGACGGCGTGGTCGCCGTAGCGCTCGTAGTACCGACCGGCCAGCGTGATGTCGACGGCGGTCTCTACCCCGTGCGTCCAGGTCGGGTCCACCAGCTTGGCGAACAGCCCGCGGTGCAGTCGGTCCATCTCGTCGTCTTCGGACTCCAGTTCCTGGGCGGCCTGCAGATCGCGGCTGGCGATGATCGAGCCGGTCTTCACCACCAACTGCCCGGCGACCTGACCCATCTCCAGGACATCGCTACGCAGTTCGGCGGGTACCGCCGAGTTCGGGTAGCGCAGCCTGGCCAGCTTGGCCACGTGCCGGGCCAGGTCGCCCATCCGCTCCAGGTCCGCGCTCATCCGCAGCGCGGCGACCAGGGCACGCAGATCCGTCGCCACCGGGGCCTGACGTGCGATCAGGACCAGGGCGCGCTCCTCCAGGTCGACGTGCAGGGCGTCGACCTGCTCATCGGCGGCGATCACGCTCTCGGCGATGACCAGGTCGGCGTCCAACAACGCCGCCGTGGCCCGGCTCATCGCCGTGCCGACCAAGCGGGTCATTTCGACCAGCGTGTCGTCGATCGATTTGAGGTCGACCTCGAACTGCTCGCGCAAGCTGCCGCTCACCTGTGAACTCCCTTATGGATCGTGGGCCGGGCGTGCGCCAATTCTGATTTTCAGCCATACCGTCCCAGCGCACCATGAACTGATCAATGACTGAAGGTGAACAGGGCAGGAAGGGTTTGTCCACAGTACCTACGCCGGACATCGCGGTGGTTGGCGTCAGCTTACGCTGGGTGTGTGAACCCGACCTGGGCAATTGCTGTGGTGGGCGCGATCGGCCTGCTGGTCGGGCTCGCTCTCGGTGTGCTGTTGTCCGGGCGACCCGGCCAACGTTCCACTGTGCCCGTCGCTGCCGCCGCTACTCCCGTGCTGCCAGAGGGGGTTGCCGACGTCCTTAACGTGCTGGCCTCCGCCTCCGTGGTCCTTGGCCCGGACGGGAGCCTGATCAAGACCAGCCCGGCGGCACACGCCTTCGGCCTGGTTCGTGGCCGGGAACTGGTGCACGCCGAACTACGCGCGATGGCGGTCGAGGCGGCCAGCCTGGGTCTGGTCCGCGAGCGCGAACTGGAGTTGCCGCGGGGGCCGTTCGGTCGTGGCCGGTTGGTGGTGTTCGCCCGGGCCGCCCCGCTCGGGGACGGTTTGACCCTGGTGCTGGTCGAGGACCGGACCGAGGCCCGCCGGGTGGAGGAGGTTCGCCGCGACTTCGTCGCCAACGTCAGCCACGAGCTGAAGACCCCGATCGGAGCGCTCAGCCTGCTCGCTGAGGCGGTCGCCGATGCCGCGGACGATCCGGAGGCGGTCCGGCACTTCGCCAACCGCATGCAACGCGAGTCGATGCGGCTGTCCAAGCTGGTCCAGGAGATCATCGATCTCTCCCGGTTGCAGGTGGCAGATGCGTTGCACCCACCGGAGCCGGTCGGAATTGACGACGTGGTCTCGGACGCCGTCGACCGCTGTCGGTTGGCGGCCGGGGCCAAGACGATCGACGTGGTGATCGGCGGTGATTCCGGTGCCGTGGTCTACGGTGACCACGCGCTGTTGGTGACGGCGGTGCGAAACCTGGTCGACAACGCGATCTCGTATTCGGCGGAGAACACCAAGGTCGGGGTCGGCCTGCGCCGGGCGGACGGGGTCATCGAGATTGTGATCAGCGACCAGGGGCTGGGAATCGCACCGGCCGACCAGGATCGGATCTTCGAGCGGTTCTACCGCGTGGACCCGGCCCGGTCGCGAGCCACCGGCGGTACCGGTCTCGGCCTGAGCATCGTCAAACACGTCGCGGCCAACCACGGTGGGGAAGTGACGCTCTGGAGTCTTCCCGGTCAAGGGTCGACCTTTACCCTGCGGTTGCCCGAGACCCTGCAGCCCCCGGCGAACCCGCCGGTCGAGTCCGACGATTCAGCCGAACTCACTGAAACAGGGCCGCCGCCTGACGCGGCGCCCATTTTGAAAGGAGCAACCCCGTGACCCGCATCCTGGTGGTGGAGGACGAGGAGTCGTTCAGCGACCCACTGTCCTACCTGCTGCGCCGAGAGGGCTACGAGGTGGCGGTCGCCGACGATGGTCTCGCGGCCCTGGACGAGTTCGATCGCAACGGTGCCGACCTGGTGCTGCTGGACCTGATGCTGCCCGGGCTGCCCGGCACCGAGGTCTGCCGTCAGCTCCGGATTCGCAGCAAGGTCCCGGTGATCATGCTGACCGCGAAGGACGGCGAGATCGACAAGGTGGTCGGGCTGGAACTTGGCGCCGACGACTACGTAACCAAGCCGTATTCGTCCCGTGAACTGGTCGCCCGGATCCGGGCCGTGCTGCGGCGCGGCACCGAGCCGGAACTGTCCGGGACGGCCACGGTGGAAGCCGGCCCGGTTCGGATGGACGTCGAACGGCACGTCGTCACCGTCAATGGCGAAGCAGTACCCATGCCGCTGAAGGAGTTCGAACTGCTGGAGATGCTGCTGCGCAACACCGGCCGGGTACTTACCCGGATGCAGCTGATCGACCGGGTCTGGGGTTCCGACTACGTCGGTGACACCAAGACCCTTGACGTCCACGTGAAGCGACTACGCGGCAAGCTGGAGCCGGACCCGGCCATCCCCCGATACCTGGTCACGGTCCGCGGCCTCGGCTACAAGTTCGAGGCCTGACCGCCAAGCACCCGGCCTAGTCCTCGGTGGGTTCCTCGGTGGGTTCGGCGGTTTCCGGGGCCCCCGAGGAAGCCTTGGGCTTCTTCGTCGAGCTGGGCGTGGGCGCGGCAGTGGTGGCCGCAGGAGTCGTCGCCGCAGGAGTGATGTTGGTGTACTCGTCCTCCGGACGCAGCACCGGCACCGTGAGCTCGGTCCTGCCGCCGGTGGTGGTGGCCGCGCTGAGCTTGATGGTGGCCCCCGGCTCGACGGGCAGCTCCGGGATCGCCATCTCGAATTTCTGCCCCGGGCCGAGCTGAACGCTGCTGTTCGCGCCGACCCTGACCACGGTCTGGGTGGGTTGTGCCGTCTCACCGAGATCGGCCTGCAGGCTGACTTCCACCTCAGTCGAGCCGGTGTTGGCCACCGAACCCAGAACCACGGCTGGAGCGTCCTTCTCGGCACCGATGACGAGGACGTTGCGCAGCGCCACCGTGGAACCGGGCAAGTCGACGTTGACGCCGTCTGCCGCCGGATAGGGCTCGGTAATGATGGACGGCGAAAGCACTGAACAGCCACTCAGGACGACGGCGAGAGCTGCCGTCACCAGCGCAGACTTACCTGCGATGTCACGGATGCGCTTCACGGCGCTGGCCTCCTTGGGGGGTTGAAATGCGTTGGGCAGCCTATCGTTGACTAGGTGAGCGGCCACGCCACCCCACATCCTCGCGGAAACTGGTCCACTCGCGCTCCCGTCGCGGCGGGTGTTCGATCACGATCCGCAACCGTCAGATGGCTGCCAGCTGAACGACGGGTGGCCCGTCGGGGGTGCGAGGAGACCGTCGTGATGACCGCTGAAGATGTCCAGTTTGGGTATCTGAGTAGGTCACTCGGTGCCGGACAGATTCGGACAGTCGGCGGTTGTCAACCCCACAGAGTCGCTTCCATGCCTCTGACCTGCGAAAACACTGAGTCACCCCTGGTATGGACCGACTATCCCGTGGTAACCTCTACACCAGAAAGGGGATACTTACACATGGCTTTCACGGTCGGCGAGACGGTCGTTTACCCCCATCACGGGGCAGCACTGATCGAGGAGATCAAAACCCGAGTTATCAAGGGCGAGGAACGGCAGTACCTGGTCCTGAAGGTTGCACAGGGAGATCTAACCATCGAGGTGCCGGCGATGAACGTCGACCTCGTGGGTGTTCGGGACGTTGTAGGTCAGGAAGGCCTGGACCGCGTTTTCGAGGTGCTTCGTGCACCTTACGCGGAGGAGCCGACCAACTGGTCCCGTCGATACAAGGCAAACCTGGAGAAACTCGCCTCTGGCGACGTGATCAAGGTTGCTGAAGTTGTTCGTGATCTTTGGCGCCGCGATCAGGATCGTGGGCTGTCCGCCGGAGAAAAGAGAATGCTCGCAAAAGCGCGCCAGATCCTCGTGTCGGAGCTTGCACTGGCCGAACACACCAATGAGGACAAGGCCGAGGCTCTCCTCAATGAGGTCCTCGCGTCCTGATCATCGTCGGCCGCGAGTGCGGCTGCGACTGATGAGGGCGGTATGGCAGAACGCGATCTGAATATGCCCGGCGTCGTCGTCGAAGTACTCCGATTTTGTGTCGTGGTCTTCTTCGCCGGCGTCGGGTATTTCATTGCCTTGAGCGCGGATCATCCCGGTGTCCGGGTCGGTCCTTTCGAGGGCAGCGGGATCGGGATCATCCTCGGTGCCGCGATCGGTTATGTCCTGGGCGGTGTGGTGGCCCGGTTGACCGGGCGCAGCCTGCGCGATGCCGAGGCCGCCTTGCGGGAGCGCTCCGTGGAGCAGGTGCTCGGTGGACTGCTGGGTGCTGTCCTCGGCGTGCTAGTCGCCGGTGGGTTGCTCTGGCCGGTGCTGCTGATCGGCGCCGCCCCCGTCACGTTGCCACTCTTCATCTTCGTTTGCGTCACCGTGGGCACGCTCGGCTATCGGCTCGGGATGGCCAACCGGGCCAGCCTGCTCGATCTGCTCGGCCCCCGGGCCGGGCTTGCCGTCCAGAGTCCGGCTTCGGCGCTCCCTCGGTTGCTTGACACTTCGGTAGCGATTGACGGTCGGATTGTTGACGTCGTCCGGGCCGGCTTCCTGCACGGCACCCTGCTTCTGCCGCAACCGGTGATCGACGAACTGCAGGGCCTGGCCGATGCCGGCGATGACACCCGTCGAGCCAAGGGTCGGCGCGGTCTGGAGGCGTTAGCAGCGCTGCGCCGAGAAGGCGGTGTCGACCTCGAGGTGATCGGCGACGAAGCCCGTGAGGTGCCGCAGGTCGACGCCAAACTGGTCCGGATTGCCCTGGACCGGTCGGCGGCGCTGCTCACCCTGGACAGCAACCTGGCCCGGGCCGCGGCGCTGGCCGGTTGTCGGGTGATGAACCTGCACGCCTTGTCGCTGGCATTGCGCCCCCCGGTCTCGGCCGGGGACCTGGTCTCGGTGCTCCTCACCCGGACCGGCAAGGAGGCCGGCCAGGGGGTCGGTTACCTGGACGACGGGACCATGGTCGTGGTTGAGCGCTCCCGGGACCGCGTCGGCGGCGAGGTCCATGCCACAGTGACGAGCGTGCTCACCACTGCCAATGGCCGAATGGTCTTCGCCCGCCCGGACATCGCTGATCCTGCGGAGGCCCGGCGTCCCGGCCCGGGCCCGAACCAATGACGATCGGGTTCGTCGCCGTCGTTCGGGCCAGATCGACGGTGTACCGGCCCGCACTGCTGGCGGCGGGCGCTTCCGTCGTCCTCAGTTGGGCCGAGCTGGCCACCAGCACCGAACCGGACGACGTCCCGGTCGTCCTGGTCGACCAGGTCGACCTGGTGGAGGATCCGGCGCTCGCCGACCGGGTAAGCGCCGTTCTGCACACGCTCATCTCTGTTGACCCGTTCGACGGCTCGCCCGGCTCGGCCCGCTCGCCCGGCTCGCCGTCGACGGAGCGAGGCTTGGTGAGCGCCACTGGTTTTGTGATCGCCACCGTCCGTCCGGTGATCGACACGCTCAAGTTCGTTGATGCCGCCGGCGTCCTCTGCGGCACTGCCGAACGGGATGAGCACCGCTTTGTCGGCACCCCGATCGCGGCCCGACTGCACGTGCTCCGTCCGGTCTTCGGGGAGCTCGGCGGAACCGATCCGGACCGGATCAACCCGACGCCGGTGGCTGTCCTGGCGGCCCTGGTCGCGCGGGGCGCCACCGTGATCGCCAGCAGCCCGTCGACAGCCAATGACGGCAAGACCTAGTCCATCGCGCGGACGAATCGAACGAGCAGGATCAGCCGAGCAGTTGCTCGGCTCGGAGCAGATCCTCGGCGAAGGTGACCTTGAGGTTCTCCGGTCGGCCGGGGATCGCGACCACCTGGAGGCCAGAGAAGCCCTCAAACGCGGCCGAGGTATCGGTGCCCTCGATCCCGTCTCGCAATGCCGCGGCGTACGCCTCCAGCAGCGGGGCCGCCCGGAACGCCTGGGGGGTCTGGACTCTATGCAGGCTGTGGTCGGCTTCCGGCGGGCGCAGTCGCCCGGCAGCGTCCACCGGCCAGGCCGTCTCCTCCGCAAGCGTCGGGACCGCGCCGCCGTGGGCAGCCGCAGCCTGGATGACTTGCTGCAACAACCGGGAACCGGCCAGCGGCCGGGCGCCGTCATGGATCGCCACGACGTCGATCGATCCGGCGCAGATCGGCCAGGACAGATGATCCAGGGCGGCCTGTTCGGACCGGTGCCTGGTCACGCCGCCGGCGATGACCTCGACGATCCCGGTCATCCCGGCCGCCTCCACTGCCTCGGCCGCGGCCGCCTCGTCCTGCGGCCGGATCACCAGCACCACCCGGCCGATCTCCGGGACCTCCGCCGCCCAGGAGAGCGACCAGGAGATCACCGGTCGGCCGGCCAGCGGCAGATACACCTTGTTTCGATCGGATCCGACCCGGGTACCACTGCCCCCGGCCAGGATGACAAACGCCGCGCCTTTCGGCCGGCAGCTTCCGCCGCGTTTCGGGATCGAGCTGACGGGCTCTGTCATACCCCGATCCTAAATGAGCAACACTGACACCGTGAGCCAAGCATCCCCGGACCGGTCCACCTCCGCGCTTCCGCGCACCGGCATCGGCGTCGACGTCCATGCCTACGCGCAGGCCGACTCCAGCCGCCGGCTCTGGTTGGCCGGCCTGGAATGGCCTGGTGAGACCGCGTTGGACGGGCATTCCGATGCCGACGTCGCTGCGCACGCCGCCTGCGATGCGCTGTTCTCGGCGGCCGGGTTGGGCGATCTCGGGTCCCAGTTCGGCACCGGCCAGCCGGAGTGGGCCGGTGCGGCCGGCACCGCGCTGCTGGCCGAAACCGCAGCCCGGTTGAGGGCGGCAGGCTGGGAGATCGGAAACGTGGCGATTCAGGTGATCGGTAACCGGCCCAAGCTCGGACCCCGGCGAGACGAGGCACAGGCGGTGCTGTCGGCCGCGTGTGGAGCCCCGGTGACCGTCTCCGCCACCACCACCGACGGGCTCGGGCTCACCGGTCGTGGCGACGGTGTGGCCGCGATCGCTACGGCGCTCGTCGTCCCCGAGACTGCCAGCCGGCGATGATCATGCCGCCGAGGGTGGCGCCGAGGGTTCCGAGTATCTCGTCGCCGAGCGTGTCGGTGTACGCCTGGGCCAGTTCGGTGCCGCCCCGGATGAACGCGTAGTACTCGCCAATCTCCCAGCAGATCGCCATGATCGCGCCGATCCCGGCGACCAGCAGGACCAGCTCACCGGCCCGCCGGGGTGCCCCTCGGACCAGCAGTAACCCCGCCCCGAGGCTCAGGAACAGCCAGTTGACCAGGTGATTGACGTCGTCCCACCACCAGAGCGCGTCGTAGAGATCCAGCGTGTTTCCGGTGACGTCGACCAGGAACGGCAGCATGATCCAGGCGAACGCGGTCCACGGCGGGGCCGACCGGGTTGCCGTCTCGGCCGGCCCGCCCGCGGTCCGGCGGCGCTCGCGCAGCAGACAGATCACCGGGACCACCAGCATCATCGCCGGGTAGAGGATGAGTCGAGCGGCGAAGCCCTTGCCCTCGAACTGGTCCAACCCGGGGACGAAGGTGGCCACCGCCAACTGCCCAATGGTCAATACCAGCAGCCCGATGGTTACCCACGTCGATGTCACTCGGTTGATCACCCGAGAAAGTATCGATGCTGCCGGTCGCGGACACCTGAGTAGGAAAACCTAGGAACGGGCGATTCCCGATAGCCCCTATCCTTGACAGGTGGCCCTCAGACTGTATGACTCCGCTGCCCGACAGGTGCGGGACTTCGTCCCCCTCGTCGACGGCAAGGTGGGCATCTATGTCTGCGGTCCCACCCCGCAGAGCTCGCCGCACATCGGGCACGTCCGGGCCCAGGTTTCGTTCGACGTCCTTCGTCGCTGGTTGATGAGCAATGGGCAGGACGTCACCTATATCCGTAACGTCACCGACATCGATGACAAGATCTTGATCAAGTCGGCCGCCGAAGACACCGACTGGTGGGCTCATGGCTTCCGCTTCGAGCAGGAATTCACCAGTGCCTACGACGAGCTGAACGTGCTGCGCCCGACCATCGAGCCGCGCGCCACTGGTCACATCATCGAGATGATCGAGATGATCGAGACGCTGATCGCGCGCGGGCATGCCTATCCGGCCGAGGACGGCTCCGGCGATGTCTACTTTGACGTCCGGTCCTACTCCGGGTACGGGGAACTGACCCACCAAGGGGTGGACGACATGGAAGCGGCGGCCGACGCCGACCCGAACGCGCGCAAGCGGCATCCGCAGGATTTCGCCCTCTGGAAGGGCAGCAAACCGGGCGAACCGAGGACGGCGTCCTGGCCGACGCCGTGGGGCCGGGGACGTCCCGGCTGGCACCTGGAATGCTCGGCGATGGCCTCGCGTTATCTCGGGGCGGAGTTCGACATTCACGGCGGCGGCATCGATCTGCGCTTCCCGCACCACGAGAACGAGCTGGCCCAGTCCCGGGCGGCAGGCGAACCGTTCGCCCGGTACTGGATGCACAACGGCCTCGTGGTTGCCGCCGGTGAGAAAATGAGCAAGTCGTTGGGCAACGGGTTGACGATCGCGACGTTGGTGGAGCAGGGCGTCCGGCCGGTAGCCCTGCGCTACCTGCTGGCAGCACCGCACTACCGTTCCAGCATCGAGGTCAACGAGGACTCGATGGTGGAGGCCACCGCGGCGTACGAACGGATCGAGGGCTTCGTCCTGCGGGCCAAGGAACGGCTGGCCAATCTCGACCTGTCCGATCCCAGCGATGGCGTGGTGCCCGCCGCGTTCAGGGCCGCGTTGGACGACGATCTGAGCACGCCAGCCGGCGTCGCCGTCCTGCATGACACCGTGCGGGAGGGCAACAGCGCGCTCACTGCGGGCGACGACACGGTCCTGCACCGAGCCTTCCACGAGGTCCGGGCGATGGCAGCGGTGCTGGGCATCGACCCGCTGGACGCGCACTGGCAGGGCGGCAGCGCAGGCGGCGACGCTCGACTGCGCACCGCCCTGGACATCCTGGTTCGGGCCGAGCTGGATGCCCGTTCGCAAGCCCGCAAGGAACGAGACTTCGCCGCAGCCGATGCAATTCGCAACCGGTTGGCCGCAGCTGGGGTCGCCGTCGAGGACACCCCCGACGGGGCCCGCTGGACTTTGGAGACGAACGACAATGGCAGGTAACTCGCAGCGCAAGGGTGCCACGCGGCGCCCGGGGTCGAAGAAGGGCCCCACCGTCGGTTCCGGCGGTCAGCCGCGAAAGAGCCTGCAGGGCAGGGGGCCGACGCCGAAGGCGGTGGAGCGGCCGTACCACCCCGCGGCCAAGCAAGCGAAGCGGGACGGGGCGAAAAGGGACGGCGCCGCGCGCACCACACCTCGCGCGTCCAGCTCCAGCAACAGCAGTTCGGTCCGGCGCTCGTCCGGGACCAGCGAAATGGTCGGTGGCCGCAATCCGGTCGTTGAGGCGCTGCGTGCCGGCGTGCCGGCGAAGGCGCTCTACGTGGCGAGCCGGATCGAGAGTGACGAGCGGATCCGCGAGGCGCTGAAGCTGGCCGCCGATCTCGGCCTGCCGTTGCTGGAGGCCTCGAAGGTCGACCTGGACCGGATGACCAATTCCGGCGTCCATCAGGGCATCGTCCTGCAGGTGCCGGCGTACAAGTACGCGCACCCGGACGACCTGTTGGTGGCGGCGAAGAAGTCCGGCCGACCGGCGCTGCTGGTCGCCCTGGACGGCGTCACCGATCCGCGCAACCTCGGCGCCGTGGTGCGCTCGGCGGCGGCGTTCGGTGGGCACGGGGTGATCGTGCCGGAGCGCCGGGCGGCGGGGATGACCGCCTCGGCCTGGAAGGTGTCGGCCGGTGCCGCTGCCCGGGTCCCGGTCGCGAGGGCAACCAACCTGAACCGCACCCTGCTGGCGCTCAAGGAGGCCGGCTGCTTCATCGTCGGTCTGGACGCCGGTGGCGACGTGGAGTTGCCGGAGTTGGAGCTGGCCACGGATCCGCTGGTGCTGGTGGCCGGTTCCGAGGGTAAGGGTCTGTCCCGGCTGGTCCGGGAGAACTGTGACGTGATTGCCTCGATTCCGATGGTCGGCGGCGGTATCGAGTCGCTGAACGCCGGGGTCGCGGCAGGCGTTGCACTCTACGAGGTGGCCCGCAGAAGACGTGGATAACTGAGTCGCTTCTGGTCAGTCACCCGAACCGTCCTGCTTGCCACCCGGCGCGAGCTGGCCGGGCGTGACCTGGCGCTCGCCTCCGCGGGTGCGACCCTGTATGCGGCCCTGGCCGCAGTGCCCTCGCTGCTGGTCGCGATCTCGGTGGCGGCTTTGCTGTTTGGCCGAGACGTCGTCAGCCGCGGTGGCGACCGGCTGGCCGAGACGGTACCCGCTGCGCTCGGGGCCGGCGGCTGGGTGGACGCGCTCTTCGCCGCCGGCCTGTCGCTGTCACCGCTGGCGGTGGGCTTCGCGGTGTTCATGGGCTCGGCCTACGGTCGCGGGCTCAGCCGGGCCCTGCGCCGGTTCGCGCCGTCCACCGAGCGTGAGCTGCCACCGAGTTGGCAGTCCCGGACGCTGACCCTGCCCTTGCTGGGCCTGGCCCCGCTGCTGTTGCTAGGCCTGCTACTGGTGACTCCGACCGTCTCCGACCTGATGCAGGGCGACACCCTGCTCGGCATCGCCAGCGCCTCCTACCTCGGCCTGAACGCCATCTGGGTGATCACCTGGTTGCCGCTGACCTGGGCGTTTCGGGTTGTCGCGCCGGGCCGCCCACGTTGGCGGGCGGCACTCATCGGCGGTGTGGTGACCGGCGCGTTCGTCTCCGGTTTCCTCCAGGGTTTCACCCTGTTCCTGGCTTTGCCGGTGGATCTCGGCCGGCCGTTCGGTGGCCTGGTCGAGGTTGGCGTCACCTCGGCTCTGCTGCTCTGGCTCTGGGTGCTGCACGTCGTCGTCTGTATCGGATACACGTTCACCTGGGCCGTCGACGAGGTGATCTCGAAGGACGGCGGAGACACGCCCTGAGCGTCAGTACGGGCCGGCGACGACGGGCATCTCCTCGGTATCGACCCCGAGGACGGCGGCCTCGTCCGGTTTGTGCACCAGGACGCCTCGGATGTAGCTGGCCACTGCCTCGTCCAGGCCGACGTCCTTGCCGCGCTGCTCAGACAGGTACCAGGCGTGTTCCAGTACCTCGTGAAAGATCTCGGCCGGCGCGAGCTTTCCCCGCAAATTGGACGGGACGGCGCGAACCACCGGCTCGAACCGGCGGGCCAGCCACTCGTGGGCGATCACGTCTTCCTCCGCTGCCTGCCGGTCGGTGGCGGCGCGATAGGTGTCCAGATCGTTCAGCAACCGCCGAGACTGGTTCTCCTCGACATCGAGACCGGTCAGGCGCAGCAGCCGCCGGCGATGATGTCCGGCGTCCACCACCTTTGGCTGGATCTCGATCGAGGTCCCGGTCAGGTCGGTGCTGATGTTCAACTCACCGACGTCGAAGCCGAGGCTGTTCAGCCGGCGGATCCGCGCGTCCACTCGCCATCGGTCGCCCGGCTCGAAGGCTTCCGGCTCGGTCAGCTCGGCCCACAGCGTCCGGTACCGGGAGATGAAGACGTCGCTGGTCTCGATCGGATCGAGGTTGGGGTCCAGCAACCCGCCGGCCTCCAGGTCCATGAGCTCACCGGCGATGTTGACCCGGGCCAGGTCGAGGTCGTGCTCGCGCTGGCCATTGGACAGCGAGTCGTGCAGATCACCGGTCTCGGCGTCCACCAGGTAGGCGGCGAACGCACCGGCGTCGCGCCGAAAGAGCGCGTTGGAGAGCGAGACGTCGCCCCAGTAGAAGCCGGACAGGTGCAGCCGGACCAGCAGGACGGCGAGCGCGTCGACCATTCGGGTACCGGTGTCCGGCCCGAGGGACTGGGAGAACGCCGCCCGATAGGGCAGCGAGAACTGCAGGTGCCGGGTGAGTAGGACCGGATCGAGTCCCTTACCGTCCGGCGTTTGCCGGCCGGTGACCACGCCGAGCGGCTCGACCGCGGGCAATCCCAGCCGGCGAAGCATCTTCAGCAAGCTGTACTCGCGCCGGGCCAGTTCCTCGTTGATCTCCTTGGCGGCGAGAACATTTCCGGAGAGATGGACGAAACGGACGATGTGCCGCGAGATTCCCCGAGGCAGCGTGGCCAGCCGATTCGCCGGCCATTCCTCGAGTGGCAGCTGCCACGGCAAGTCGAGCAGGGCCGGGTCCGACGCCGCCGACGTGATCTGGAGGGTACGGGTGATGCTCATCTGACTACCCCCCAACCTTTCGCCGTGGCGGGTCGGCCGTGTGGTTCACGGCCGACCGGCACGTCTAGGCGGGTGTGGCGGGGTCAGACACCCAACCGCAAGCCCGATTCGACATTAAACAGGTGCGTGTGGCCTTCCTTGGCCTTGAGGTGCACCGTCTGCCCCTTCTCCGGGGGACGACGGCCGTCGACCCGTGCGATGACGGGTAGCTCCGTGCCCTCACTGGTGAGGATGCCATGCACGTACGCGTCCGCGCCGAGCACCTCCACGAGTTCGACCTGAACGGGCAGACCGTGCTCGGCCAGGTCGAGGTCCTCGGGGCGAACTCCGACGGTGATGTTCTTCCCAGCCTGGGTGAGGGTTTCCCTGGAGACCGAGTAGACGGCGTCGCCGAACTGCACGCCGCCTTCCACCACCGGGAGGCTGAGCAGGTTCATCGCGGGGGAGCCGATGAAGCCGGCGACAAACGCGTTGTTCGGGTGGTCGTAGAGCTCGCGAGGTGAGCCGACCTGCTGAAGCAGGCCGTCCTTGAGCACCGCAACCCGGTCGCCCATCGTCATTGCCTCGGTCTGGTCGTGCGTCACGTAAACCGTGGTGACGCCGAGCCGTCGCTGCAGTGAGGCGATCTGGGTGCGGGTCTGAACGCGCAGCTTGGCGTCGAGGTTCGACAGCGGCTCGTCCATCAGGAAGACCTGCGGCTTGCGGACGATCGCCCGGCCCATCGCGACACGCTGCCGCTGGCCACCGGAGAGCGCCTTCGGCTTACGGTCGAGATAGTCAACGAGGTCAAGGATCTTGGCGGCCTCAAGTACCCGCGTCTGAATCTCGGCCTTGTTGATGCCGGCGATCTTCAGGGCGAAGCCCATGTTCTCGCCGACAGTCATGTGCGGGTACAGCGCATAGCTCTGGAACACCATGGCGATGTCGCGGTCCTTGGGCGGCATCTGGGTGACGTCCCGGTCGCCGATCAGGATCCGACCTTCGTTGACGTCCTCCAGGCCGGCCAGCATGCGCAGCGAGGTGGACTTGCCACAACCGGAAGGTCCCACCAGAACCAGGAATTCGCCGTCGGCGATCTCCAGGTCCAGCTTGTCAACCGATGGCTTGGTCGCTCCGGGGTAGACCCGGGTTGCTTTGTCGTACGTGACGGTGGCCACGTTGCCACTTCCCTTCACCGGCAGGAACGTGCCGGACGATCCAAGTGAGGGGTGCACCGGCCGCCGGGGATCGGCGATCGGCTATTGCGCCGGGCCCGCGAAAGTACCCGGATGAAGCAAAGGCCGAGCGACACGGGGCGTCGTCGGCCACGGACACATCCAATACTGCTGGGAGGCTCAGGTACAGGGTTTTCGGATGTCATCTAGATCGCATTCCGACCGCAAACCACAACTGAGCGCAGCCGGGCTTGCAACTGCGGCAAGTTCTTGCAGGTTTAGGGGTACTTTCTGTCCAGACAGGATGGAGCTCGAATGAAGGCTCACCGGGCGCGGCTGGCCGACATCGCGATCCAGGCCGGGGTCAGCGAGGCGACGGTCAGTCGGGTACTGAACGGCCGTCCGGGAGTGGCCGAGCCCACCCGGCACGCGGTCTTGACCGCCCTGGACGTGCTCGGCTACGAGCGCCCTGCGCGGCTCAAGCAGCACTCGGCCGGCCTGGTCGGCCTGATCGTGCCGGAACTCGACAACCCGATCTTCCCGGCGTTCGCTCAAGTGATCGAGTCGGCGTTGGCTCATCACGGGTACACGCCGGTGCTGTGCACTCAAACGCCCGGTGGGGTGCACGAGGACGACTACACCCAGATGCTGCTGGAGCGCGGTGTGGCGGGCATCGTCTTCGTCTCCGGACTGCATGCCGACAGCGCGGCCGATCCCGCCCGGTATGTTGCGCTGCGCCGTCGCGGTCTGCCGATCGTGCTGGTCAACGGCTATATCGAGGGTGTCGATGCGCCCTTCGTCAGCAATGACGACGTGACCTCGATGGATCTGGCGGTGACCCATCTGGTGGCCCAGGGGCATACCCAGATCGGTCTGGCACTCGGCCCGCGCCGGTTCGTCCCGGTGATCCGCAAGATCGCCGGATTCCGTGCGGCGATGCACCGGCACCTCGGGCTGACGGACATCGAGGATCGGGTGGAGTGCTCGTTGTTCAGTGTGGAGGGCGGCACGGCCGCCACCGAACGCTTGGTGGATGCCGGTTGCACGGCGGTGATCTGTGGCAGCGATCTGATGGCACTCGGTGCGATCCGTGCGGTCCGCGGCCGGGGGTTGGACGTGCCACGGGACGTATCAGTGGTCGGCTACGACGACTCACCGCTGATCGCCTTCACCGATCCGCCGCTGACCACCATTCGACAGTCGGTGCAGGCGATGGGCAAAGCCGCCGTCCGGGCCTTGCTGGATGAGATCTCCGGCGTCGCAACCCGCCGCGCGGAATACGTGTTCCGGCCAGAACTAGTCGTGCGTGGTTCCACCGGATCAGTGCATCGACCTGGTTAGATGTGCACCAGTTCACGGCAGGGTCTCCACAGGGGGCTGTCCGTACAGGTACCGTCAGTAAAAGGTTGGCGATGCCTTAGAATTCGCCGGCCACCCGTCGCGGGAGGAATAGGCCCATGCGAATCTCGGACCTACTACGACGTAAAGGTAGTCTCGTCGTCACGGTAAAGCCCGAACAAACCGTGACCGACCTGCTCAATCTGCTGGCCGAACACAAGGTCGGCGCGCTCGTCGTGTCCTCGGACGGTCAGACCGTCGACGGCATCGTCAGTGAACGGGATGTGGTCCGCAGTTTGCAAGAACTGGGCCCCGGGCTGCTGCAGGCTCCGGTGCGCGACATCATGACCGCGCAGGTACACAGCTGCCCGCCGGAGACCGATCTCGAGGATCTGATGCGGGTGATGACAACCGGTCGCTTCCGGCATGTTCCGGTCATCAAGCGCGACCGGTTGGTCGGCATCGTCAGTATTGGTGACGTCGTCAAGCACCGGATCGATGAGTTGCAGAGCGAACGAGACCAACTGACGGCCTACATTCAGGGCTGAGCACGGCGGCAAGTCGGGCCATTGCCTGGATATCCTCCTCAGAGACGACGACCCGCCGGTGTCGGTGGCCTTACCGTGGTGGCATGTCGATCGATTCGTCCGTACGCGAACCTGGCCGAGTCGGGCAGTACCGCCTGCTCCAGCGCTTGGGCGAGGGCGGGATGGGCGTCGTCCACCTGGCTCTGGACCAGAATGGCAAGGCTGTAGCGATCAAGGTCCTCCGCGCCCACATCGCGTCGGACCCGGATGCTCGGCGCCGGCTGGCTCGCGAGGTGGCAACGTTGCGCCGGGTGCGGCATCCGCGGGTCGCGGCGGTGATTGACGCGGATGTCGATGGCGAGATTCCCTACCTGGTGACGACGTTCGTCCCCGGTAAGCCGCTGGATGCGCACGTTCGTGATCACGGCCCGCTGCCGCGCGGGCATGTCGCCCGGATCGGTGCGGTGCTGGCCGAGGCGTTGCGGGCGATCCATCAGTCCGGAATCGTGCACCGCGACGTCAAACCGGCGAACGTGATGTTGTTGGACGGCGAACCGATTCTGATCGACTTCGGGATCGCGCATGTGGCGGACGAATCCCGGATTACCCACACCGGGCTGGTGATGGGAACCCCGGGGTACCTGTCGCCGGAGATCATCGGCGGTGAGCCGGTGACCGCCGCCACCGACTGGTGGGGCTGGGGGGCGACCCTCGCCTTCGCGGCGACCGGTCGGCCCCCGTTCGGCACCGGCCCGATCGAGCTGGTGCTCGACCGGGTGCGCCGAGGCCAGTCCGACATCGAAGGTGTGGACGCCGGACTGCGGGCCACGCTGACCGCCGCGCTCTCCGTGGACCCGGTTCGCCGGCCCTCGCCGGAGCGGTTGGTGGCCGGGCTGGCTGCAGTCGCTCCGGTCCGCAACGGTTCCCGGACGCCGGCGGTCAATGGCCGGACCGTCGTCACCCCCCTGCCGGGTGTCACAGGTGAAGCGACCACCCGTACGCCGCCGCCCGACCCGGCCAGTGAGGCGCGTACCGTCCGCACTCCGCCGCCGAGTCTGGCGAGTGAGGCGCGTACCGTCCGCACTCCGCCGCCGAGTCGGGCGAGTGAGGCGCGTACCGTCCGCACGCCTCCGCCGAATTCGGCGAGGGATGTCGCAGCGGTCCGCACCCCGCCGCCGAGCGAGGCGGTGACCTCCGTGGTTCCGCCGCCGGCTGACTGGGGCTCGGCGACACCTAATACCCGGCGTTTCGATCACCCCCAGAACCCCCAGAACCCCCAGAACCCCCAGCGGCCGCCGAATCCGCGGCCCGCAGTCGGTCACGGCACTCGCGGCCAGGGCGACGGGCAAGGTCACGGGCAGGGCAACGGTCGGTCGCCGCGCGCACCGGCAAACGGCTTCGGCGGCTCCGGTGGTCAACCGCACGATCCTTCGCCCTGGCAGCACGCCGATCCGGTCAGCCCGGTCACCGGGGACGACGGCACCGAGAGCGCCGTGGTGCACACCGGTGATCCCACCCGGGGGGTGCTGCTCGGCCTGCTCCTGGTGCTGGCCGCGATAGCCGGGGTGGCACCGTACGGCGCCACCTGGATCGCCGCGCTCGGGATGGTGATTGCTCGGGTGGTCGACCGCACCAACTCCGCCCTCTCGGTCCGGCGTGACCAGCGAGGTCCGCGCGGCAGTGACGCCGTGGTGACCATGTTGGCGTTGCCCTGGCGGCTGGTGACGGCCGGCGTGGCGACGGTGATCTGGCTGATCCTGCCGATCCTGATCGGGATCAGCGTGGCCTTCATCGCCGCCAGCATCACGGCCGGGGCGGTGATCAGGCCGGGAACCCCTGGTCCGCTCGCCGCCGGAATGGTCGCTCTGCTGCTGACTGCCTGGTTCGGCCCCGGTAGCTCCGGGATGCGTCGCGGCGCCGAGCGGGTGGTCCGGGTCACCGTCCCTGGCCCCCGCGCGCGGATCGTTGTCTGGTGTGTCCTGGCCCTGGTCCTGGTCTCCGCGGTGATCGTGGCGCGGGGTGACAGCGGCCCCGACTGGGGTCCACTGACCGGCGTGCCTGTCGTCAACCAAATGATCACCAGCTAGGCCAACTCGTCAGTCAGGCCAACTCGTCGGTTAAACCGAGGTCAGGTCGAACTCCGGGGTTGGCCGACCGAAGAGGTAGCCCTGCGCGTGCTCGGCGCCGATCGAAGCCAGCATCTCGCGCTGGTTCTCGGTTTCCACGCCCTCGACGATCACGTCGACCTCCAGGCCGTGAGCCAGCCCGGTCAGGGCCTCGACGATCCGTTCACACTGCGGATCGGTACCGAGCCCGGCGGTGAAACTGCGGTCCACCTTGATCCCGGAGATCGGCAGGTCACGGAGGTAGGACAGGGCTGAGAAACCGGTGCCGAAGTCGTCGACGACGATTCGCACGCCCAGCCGGTCGAGGTAGTCGATCTCCCGGCGGGCACTCGGTGCGGCGCTCAGCATCACCGACTCGGTCAATTCGATCACCAGCCGATCGGCCGGCAGTCCGGTCTCGGCGAGCGCTTTGGTCACCGAGTCCGCCAGGCCGGGCCGGGTCACCTGGTTCGGCGAGACGTTTACCGCAACGTAGCCGACCGCGTTGGTTGCGGCGGCCGCCGCCCGGGCCGCCTCCGTCAGTACCCAGGCCCCGACCTCGACGATCAACCCGGATTCCTCAGCCACTGGCAGAAAGAGCATCGGCGCGAGCTGCCCTCGCTCGGGATGGTTCCAGCGGACCAGCGCTTCCCGGCCGACCACCTCGCGGGTACTGACGTCCACGATCGGCTGAAAATGCAGTTCCAGTTCGCCGGCGCTGATTCCGGCGCGCAAGGCGTGCTCGATGTCCAGCCGTTCCATTGCCCGTTCGCGCAGCGCGCCGTCCACCAGATCCCACCGGTTGCGACCGCGGTCCTTGGCCCGGTAGGTGGCGATGTCGGCGTCCCGCAGCAGGGCCAGCGGATCGCCGTCCGGGGATTCGGAGATGGCGATGCCGACGCTGATGGTCGGGGTGAGCGTCCGTCCACCGATTTGCAGTGCAGTACTGACCGAATGTTGCAGCCGCTCGGCGACGATCACCGCTTCCCGCGGGTCTGCGATCTCGTCGCAGACCACGACGAACTCGTCACCACCGAACCGGCCGGCGGTGTCTCCGGCGCGCAGCGCCCGGTTCACCCGGCGGCCGATCTCGATCAGCACGGTGTCCCCGAATTCGTGCCCGGCACTGTCGTTGATCACCTTGAAATGGTCGATGTCGCATTGCAGGACGGCGACCTTACGGCCGCTACGCCGGCTGCGGTCGAGGGCTTTCTGGATCCGGTCGATCACCAGAGTGCGGTTGGCCAGGCCGGTCAGCGAATCATGCAACGTCATATGGGTGAGCATTTCCTGGGCCCGATGCACCTCGCTGATGTCCTGGATCTGGACGACGAAATGCAGCGGCCGGCTCTGGCTATCACGAATCAACGTGATGGAAAGCCCACCCCAGAGCGGCATTTCGGCCTGGCCGACGAATCGGCGCTCCAGCGCGACGACGCCGATGTCGCCGCGGATCAGGCTGCCGATCCGAATGCTTGCTTCCTCCAGGTCGGCCGGATGCATGAGCTGGTAGAGGGTGCGCTCCTGCAGTTCGTCGGAGCGATAGCCGAACATCCGGCACAGGGTTCGGTTGACCCGAAGGAACCGGCCGTTGAGCGCGGTGATGGCCACCCCGATCGGGCTGTACTGCATGGTTTGGCGGAACATGTCCGCGCCGCGATGCAGGTCGGCCTGCGTCTGGCTGGCGATGGTTGCCAGGCGGTCGGTCACGTCGGTGACGGAACTGACGACGGCCTGCGGTTGGCCGTCGTCCCCAAGTAAGGGGTTGGCGGTCACCCGGAGCACTCGGGCCCGACCGGCGCTGGTGATCGGGACGGTGACGTCGGTCTGCGCCTCGCCGGTGCGCAACGCCGCAGAGGTGACCGCGGCGAGCTGGCTCATCGGGGTATCGGTGGTGGTCGGTGCGGACTGCCTCGGCACCGGGATCACCGATTCCGCGCTGACTACCCCCGAGGGCAGCAGCGGTGCGTCCGGGGTGCTGATCTCGAGCAGCTCGCAGGCCAGCGTGTTGGCGAGCAGGACGGTGCCGTCGACATCCTGCAGCACCACGCCCTCGGGGAGAGCGGCCAGCAGCGCCCGATGTCGGGCCTCCGACTCGGCCACCGAGAGAGCCAGGCGCTCACGCATGGCCCGGCGTAGATCTGCTCGCGGCATAACACTCCCTTGGTTACTCGTAGTCTATGAACGGTGACGCCATGCTCCAGTGGCGACACGGAGGGCGTGGGGCCTCATTTCACAGGGTCATCTCAGGGAACATCCCCTTCGTCCGATGTCAGGCGGGTATCAGGGAGCAGGTCGAAATGCTCCTTTGGAAAGCGTTGGGGGGATCTGCAAGAAGTTTCAGGGTTAACGATGACTCTGGGCCTGTCTCGGGGTCTGAGTCAGGGTGATCCCCGATTCGCGCAGCTCATCACCTGCGAATAATTAACGGCGGCAACGATGGCGCCAGGGGTGACAGGCGACTGCAAGGCGAACGCATGCGCAAGCCAAGTCAGGGTTCGAAACCGGGGAGAATTTCGATGGATACATCGGCTCGTTTCGTATTGCGGCATCGCTGGTGGGTGATCGGTTTCTGGCTGATCGCGCTGGTCGCCGGTGGCGTTGCCGCGGGAAAAGTCCCGGACAGGTTGACTTTCGACTTTTCGCTGCCGGGGCAGGAGGGGTACGAGACCGAGGTCAAGCTGGCCGAGGCCTACAACGTCAGTGCCTACCCCGGCTATATCCCGGTGCTCACCGTTCCGGAGGGGGAGAAGGTCGTCGATCACAAGGCCGACATCCAGGCGGTGGCCGACAAGATCCGGGCCATCCCGGGGTCCGCCATACAGGTGATCGACTACGCCAGCACCGGAAACCCGAAGTTCATTACTGACGACGGGCGCAGCACCTTCGCCCTGGTTTATGCCCCGCAGCCGGAGGGCTTCGTCGACCCGCTGGCCAAGGTGTTCGACACAACCGTCCAGGCCGCCGCCACCGAACGCGGATTGACCGCGTCCGTCACCGGGTACAACCAGTTGGCGGCCGGCAGCGAGGAGAGCGAAGGGCCGAGCGTGCTGGTCGAAACCCTGCTCGGTGGGATCGGCGCCCTGGTCGTGCTGCTGTTCGTGTTCGCCTCGTTCCTCGCCCTGGTACCGCTGATGATCGCGATCGTGTCGATTCTGTCGACCTTCCTGGTGGTCCTCGGTCTGACCACGTTCACCGACGTCTCGTTCGTCGTCCAGTTCCTGATCGCCCTGATCGGGTTGGGGGTGGCGATCGACTACTCGTTGCTCGTGGTCTCGCGCTGGCGGGAGGAACGAGCCCGTGGGGAGACTAATGAGGACGCCGTGGTCACTGCAGTGACGACCGCGGGCCATGCCGTCCTCGCCTCCGGGATCACGGTCGCGATCAGCCTGATCGCGCTGATCGTCGTCAATGTGCCACTGGTACGCAGCATGGGGATCGGCGGCATGCTGATCCCGGTGATCAGCACGCTTGTCGTGCTCACCCTGCTGCCGGCCTTCCTCAGCCTGGCCGGTCCGAAAATGGACTGGCCGCGGATCCGCAAGGAGGGGCACGCCTCTCGCGGCTGGTCGGCCTGGGCACGGGGTGTGGTCCGATTCCGTTGGGTCGCCGCCGGGACGGCCACCGCCGCGCTGGCTATCGCGATCATCCCGATCTTCGGCATTCAGATCGGCCAGGCCAACTCGGACTCGCTGGCCAGCAACGGGGTCGCCCACGACACGTTGCTGTCGCTGCGCGAAAACGGTGTCGAGAGTGGCGTGCTGACGACGATGAACTTGCTGGCGAAGCCGGGTGCGGACACGCAGGCACTCGCCGCCGCGGCGGAACAGGTGGACGGCGTCCGGATGGCGGTCGTCGTGCCGCCGGGCAAGGGCGGCGTCACCGACATCATCGTGGTACCCGATCGCGAGACCGTGGACAACAACAGCGTTGCCGTCGTTACCGCGGTCCGGGATGCGACAAAGGATCTGCCCGGATACAACGGCTTGGCCGGGCTCGGTGCCACGGTTCTGGATTATCAGAAGGCGGTGTACGCCAACTTCCCGTACGTCCTCGCGCTGATCTCATTTGTCACGTTCATCCTGCTGGTGCGGACCTTCCGCTCGATCCTGCTGCCGCTGAAGGCGGTGCTGTTGAACCTGATCAGCGTGACTGCGGTGTTTGGCATCGCGACCTGGTTCTGGCAGGACGGGAACGGCTCGGACGCCATCTTCGGGATCGCGGGAACCGGCGCAATGACGTTCTGGCTACCGGTGCTGATCTTCGCGTTCCTGTTCGGGTTGTCGATGGACTACGAGGTGTTCATCCTGGCCCGGATGCGGGAGGAGTACGACCGGACCGGCTCCACGGCGTACGCCGTCGAGCACGGATTGGGTCGGACCGGGCGCTTGGTCACCTCCGCTGCGCTGATCCTGTTCTTCGCGTTCGCCGCGCTGGCTTCCGCGCCAGGCACGGAGATCAAGGTGATGGCGACCGCGCTCGGGGTCGGGATCCTGCTCGATGCCACGCTGGTGCGGGCACTGATGGTTCCCGCGTTGGTGTCGCTGTTCGGCAAGTACAACTGGTGGCTGCCGGTCGGGGTCGCCAGGCTGCTGCGGGTCGAGCCCTCCCCGCTCAAGCCGGACGTCGTCCTGCCGCCCGGGTACGACGGCGATGCGATCACCTCTGGCGGGGAGGACGATCTGAAGCGGCAGACAATTCCCGTGCACTGACCAGACCTCGCACCTGACCGGTATTCGGTCTCGTCTACGTCCAGTACGTGGGCGAAGGACGAACGGCGGCGCGGCCCCCGGTACGATCGGGGCTGCGTCGCCATGCGATGCCCGCGTAGCTCAGTGGCCAGAGCAACCGCCTTGTAAGCGGTAGGTCGTCGGTTCGACTCCGACCGTGGGCTCAAGATCAACATGCGTTCGACCTGCAAGAACATACGGTTGGCAAGATCCTTTAAGGGGATCTTGCCACGGTGGATAAAATCCACCCCACTAGAGTGCTTACTGGGTTGGTTTTTATCCATGGCCGGGCTACAGGATCTCCCCAACATCTTCACCACCGGCCAGGCGCTGAGGGCCGGAGTTCATCCGCGCATCCTGTATGCCTGGCGGAATGACGGTGACGTGGTGGAGTTGTCGCGCGGAGTCTTCCGCCTCGCCGATGCTCCGCTGGCCAGCTACCCCGATTTTTTGGCGATGGCTTTCCGGGTTCCGCTGGCCGTAGTGTGCTTAACCGCTGCCGCTCAGGTGCATGACCTGACCGACGAGATCCCCCCGGCCGTTCAGATCGCGGTGCCCCGAGGTGGACCGCGGCCGCGGATCGCCTACCCCCCGGTCGAGGTCTTTCAGTTCAATGCCCTGACCTTCGCCCTAGGGATCAGCTCTCTCGAGGCAGCCCTCGGTGAACCGATTCGCATCTATGGCCCGGAGCGGACCGTGGTCGACCTTCTGCGCCTGCGCGCTCGGGTCGGTCAACCCACCGGATTCATTGCCCTGCGCCGGTACCTTTCCCGCCGAGGCGCCCGGCCCGGAGAAGTCCTTGAACTGGCCCGGGCCCTGGACTGCCTCGGCCCGGTCCGCACCGCCATCGACGTCCTGGAGGCTTCATGATCCGCCCCACCCGTACTGACCCCGCCGGCCGGGCCTATCTGGACTTGCAGAACCAGGCCCGCCGCCAACGTCGAGCCACTCAGGACCTGCTCACGCTCTACGTCCTCGAACGATTCCTCGCTCGCCTAGGCGACAGTCCCCACGCCGGCCAGTTCGTGCTCAAGGGTGGCATGCTGCTCGCCGCCCTGTCGGCTCGGCGGCCAACGGCCGACATTGATCTGATGGCCATTCACCTGACCAATGACGAGCAGGTCGTCCTGAACCGGATCGCCGAGATCGCCGCTCTGTCGTCCCAGTCGGACGACGGCGTGCGTTTCGATCCGTCGACCGCGAAGGCCCGCACCATCCGCGAAGCTGACCTCTATACCGGCATCCGGATCTCCATGAATGCTCAGATTTCCACCGCCATAGTCAAACTCGCCCTCGACATCAACTTTGGCGACCCGATCACCCCCGCCCTCACCCTTATCGACTACCCAGCCCTGCTCCCGGGCATGTCTGCGGTGCGTGTTCTCGGATACCCAATCCACACGGTTCTCACCGAAAAACTCACCACAGCCATCAGTCTCGGGGCGAACAGCACGCGGGTCTGCGACTACCACGACGTCTGGGCTCTCACCGGCATCCATGATCTCCGGGCGGCCGACGTCGTCGTCGCGCTGAGGGCAACCGCAGCCCACCGGGACGTCGTCTTACGACCGCTGTCCGAGAGCATCGCTGACCTGGCCACCAGCAGGTCAACGACCTACACCGCCTACCTGCGGCGCCTAGGACCAGACGGCCAGAAGCACCCCGAGTCTTTCGCCGTCGTCGTCGGCGACGTGATTACTTTTCGCTGACCCCTTTGATACGGATTAATCGCGAAGCGTCAGACTTGCGCCCGATCAGGGCGCTACCGCTGGCGCCGGTCCGTCAAATACGACAGGTCCGCTGGGCGCGCTCTGATTGAGCGCCCAGAGCCCGATTCCGTCGGCGCCGGCCACGAGCGCGGCGGCGAGCAGCACACCGGCCAGCCGTCGCCGGCGTTCCCGGCGCCGCCACTGGATGAGCGCCCGTTCGTACGCGTCGGGGCTCGGCCGAACCCCGTCGGCAACCGCTCCGAGCGAGTCGCGTAGCCGCTCGGCCATCTCCGATTCAGGAGTCATTTCGCTTCACCGCCTTTCCGACAGGATACGGGTCAGGGCTGCCATCCCGCGCGAGGTGTGCGCCTTCACCGCACCACACGAGATTCCCATCGAGGCTGCGACCTCGGCCTCCTTGAGATCGAGCCAGTACCGCAGGACGAGCGCCTGACGTTGTCGATTGGGTAGGGTCTGCAGGGCCGCGATCACCTCGCTCTGGTCTTCGCGGAGCACGACCTCCTGCTCCGCCGAGCCGATGTCGGTCGTCGGCTGATCCGGGTGACGGCGAACCACCTGCAGGTGCCGAAGCCGCATCCGGGTGAGGTTGCAGACCACCGAACGCAGGTAGGACGGCGCGGCCTGCGGGTCACGCAGGCGCGGCCATCGCCGGTAGAGCTCGTAGAAGGCTTCCGCGACCACGTCCTCGGCGTCCACACCGGCCCCGAGCAGCACCGCCATCCGCACCAGTCCCGGGTAATGCTGGTCGAACAGCGCGGTCACCGCAGTTTCTCGCTCGACGTCCCGAAGCCCCAGCCAGTTGGGAATTTTCATGGTCGCGGCAGTGCGTGCCTCGGCTGCGGCCTCGGTCAGGGCCGAGGACTGAGTGGCGGCGGACGTCATTCCGGTGCCATCGGCTGGAGTTGCGGTCATGAGGCGACTCCCCATTCGCGGCGCGCGGCGGGTGGAAGGGTCAGGCCGGTGGAGTCGGTGCCTCGGGTGATCCCGGCCTGGTCGAGCAACGGGGTCAGGACGGCGGTCACGGTGAGATTGATCGCGAGGGCCACCAGCCCGGCGTAGATGCCGACCTCGTGCCCGGAAAAACTGAGCTGGGTCACGGCCACGTAGCCCTGGGCGGCGATCAGCCAGGTTCCTGACACGACACCGCACACCAGCCCGGCGAGCAAGGCGTACCGGTGCGGACGATGCCAGCGCAGGCCGATCAACAGGGCCGGCAGGGTCTGCAGGATCCACACCCCGCCGAGCAGCTGCAGCGCGATCGCGTCCTGACTGCGCAACCCGAGGACGAAGGCGAGAGCACCGAACTTGACGACGATCGAGACCACTCGCGCTACCTGGGTCACCTGGGCCGGGATGGCGGTCGGGTTGACGTATTCGAGGTAGATGTTACTCGCGAAGGTGGAGGCGGCGGCGGCCGACATGACTGCCGCCGGGACCAGAGCGCCGATGCCGATCACGGCCAGGACCGCTCCGGCCACGACCGGCGGGAGCGACTGGTGCAGGAGAGCCGGCACCGCCAGTTCGGCCCGACCTTCCGGCACCCTGATCCCACCGGCCAGCGCGGCCAGCCCGGCGAGCGAGACCACGGCGAGCAGGGCGGTCCAGGCCAGCAGACCCGTGCAGGCCCGCCGCAGAGTCGCCTCGTCCCGAGCGGCGAAGGCCGGCAGCAACACGTGCGGGTAGAGCACCAAGGCCAGCGCGGAGCCCACCGCGAGGGTGAGGTAGGAGCTAGCCAGCCCGTCCGGCAGCAGCAGCGAGCCACCGTTGTCGGCGAGCGCTGTCTCGGCCTGCCGGAACATCGGGCCCGGCCCACCCACCTTGGCCAGAGCCACCCCGACCAACGCGGCCGTTGTTGCGAACGCCAGCACGCCTTTGATGACCGAGACCAGTGCCGGGGCGCGCAGACCGTGCCGGTAGGTGCCGACGGCGAGCGCGGCGAACGTGGTTGCCAGCGCGGCATCCGCGATCGGGCCGTTCGCCGGTAGCCCCAGCGTCGTCAACAGCGCCGATAGGCCGAGCAGTTGCAGAGCCACGTACGGCATCGTGGCGAGGAGACCGGTGAGGGCGACGGCCACCGCCAGGGACGGCGAACCGAACCTGGCCCGGACAGCGTCGGCCGGGGTGACCCAACCGTGCACCCGGGCCTTCCGGTGCAGCCAGGGCAGGACGACGTATGCGAGCTGAAAAACGATGATGGTGTACGGGACAGCGAAGAATCCGAGCGCACCTACGCCGTACACCAAGGCGGGTACCGCGATGAAGGTGTAAGCGGTGAAAATGGAACCGCCCAGCAGGAACCAGGTTTGCAGGCTGCCGTAGCGCCGGCCGGCGAGCGCCCAGTCCACCAGTTCGCCGCCCGGTGCGATTTCACCGGCGGCGAAGGGTCGCCACCGCCCGGCAACGAGCATCAGCGCCGACACCCCGATGAGCACCACTGCGAACGCAGCGAGGGCGGTGCGATCCAGCCCGGCATCCACTGCGGCCGAGGCCGACGCACCGGTCGCTAACGGTGGCCCCATCGATCCCTCCTCGCCATCGAGTCGTATCGGTCGCTCTCATAAGTTCAGTTGCGCGTCGGGCCAAAGGGTTTACCTGAATCTCGGTAAACCTTAACCGCGGTCGCACAACTCCTTACCTGACAGCTGCTGCACCAACCCGGATCAGTGTCGATCAGCCGGAGGAACCATGAGCGACCAGCTTCCCAAGGGACCACCACCCGTCGTCCCGCCACCTGCCCGCAGTGACCGCTCGCCGTGGAACTGGGTACTGATAGTGCCGTTACTGACGGTGCTTTATCCACCGTTGTACAACCGAGCTACGCCCGAAGTGTTCGATATTCCGTTTTTCTACTGGTATCAGATGGCGATCATCCCGCTCAGTGTCGGCTGCACTCTGCTGGTGTACAGCCGGGGAGGTCGGCGATGAGCGACCGCGCGGTCCAAGCGAGCGTGTTCATCGCGCTATTCGCCTTGGTCACGGTGATCGGCTTCGTGGCGTCGCGCTGGCGCCGGGCGGAGAACCTGGAGCACCTGGACGAATGGGGCCTCGGCGGGCGCAACTTCGGCCCTTGGATCACCTGGTTCCTGATCGGCGGCGACCTTTACACCGCCTACACGTTCGTCGCGGTTCCGGCACTGATGTTCGGCGCCGGGGCCGCCGGATTCTTCGCGGTGCCGTACACGATCATCGTCTATCCGATCGTCTTCCTGGTCCTGATCAGGCTCTGGTCGGTCAGCCACGTCCATCGGTTCGTCACTCCCGCCGACTTTGTTCGGGCCCGATTCGGCTCCCCGACACTGGCTCTGCTCATCGCCGTGACCGGGATCGTGGCGACGATGCCGTACATCGCCTTGCAGTTGATTGGTATGCAGGCCGTGCTGACCGCGATGGGAGTTACCGGGCACCTTCCCCTGATCATCGCCTTCGCCATTCTGGCTGCCTACACCTACAGTGCGGGACTGCGCGCGCCGGCGCTGATCGCGTTCGTGAAGGACATCCTGATCTACGTAGTGATCATCGCTGCGGTGATTTACATCCCGACCAAGATTGGCGGCTGGGATACGATCTTCTCGGCGGCGGACGCGAAGTTCGAAAAGTCGCCAAACCCCAACGACGGCACGATTCTGCCGGGTGCCGGTCAGTGGCAGTACGCCACGCTGGCACTCGGTTCCGCGCTTGCCCTGTTCCTGTACCCGCATTCGGTGACTGGGGTGCTCGCCTCTCGCGACCGGAAGACGATCAAGCGGAACATGGCCGCTCTTCCCGCGTACTCGTTCATCCTTGGCCTGCTTGCGCTTTTGGGCTTCATGGCAATCGCGGCCGGGATCAAACCGACCCCCACGGGCGAGACCCTCAAGGCGATCGACGGAACGGTGATCGGGCCGAAGGTGGACAGCAACACCGTCGTCCCGCTGCTTTTCGAGCAGGTGTTCCCGCACTGGTTCGCGGGCGTCGCCTTCGCGGCGGTGGCGATCGGTGCTCTGGTGCCGGCCGCCATCATGTCGATCGCGGCGGCAAACCTGTGGACCCGGAACGTCTACAAGGAGTTCATCAACAAGGACGCCACCCCGGCGCAGGAGGCACGCAGCAGCAAGCTGGCCTCGCTGTTGGTGAAATTCGGTGCTCTGCTGGCGATTCTCGCTCTGGATCCGCAGTTCTCCATCGATCTGCAGCTCATCGGTGGGGTGCTGATTTTGCAAACGCTACCGGCCGTCGGGCTCGGGTTGATGACTCGCTGGTTCCATCGAGGAGCCCTGATCGCCGGCTGGGTCGCCGGAATGGTTGCCGGAATGTGGATGCTGTGGTTGATCCCGCAAGCGGTCGTGACCGCGAACGGAGTGAAGGTCATCCGCGAGCATTTCGGTGGCTCGGCCTTCCCCTTGTCTAACCTTGGGCTCGACACCAAAACCACGATCTATGTGGGGTTCATCGCCGTCGCGGTGAACATCGCGGTCGCGATCGCGGCCACGGTCGTGCTTCGGGCCAGGGGAGTGGCCGATGGCCTCGACTCCACGCTGCCAGAGGCGTATCTGGTGGAGGCCGGCGACGAGAAGACGCCTGCCCGCCCGTCGGTCGCGGTCACCGACTGAACGTATGGGCTGCCGGTCCGGCGCGGCTGGGGACGTCCAGATCTCCAGCCGCACCGGGTGGTTTCGTGCTCGAAGGGCGAAAAAGATTGCGATGAAGGCATTTGGGATTGCGGAGCGAGATAAGTGGCCGGTCCAGCGTCAGTTCGCGGAGTCACAGAACGGGCCGAGGGTGACTTCGGCCACGAGCAGCTCGTGGCGGACCAATCGAGCGATGGCTACGGCGTCCGGGGTGTCGCCGTGCACGCAGAGCGAATCCGGTGTGAGGTCGAGTCGTGAGCCGTCCTCGGCGAGGATGAATCCGTTCACTGCCATCTGCACGCAGCGCTCGGCGATCTGCTGCGGATCGTGCAGGACGGCGCCGGGTAGGCGGCGGGAGACCAGGTGCCCGGCCGTGGTGTAGGCGCGGTCGGCGAACGCCTCCTGGACGACGCTCAGCCCGGCGGCCCGCGCGTGCAGCAGCAATTGCGATCCGGGCAGCCCGAGCAGGGGCAGGCTCGGGTCGTAGAGCCGAACCGCCTCGACTACTGCGGCGGCCTGTCCGGCATCCGTGACGGCCGTGTTGTAGAGCGCCCCGTGCGGCTTGACGTAGGAGACCCGGCTGCCCGCCGCTCGGGCGAACCCGTCCAGTGCGCCGATCTGGTAGATCACATCGGCGATCAGATCCTCCGGGTCAACGTCGATCCGCCGGCGTCCGAAACCGGCCAGGTCGTTGTAACCGACCTGGGCGCCGATCACCACGCCCCGCTCGGCGGCCTTCGAGCAGATCCGGCGCATGATGGACGGATCCCCGGCATGGAAGCCGCAGGCGACGTTGGCGCTGGTGACCAGATCGAGCAGGGCGTCGTCATCCCCCAGGGTCCAGGCGCCGAATCCCTCCCCGAGGTCGCTGTTCAGGTCGATGGTCCGGGGCCTGGGCACTTCGGTCACGTGGTCTGCGCCTTCTCGTATCCGGCCACCACTTGACGCTCGGCGTCCTGGAGGTAGCCCGCGAGAAGATCCGCGGCTGCGGTGATGTGGCCGGCCTCGAGACGCAGGAGGATCTCCCGGTTGCGGCCCAGATACGGCTCGTGGAACGCCCGCGGGTGCTGCATCACGTGGAACGCGAGGCGCAGTTCGGCGGAGATCTGGCGCATGTAGTCGTCCAGCCGGGAACTGCGGGCCAGCGCGACGACGGCCTGGTGGAAGCGCATGTTGGCGGTCGCGACGTCGGACCAGCGGCCCTCATCGGCGGCCAGCTCGCCCTCCTCCACCGCGTGCCGAAGGTCGTCCGGCATCTCGGCTGCATCGCCGGCGAAGGCCCGCATCGCCGCGCACTCGACGAGTTGGCGGACCCGATAGAGATCCACCACGTCGGCACTGCTCAGACGGCGGACGAAGGCTCCTCGGTTGAGTTCGGCGACCACGAGATGCTCGTGGATCAGCAACCGGAATGCCTCCCGCAGGGTGTTACGCGAGACGCCCAGCGCCGAGCCGAGGGCATCCTCGGGCAGTCGGGAGCCGGGTTGAAGCGTGCCGTCGGTAATGCGTTCGCGCAGGATGTGCGCCACTCGCTCGGCGGTGCTGCTGCGCTGCAGGGCAGCCCGGTCGGAGGCGAGTTCGGTCATCGGGTCCAACGTCATCAGTGCTCCTCTCCGTCCAGATGGCTGGCCGAAGCCTACCCTGTGCTGTCGGATCGGAGGATGAAAAAATTGTTGATCAATCCTTCGATTCACCACTCTCGTGATGGCCTGGCTCCTCGTGATACCGGGCCCTGCGCGCGGGCCGCCATCAGTGCGACATCAAAATTTAATGAACAACTCTCTTGTCGGATTGTTCGACAATCCTCTAGTTTCTCGTCAACGCACTTGCTCGTTCCACCCTCCGCACCTCCGTCACCTGGTTCACGGGAGTTCCGATGCAGGAAACGTGTACGCAAGGCGCTCGTCGTCTCTTCGCACCTCAGGCGCGGCCCCGATCGGTCGTTGTTCGAGTAGGTGCGGTGGTTGCGGTCGCAGCCCTCACCTTGGCCGGTTGCGGCTCGAACGAGAGCGGCTCCGGCGGAGGAGCCTCAGATCCGGTAAAGGTCGCTGCGCTCTATCCGCTGTCGGGAGCGGTGGCCAGCCAGGGGCTGGATACCTTGCACGGGGCACAGCTCGCCGTGGAGATCGTGAACGGCGACCACCCGGAGGTCGAACTTTCCCTGGCGGCCGGAAAGGGCCTGCCCAACCTGGCCGGCCGGAATGTCGAACTGATCTCCGTGGACACCCAAGGGCTTCCGCAGAAGGGGGCCAGCGACACCGACCAGGCGGTGACCGGTCAGGGCGCAGTAGCCCTGCTCGGCGCCTACCAGTCGGCAGTGACCAAGGCGGCGAGCCAGCGCGCCGAGCGGCTCGGCGTGCCGTTCGTGAACGGGGAGTCCTCCAGCACCGAGCTGACCGAGCGAGGGCTGAAGTGGTTCTTCCGGACCGGGCCCAGTGATGCCACGTTCGCCGCGAGCTTCTTCGACTTCTTGGACGAGATGAAGAAGGCGGGCAAGCCGACCGAGAGGATCGCGATCTTCCACGGGAACGAGGACTACGGCAACGGCGGAGCCAAGATCACCACCAAACTGGCCAAGATCCGCGGTTACAACGTGGTCGCAGACGTCTCCTACGACATCTCCGCAGCCGACCTCACCTCGCAGGTCCAGCAGCTCCGTTCGGCCGAGCCCGACGTGGTTTTCGTGCTCAGCTATGCCGACCCGGCGACCAAATTGGTATCCGCCCTAAAGCAGCTCAAGTGGTATCCCTCCGGCCTGCTGGCGTACGGGGCGGGCTTCGTCGACAACGCCTTCCTCAAGGGAGTCGGAGCGGATGCGGATGGCATGATGACCCGGTCGTCGTGGTCTGCGGAGATCGCCGAAAAGCGCCCGGCAGCAAAGGCAATCGCTGACATGTTCCGGCAGTTGTACGGCGCGGAGATGACCGAGAACTCGGCCCGCAGCTTCACCGCCGCTCTGACCTTGATGCAGGCGATCGACAAGGCGGGATCGACCGATCCGGAGAAGATCCGGAACGCGCTCAGGGCCACCTCGGTCCTCGGTGAGAACACGATCATGCCGTGGACCAGCATCTCCTTCGACGAGAATCAGCAGAACAGCGGTGCCCGGGGCGTGGTGGAGCAGCTCGCCAAGGGGAAGTACCAGGTCGTCTTCCCGAAGGACGTCGCTTCGACGACCGCTCGTTGGCCGTTCCACCCGGTGAAGTGAGGCGTCATGGCTGAACTTCCGCAGGCACTGGTCAATGGCGTCCTGCTCGGAGCGGTGTTCGCCTTGGCCGCAGTGGGACTCACGCTGATCTTCGGTGTGATGGACGTGGTCAACTTCGCCCACGGTGAGTTCTTGATGCTGGGCATGTACTCAGCATTCTTCGCCTGGTCGCTGTTCGGTCTCGATCCGATGCTCTCGGTGCCGATCTCCGCCGCACTGATGGCGTTGCTCGGCTGGCTCGTTTACCGGGGGGTGATCGCCAGGGTGCTGACCGGCCCTCCGTTGAACCAGGTAATCGCCACCTTCGGACTGCTCGTGCTGCTGCGTGGACTGGCCCAGTTGCTCTTCACCGCGGACACCCGAAAGGTGCTGCACCCGTGGGCAGAAAACGTGCGCTTCGAGATCGGAGGAGTAGTGATCGGTGGCCCACAGTTGCTCACCGCGATCGGTGCGCTGGCCTGCACACTGTTCGTCGGCTGGTTCATCGACCGGACGGAGATCGGAACGGCGCTGCGCGCGGTCGGTGAAGACCGGGCGGCGGCGGCCCTCCAGGGTCTTGATGCCGAGAAACTGTTCAGGCTGGCCTGGGTGATCGCCGGAGCAACCACAGGAGTAGCAGGCGCGTTGCTGATGAACAGCTACGTGGCCTCTCCGGAGGCGGGCATCGCGTTCGGGCTCATCTCGTTCGTGGTCGTCGCACTCGGCGGCTTCGGCAGCATCGGTGGCGCAGCTGTGGCCGGGATCGGGCTGGGCGTCGTACAGGGAGTGGTCGGGGCGTACGCAGCGAACTACACCCTGGCCGCGGCCCTCGCCCTCTACCTCGTGGTGGTCTTGGTCCGACCACAAGGGCTGGTGGGTAACCGATGACCGCAACGCTGTCACCGGCTGCCGAGCCGGTGACCCAGACCCCTCGCTCCGGCCCGCCCTGGCGGACGATCGCCGGGATCGGCGTGACGCTGGCCCTGCTGGTGATCTACCCGTTCGCAGTACCGAGCGTGTTCGCGGCGAACATCGGGATTCTGGCGCTCACCTTCGCCACCGCAGCCGTCGGCTGGAACCTGCTCGGCGGGTACACCGGGCAGGTCTCGTTCGGGCACGCGCTGTTCTTCGGGATCGGGGCTTACACCACCGCGATTGGCGTCCGGGCCGGCTGGTCGCCCTGGCTGACCCTGCTGGTCGGCGCCGTATTAGCCGGGATCGCAGCAGTATTGGTGATGTGGCCGACGTCCAGGTTGCGTAGTCACTACTTCTCGATCGCGACCATCGCCGTCGCCGAGATCGTGATGATTCTGGTGACAAACATTGAATGGCTAGGCCGGGCAAGCGGTCTCGAACTGCCGATCCCGGATCAGGACGGGCTGGCCGCGCTCAGCTTCAACCCCCGAGACAAGACCCCGTACTACTTCGTTGCATTGGGCATGTTCGTGCTGGCCTGGCTGGCCGGAGCCTGGTTGCTGCGTGGGCGACTCGGAGTCTATGCGATGGCCGTCCGCGACGATCAAGAAGCGGCTGCCGCGATCGGGGTGTCCGTCCGCCAGGTCAAACTGGTGATGGCAGGGCTGTCCGGAGTCATCGCTGCGGTTCCGGGCGGTTTCTTCGCGATGTATGTCAGTCTCGTCGATCCGCCTTCAGTGATCGGCCTGAGCCTGTCCATCCAGATCGCCCTGATCGCCGTGCTCGGTGGGGTGGGCACGCTCGCCGGGCCGCTGCTCGGCGCGTGGACTCTGAT
>JANNPJ010000565.1:0-20161 GCA_031400005.1 Kineosporiaceae bacterium | reverse complement strand
ACGCTGGTCGCGGTTTCGCTGCGCAACGAGACCGCCCTGCGGCTGCTCGACGTCGACATCGAGCGCTGCCGTGTCCAACTCACCGCGCTCCGGACCTCGATCATCGACGGTCAGGCCAGACTCCGGGCGCTGACCAGTGGGCCGACGCTCATCGGTCTCGGTGACGAGCTGGCCAGTGCCCGCGAGCTGTTCGAGCGGCTCGGGGTGCGGGCGGAGGTCGACGCCGTTGTGGTCAATGACCGCGTCGTCGACCAGACCCTAGCTGCGGTCGTGCGGGAGGCGGTGACCAACACCCTTAAGCACGGGCAGCCCACCTGGTGCCGCATCGGTGTCCGGCACGAGTCCCTCGCCATCGTCATCAGCATCGTCAACAACGGGGTCACCTCGTCCGGGGCGGACGGCGGCGCCCACACCGGGCTCGACGACATCCGGGCCCGGGTCGAGTCCCTGGGTGGCGTGCTCACCGCCGGGGTGGTCCCTGGCGGCCAGTTCCGCGTCATCGCGCGGGTCCCGCACGTCTCCGCGGAGCCTGCGGTCCCGAACGCCCCAGCTGAGCCTGCGGTCCTCCCGGACAGCGGCTCGGAGCCCGAACTCATCAACAGCCGAGAGGCGACCGCACTGTGAGCAATGGACCGCTCAAACTCCTTATCGCTGAGGACGTCGAGCTCGTCGCCGAGGCCTTCGAGGCACTGCTCAGTACCGAGCCGGCCTTCGAGGTCGTCGCCCGGGTCGGCCGCGGTGATCTCGTGCTTGCGGCGGTCGAGACGTACCGTCCCGACGTGGCGCTCCTCGACGTGGACATGCCCGGCGCCACCGGGATCGAGGCGACCCGGCTGATCACCGCCCGGTTCCCTGAATGCAAGGTCATGCTGCTGACGGCCCTGCCTGGCAGCGGTCACCTGCACCAGGCACTGGCAGCCGGCGCCTCCGGGTACCTCGTCAAGGCGACGACCGGTGCGCGGCTCATCGACGCGATCAAGACCATCGCGTCCGGGGGGACCGTCATCGACCCCCAGCTCGCCGCGGACGCCCTGCGCAGCGGGCCCAACCCGCTCTCCGACCGTGAGCAGGAGATTCTGCGGTACGTCGACCAGGGGTACAACACCCGGGCGATCGCGGCCAAGCTGTTCCTCTCGCACGGGACGATCCGCAACTACCTCTCCTACACGATGACCAAACTCGATGCCTCCTCCCGGGTCGAGGCGGTCCGCACCGCGCAGCGCCGCGGCTGGTTCTGAACCGGCCGGGGTTGCGTAGAACGCGCTGGTCTTCGGCCGCGGTCACGTCACCTGGTTGCACCTCGCCCAACCCCACCGTGATCATGCGCGGTTGCTCTCGGTGTGGGAGCAACCGCGCATGATCACGGTGGGTGAAGCGGTCAGCGTGCATGATCACGAAGATGAAAGCCGCTGAGCGTGCATGGTCACGTGAGTAAAGGGGTCCTGATGATCATGCGTGGTGGGGAAGCGCGGCAACGCTGACGCGCTTCCACCCGAATGCATGATCACCGCGAACCGCTGACGAGGTGCTCCTCGTGGGCGAGGCCCTGAGAGTGGCCTCGAACGTGCACAATCAGGCCGATTCAGCCGGCCGCTGGCGGGTTAGCCGTTGGTCAACCGGCTGGAGCCGGGGCGCAGGTAGCAGAACCAGGTCAGCGCGAAGCAGATGGCGTAGAAGGCGATGAACCCGATGTACGCGGCCTCGGCGTTGCCGGTGTCCAGGAATGACTGCCGGAAGGCCAGGTTGACCAGCACCCCGCCGAAAGCTCCGACCGCGCCAGCGATTCCGATCAGCGCACCGGACAACCGTCGAGCGTCGCGCTCGGTCACCTCCCGGTCCACGCCGGCCTCTTGAGCCGCAAGCGCTCGGGACCGGAAGATCGCCGGGATCATCTTGTAGGTGGAGCCGTTGCCGATCCCGCTGAACACGAACAGCCCGATGAACCCGATCAGATACACCGGCAGCGACTTCTGCTGCGAGGCGAGCAGCACAATCCCGGCCGAGGCCGCCATTGCGACGAAGTTCCAGAACGTGATCGTGGCGCCACCGAACCGGTCGGCCAGCCGGCCGCCGATCGGGCGGATCAGCGAACCCAGTAGCGGACCGATGAAGGTCAGCGCGGCGGCGTCCCGAGGGGTCGGGAAATCGGCCTTGAACTGGACCTGGAGCACCTGGCCGAAGGCGAACCCGAAGCCGATGAACGACCCGAAGGTGCCGATGTACAGCAACGAGATCAGCCAGGTGTGCGGCTCCCGGGTGGCGTCCCGGATAGAGCGGGTATCGGCCTTCGCGCCGGTCAGGTTGTCCATGTACAGCGCCGACCCGAGGGCGGCGAGCACGATCAGCGGGATGTAGATGGCCAGGATCAGCCGTGGGTTAGCCGCTCCGGCGGTAGCCAGCACCAGCAGGGCCACCAGCTGGACGGCCGGAACGCCGAGGTTGCCGCCACCGGCGTTCAGGCCCAGGGCCCAGCCCTTGAGCCGATCCGGGTAGAAAGCGTTGATGTTGGTCATCGAGGAGGCGAAGTTGCCGCCGCCGACCCCGGCAACAGCCGCGACGATGAGCAACGTCCCGAACGAGACCCCCGGCTCGAGCACCAGCGCCGCCAGGAAACACGGCACCAGGAGCAGCAGAGCACTGAAGATCGTCCAGTTGCGCCCGCCGAACTTGGTGACGGCGAAGGAGTACGGCAGCCGCAGCACCGAGCCGATCGCGGTCGGCACCGCGGTCAGGAGGAACTTCTGTGCCGGGTCCAGACCGTAGGACGGCCCCATGAACAGCACGAACACCGACCACATGCTCCAGATCGAGAAGCCAATATGTTCGGAGAAAACGGAGAAAATCAGGTTTCGTCGGGCCACCCGATCGCCGCCGGCAGCCCAGAACTCTGGTTCCTCGGGGCGCCAATCGTCGATCCAGTGACCTCGCCGTAGCGAGGCCTGACGCGCAGGCGGGGTGTTCGTCGTCGAAACGGTGTCAGTCACAAGGTGCTCCTCGGCAGGCGCTAACCAGTCGGGAGTTAGCTTCCGCAGTCGGTGTGTCAGGCCGATGACGTAACCGTCATTACTCGGTAGCGGTCAGCTCACAAGGCGAGGGTGCCATGGTGAGGTTGTGGACTCAAGCGGTTACCGGACTCTCACCGCGACGAAACCCGACCGCCTCATCGAGGACGCACCATGGCTGGAATGACCCGCACCGTCACCGACACCCATTGCCCGTACTGCTCCTTGCAGTGCGGGGTCACCATGGTGGCCGGGGATCGACCGGCGACCTTGCAACCGCAGACGGACTTTCCGGTCAACCGCGGTGGACTCTGCTCGAAAGGGTGGACAGCAGCAGAATTGCTCGACCACCCAGACCGGTTGCTGAGCCCGTTGGTCCGTACCGACCCGGCCGACCGTCGCAGTGCATTGCGGCCGGCGAGTTGGGACGAGGCACTGGATCGAATCACCGCCGGGATTCAGGCCACTCAACGTGATCATGGTCTGGACGCCGTCGGCTGCTTCGGCGGCGGTGGGCTGACAAACGAGAAGGCCTATCTTTTCGGCAAATTCGCCCGGGTTGCCCTGCGCACCTCGGCGATCGACTACAACGGTCGCTGGTGTATGTCGTCGGCCGCCGCCGCGGCGAACAGCATGCTTGGCATCGACCGAGGGCTGCCGTTCCCGCTGGCGGACATCGCCGGCGCGGAGGCAATCCTGCTGGTCGGCTCGAACGCCGCCGAGACGATGCCCCCGGCGATGCAGTTTTTCGATCAGGGACGGGCGAGCGGCGCGCGACACATCGTCGTCGACACCCGCTCCACCCCGACCTCCCGGGGTGGCCATCTGCACCTGCAGCCCCGCCCGGGTACCGACCTGGCGCTGGCAAATGGGCTGTTGCACCTGATCATTCGTGCTGGTCAGGTAGACGAGGACTACATTCGGGAACGGACGACGGGGTTCAACGCCGTCCGGGCACAGGTCGGCTCGTTCTGGCCGGACCGGGTGGAACGGATCACCGGAATCCCCGAGCACCAATTGCGGGAGACGGCGGCGGTGCTGGGTGAGGCCCGCAGCGCGATGATTCTCACCGCCCGGGGTGCCGAGCAGCACAGCACCGGTACCCAGACCGCACAGGCGTACCTCAACCTGGCGCTCGCCCTCGGCCTGCCCGGTCGACCGTTCAGCGGCTGGGGCACCATCACCGGTCAGGGCAACGGTCAAGGCGGGCGCGAGCACGGGCAAAAAGCCGACCAGCTCCCCGGATACCGCCGAATCGATGACCCGGCAGCGCGCGCTCACGTCGCCGAGGTCTGGGGTATCGACCCGGCGGAACTGCCCGGACCAGGGCGCTCAGCGTACGAAATGCTCGACCGTCTGGGTACCGAGGGCGGCGTCCGCACTTTGATCGTGTTGGCCTCCAACATCGCAGTCTCGGCGCCGAACGCCCGGCACGTGGTCGAGCGGCTGGGAGCGCTGGACCTGCTGGTGGTCAGCGATCTCTTCCTCTCCGAGACAGCCCGGTTGGCCGATGTCGTGCTACCTAGCGCGCAGTGGGCCGAGGAGGAGGGCACGATGACGAACCTGGAGGGCCGGGTGATCCGCCGTCGCAAGGCATTGCCGCCCCCGGACGGCGTCCTCGATGACCTGCAGATGCTCACGGCGCTGGCGACCCGGCTCGGGCGAGGCAAGTATTTCTCCAGTGATCCGCGGGTGGTGTTCGATGAGTTGCGCGCGGCCAGCCGAGGTGGAGTCGCCGACTACAGCGGGATCACCTACGAGCGAATTGACGCCGAGGAAGGCGTCTTTTGGCCCTGTCCAGGTGAGGGACACCCGGGCACGCCGCGGTTGTTCACTGAGAACTTCCCGACTGCGGACGGCAGAGCCAAGTTCATGCGGGTTGACCACCGCGAACCGGCCGAGCAACCGGACGGGGACTACCCGTACGTACTCACCACCGGCCGGGTGATGCAGCAGTACCAGAGCGGCGCGCAGACCCGTCGGGTGAAGTCGCTGGTCATGCAGCAGCCACACGCTTTCGCCGAGATTCACCCGGATCTGGCTCGCCGGCACGGGATCGTCGATAGCGAGTTCATTGAGTTGCGCACCCGTCGGGGATCCGGCGTCTTCCGGGCTCGGGTGACCGACGTCGTCCGTCCGGACACCATTTTCGCGCCCTTCCACTGGGCCGGACGCTCGAACGTGAATGCGATGACCAACCCAGTCCTGGACCGGTTCTCGAAGATGCCCGCATTCAAGGTGTGTGCGGTAGCGCTGCTCAGGATCGGCCCATCCGACGACGACCCCTCCGCCGAAACGCTTTCCGCGGAAATATCCGCCACCGAGACCTCGGCCAAACTTCCCCGTGGTCATCCACGGCTGCTTCCGTTCGCCGGAGTGGCCATGCCTGACCAGCGCTTAGTTGAATTGAAGGAGTGACAGGTGCATACGAAGTCTATTTTCCGGCAAGGGATATTTCCGTTCGCGGGAAAGGGCCTGGAGAAGCTCACGTCGATCGATGACTCGCTGCATTACGTCGTCCCGTTCGGTGTCACTTCTCAGGCGCTGTACTTTCGCGGCGGAAATTCCAGTGACGTGCTGGTCGTTGTCGTCCTGCTCCGCGACGGGGTGCCGATGCGGTACTTCCCGATCGGGGCGCAGGCGAGCACACATGTTCCGCTGCGAGTGGTCGAGGACTTGGCCGGCGGTACCCAGTTGGATCTGCAATTGGCTGCCCCTGAAGGACTCAGCGGTTCCGTCGTCATCGATTTCGGGTTGGTGGAGGTCTGATGAACAAGCGTCAGTTGGTCGTTATCGGCAACGGGATGGCCGGAGCACGAGCGGTCGAGGAAATCCTGGAGCGCGGCGGCGGTGAGAAATTCGACATCACCATGTTCGGTGATGAGCCGTACGGAAACTACAACCGGATCATGCTCTCGCATGTGCTTTCCGGTGAGGAAGACGAGACCGGGATCTTCCTCAACCCGATGGCCTGGTATGTCGACAACGGCATCACTTTGCACGCCGGCTGTCGGGTGACTCGGATCGACCGCCACGCCAAGCGGGTCTACGCCGACGACGGTACCGAAACTGCTTACGACACGCTCATTATCGCTACCGGTAGTCGATCGTTTATGCCACCGATCACCGGCATGCACCGAGAAGACGGAACCCTGATGCCCGGCGTCTTCGGGTTCCGGACCATCGATGACACCCGGGAGATCGCTGCGCACGCTGCGCAGCACGAGCGGGCGGTCGTGATCGGCGGTGGGCTGCTCGGCCTGGAAGCCGCTCGCGGTCTGCAGACGCACGGCCTGAAGGTCGAACTGCTGCAGGCGGTGACCCACCTGATGAACCAGCAGCTGGACGTCGACGGCGGACAGATCCTGAAGCGCAGCGTGGAACAGCTGGGCATCGCCGTACACACCGAGGCGCTCACCACCGCCGTCATCGGTGATGACCGCGTCCGGGGCGTTGAGCTGAAGGACGGCCGGACCATCGACTGTGATCTGCTGGTCGTCGCGGCAGGCGTTCGACCGAACACGGAGCTGGCGCTGACCAGCGGATTCACCGTTGAGCGGGCGATCGTCGTGGACGACCAGATGCTTACCAACGATCCTGACGTGTACGCGGTCGGGGAGTGCGTGCAGCACCGCGGTCAGGTCTATGGGTTGGTCGCACCGCTCTGGGACCAGGCCAAGGTGCTCGCCGACCACATCACCGGTCACGACCTGGCCAGTGCCTATCACGGGTCCCGGACGGCGACGAAGCTCAAGGTCGCCGGGGTGGATGTGGCGTCCATGGGGATCACCTCGCCGGAGCGCGAGGACGACGAGTTCATCGTCTTCTCCGAGCCTCGCCGCGGGGTCTACAAGAGCGTGGTGATCCGCGACGACCGGTTGATCGGCGCCACCCTGCTCGGCGACGTCAGCAAGGTCGCGTTTCTGATGCAGGCGTTCGACCGGGGCCTGCCGCTGCCGGAAGAGCGGATCGGGCTGATGTTCGACCTCGGCGCGCCCACGGCCGAGGTCGGGGTGGCCGAACTGCCCGACGACACCCAGGTCTGCAACTGCAACGGGGTGTCCAAGTGCACCCTGGTCGATACCGTGAAGAGCGGAATCAAGACGGTGCCAGGGGTAATGAACGCGACCCGGGCCGGCAAGGGCTGCGGCTCCTGCAAGAGCCTGGTCAGCCAGATCGTCGAGTGGGCCGCAGGCGGCGACATGGAGGTCGACCCAAGCGAATCATGGTACGTACCGGGGGTTCCGCTGGCCAAGCCGGAGCTGATGGCGGCCATCCGCGAGCAGCGACTCTATTCGGTCTCGGCGGTGTTCGCCGCGCTGGCTCCGGGCGGCGCCGAAGATGCGAAGAGCAAGATGGGTCTGACCTCACTGCTGCGGATGATGTGGCCCGAAGACTTCATCGACGAGCGTGGCGGCCGCTTCATCAATGACCGCGTGCACGCCAATATCCAGCGAGATGGCACGTTCTCGGTGGTGCCGCAGATGAAGGGCGGCGTCACCACCATCCAGCAACTGCGGAAGATCGCCGATGTGGCGGAGAAGTACGACGTCCCAATGATCAAATTGACCGGTGGCCAGCGGATCGACTTGCTCGGCATCCCGAAGGAGGATCTGCCGAAGGTCTGGGCGGATCTCGGGATGCCGTCCGGGTATGCCTACGGAAAGTCCTTCCGAACGGTGAAAACCTGTGTCGGGTCGGACTTCTGCCGCTTCGGGCTTGGCGATTCGACGGCGCTCGGGATCGCCCTGGAGTCGCGGTTCCAGGGAATCGAAGGGCCGGGCAAGATGAAACTCGCGGTCAGTGGCTGTCCGCGAAACTGCGCGGAGTCGCTGGTCAAGGACGTCGGAGTGGTCTCCGTCGAGGGCGGTCGCTGGGAGATCTACGTCGGTGGGGCGGCCGGGGCGCACATCCGCAAGGGTGACCTGCTCACCACCGTGGACACCCCCGAAGAAGTAATCACCCTGACCGGGCGGTTCCTGCAGTACTACCGGGAGAACGCGAACTGGCTGGAGCGGACCTACGCATTCGTCCCCCGGCTGGGTATCGAGCACGTTCGGGCGGTGGTGGTGGACGACAGCGAGCAGATCGCCGAGCAGTTGGACGCCGCGATGGACGCCGCTTGCCGGGCTTACAAGGACCCGTGGAAGGAGCGGAACGACCCCGCGGTGCCCGGCCAGTTCCGCACCTCGCTACCGCTTCTACCGTTGCCCCAGGTCCCGATCCGGGACGGCAGCACTTCGGTCAGTGGCGGCCGGCCGCCGATCGACGGGTCGTTCCAGGACGAACTGGCCGTGAACGGGCGAATCGCTCAGGTGGCGGGGCAGCAATGACGTCGAGCAGCGCGAATTCCAGGACGGCGGGGCAGCGATGACGTCGAGCAGCGCGGGTACGAGGACGGCCGAGGTCAGAGCCGTGCGGGTCGGGCAGTCGTCCGAGGTTCCGGTTGGTGAGGGCCGGGCCTATGCGGTGGACGGCGAGCAGGTGGCGGTGTTCCGGTTGAGCAGCGGTGCGCTGCGTGCAGTCTCGGCGATCTGCCCGCATGCCGGGGGACCGCTCGCGGATGGGCAGATCGACGACCAAGTGGTCATCTGCCCGTTGCATATGAACGTGTTCGAACTGGATACCGGTTGCTCGCGCTCCGGCCAGCCGGACCTCACCAGTTACCCGGTAGAGGAGGACGCCGACGGCTACATCGTCGTCCAAACCCCCGCCTAGCCCCACCGTCGTCCACCCCCGCGAGTCCGGACGCCGTCCACTCGCCGGACATGCCCAACCAGGAGCGTGATTGGGGAAGAACCGACCCACGGCATGGGCAAAGTGACATTACGGCCGGGCGGTACCCGCGGTTAGTCGCGCCTTTTGACCCCTGCAAAGGGTCATTCTGCGCGAGCAACTGGTGGCGCGTGCGGGCAGCTGTGCATGATCGCGTCGGGCGTTTGGTTGCGCGTGCGGCCAAGCATGCACGGTTGCCAGTTTCTGGGCGCGATCATGCAGGGTTGCTCGTTTCGCAGCGCGCCGATAATGCAGGGTTGCTCGTTTCGCAGGGTTGCTCGTTTCGCAGGGCGATCATGCAGGGTCGCTCGCGGGTGGACAGCGTTGCCCCCGAGAACGCAGCCAGCGCCGGCGAGAGGTTGGCTTTGGCGGGCGGCACACTGGGGGGATGGCGGAATTCGACGCGGTGATCTTGGCTGGTGGTGCGGGCCGCCGATTGGGTGGCGTCGACAAGGGCGCCCTGATCGTCGCTGGGCAGCCGTTGCTGGATCGAGTACTCCTCGCCGCCGAGGCTGCGCGGCACACCGTGGTGGTCGGGCAGGCGCGCCCGACGGTTCGCGAGGTCCGCTGGACCCGGGAGGATCCGCCGGGCGGCGGCCCGCTGGCCGGTCTCGCGGCAGGGCTTTCCGCCCTCGAGGACATCACCCAAAGCGATGACGAGCAACTTTCTGTTATTGTGCTTGCTGCGGACCTGCCTTGGCTGCGTCCGGTGGACCTAGATCGTTTGGTTGCTGCGCTGGCCGCTAATCCCGCCGCGGAAGCCGCCGTGTTCAGCGACTCGGGCGGTCGCTTGCAGCCGCTGACGGCTGCCTATCGGATTAGGCCGATCCGTGTAGCTCTGGCTGCGGTGAGGCCGGTTCGCGGGAAGCCCGTTAAGTTGGTCTTACACGCGCTCGCTGTCGTCACCGTTCCAGACCGGGGAGCCGCAGGAGACTGCGACACCCCGGATCAGCTGGCGGCGGCCCGGGCCCACTTCGACCGACAAGGGTGAGCATGCTCGACGATTGGGTCACCAAGCTCAGCCAGGATCTCGGCGTCAAACCCGATGATGTGGCTATCTCCGAGATTCTCGACCTGGCCAGGGACGCCGCTGCGGCGGTCGCCCGGCCGGCCGCACCGATCACTACCTTCATCGTCGGTTATACAGCCGGCATGCGCGGTGGTGGTCGGGAAACGATCGCGGAAACCGTTCGCCAAGCCCTGGCCTCGATTGCCTCCGAACTGCCGCCGGTAGAGGCCTCGGCCAACGGCACCGGCAATGGCGCCAGCCATGGCTACGGCGCGATCTCCGGCAGCACCCCGCCAGCCCAGACGCAACAGGCACAACAGCCGGTCCAGCCGCAGCCGGCAGCGCCAACGCCGGCAGCGCCAACGCCGGCAGCGCCAACGCCGGCCGAGCCACAGGCGGTCCAGCCGACACCGGCAGAGTCGACGCCGACCGAGCCGCAACCGGTCCAGCCGACACCGGCCCAGTCGACACCGGCCCAGTCGTCGTCGCCCGAGTCGACGCCGGTCAGCCCGGATTCGCAGTCGCCGAGCCCGGCGGTCTCGGTCGAGGGGGGCCCAGCCGGTTCGTGACGTCGTCGATAGCGACGTCGGTCGGTTGGGAGCAGGCCCGCCACCTCGCCCATCAGCAGGTGGCGGCGCTGCCGGCCCGGTTTGTCGGGCTGGCAGCGGCGATCGGCTGCGTGCTGGCCGATGACTTGGTGGCCGGCTGCGATCTGCCGCCAGGGGATACGTCCGCGATGGACGGCTGGGCCGTCAGCGGCCCACCGCCCTGGTCCGTGGTGGGCCGCTCGCTCGCCGGTCGAGCGGGGGACCACCCGACCATCCTGACGTCGTCCCAAGCAGTGGTGATCGCCACCGGTGCGATGGTTCCGGCGGGAGCCTCCGGCATCGTCCGCTCTGAGCGCGGACTGCTGGGCGGCCCCGACGGCACCCTTTTGCGGCTGAGCGATCCGAGCGCGGGCCCGCCGGACCTGTCCGACGTCCGTGCCCGTGGGCACGAGGCAAAGGCCGGTGAGGTGCTGCTCCGTGCCGGCGTGCTGGTCCGGCCGACCACGGTGGGGCTGGCCGCGGCCGCCGGGCACGACGGTCTCTCGGTGCATCCGCGGCCGCGAGTGGTCACGCTGGTGCTCGGGGATGAGCTGCTGGCCGCCGGACCACCACACGGTGGGGCGGTCCGGGACGCGTTGGGCGTCCAACTGCCCGCCTGGGTGTCCGCGCTCGGTGGTGAACCGGTGGCCATGCTCCGGGTGGGCGATGACCCCCACGCCACGCTGGCCGCCGTCCAGTCCGGGGCGGGTCAGGCCGAGGTGGTGGTGACCACCGGCGGCTCGGCCGGCGGCGCAGCGGATCACCTTCGGGGCACGCTCGCAGCGCTCGGCGCCCGGATCGTCGTCGATACCGTTGATGTCCGGCCCGGGCACCCCATGCTGCTGGCCCACTTGGTGGACGGTCGATGGCTGGTCGGACTACCGGGCAACCCGCTGGCCGCTCTGGCCGGCGTTGTCACGCTGCTGCAGCCGCTGCTAGCCGGTCTCTGCGCGGCGCCGCTGCCGAAACTTGGTCAGGTCGTCGTCGAGGAGGACATCCCGGTGATGCCACACCGGCGACGCTCGCGCGGGCACCTCTTGATCCCGGTATCGAGATCGCCTGCCGGTACCGTCCGGCCGACCGGGTACGCGGCGTCCGCGATGCTTCGGGGGGTCGCGCTGGCCGACGGATTCCTGCTGGTTCCGCCGGACGGCCTGCGCTCGGGTGAGGCGGCCGCCGTGGTCTGGTTCCCCTGGACCGGTCCGTAGACACCGGGCCCGAGCAACCGGCCGAGAAAACCGGCCTTCAGAGATCAGGCTTACGGGTTGCGGCGCGGGATCGGGAGCAGGGCTCGAGCGTGCGCGAGGTCCATCCCGGTTGCGCCGAGCAGGTCAACGACCGCCGAGCGAACCTGCGCCACCACCACGTTCTCCGACATCGTGCGGGCACCGAGCGCTACCGGGTCGAGCCGCGCGGCGAGCGCGATCAGGGCAGCCGGGGCCTCACCGCCGTGGGGATCGCGGCCCACCTCATCGTGCAGCTTGTGCAGCGTGAGCGACAGGTCGTCGAGGACGTCCGCGAGGGCGGGCGGCAACTGCTGACCCCGGTCCAGGACAGCGGCGATCCGGCGGATCGCCACCCGCATGTTCCGGGCCGCCCGGTCGACTCCGATCAGGCCATTCCGGTAACGGGCCAGATCCTCGACGTGGCGCCAACGCAGCGGCGAGATCCGGCTGATCTCCTCACCACCCTTGAGCGCCTCGGTCCACCGATTGACGTCGACCTGGGTGGCGCGGGCTCGTTCCAGTGCGGTGTCGGCAAGCTCGGCCTCACCGACCCGTAGTGCGTGCGCCGCGTCGGAGATCACCTCCGCCAACTCGGAGATCATCAGCTGAGCCTGCGGCCGGACCGTGCGTGCCGGGTTGCCCGGCAGCGCAGCCGCGATCAGTAGCGCGCAACTGGCGCCGGTCAGCGCGTCCTCCCAGCGGTAGAGCCCGCCCCCCGGAGTCTGCGGCAAAGCCACCAGGAAGATCGCCTGTACCGCCGACTGGGTGGTGACCAGGTTGCCGCCACCGAAGAACTGAGCGGTGCCCAGCGCCAGCATGACCACCAGGCCGATCTGCCACCACCCGTTGCCGATCTCCCGGACCAGAAGATCGGCGATTCCGACCCCGATCGTCACTCCGAGGCCCAGCTCGCCGACCCGCCGTAGCCGGGCCGCATTCGAGACACCGAGACAGACCACCGCGGCGATCGGAGCGAAGAACGGGCGCGGATGACCCAGCACAAGGTCGGCAACCTGCCAGGCAAGCATGGCGGCGATCGCGCACTGGGCGATCGACCAGGACGTCGAACGCAACCGTCCGCCGCTAGTGCGAGCCCACGTGGTGACGGGCGTCCATCGACTCATTTGATCAGTGTCGTGCAGTGGCCGAGGGCCAGCCAGCAGACCCGAACCCGTCCGAGGAGGTTCGCCTGCGAAGCCGACCGCGAATCCCGTTCCAGCCCCCGTAGGCTGCGAGCATGACAAGCACGATTCCCAGCACGCGCCCCGCATTGCCTGCCACCGCGCCGTCCCCAGCCCTCGACCCGGCCCGCGCCGAGCGCGCGGCTCGGACCTACGACCTTGACGTGGAGTACGTCTTCCATTCGTGGCTGGCGCAGGACGGGCGCAACCCATTCGTCGTGGATGGTGGCCAGGGATCGTGGTTGTGGGACGGCGCGGGCACGCCGTACCTGGACTTTTCCGGCCAATTGGTGTTCACCAATGTCGGTTTCGGTCACCCTCGGGTGGTTTCCGCGATCACCGAGCAGGCCGCCACGCTTGCTACGGTGGCTCCGCAGCATGCGAACGACCAGCGGTCCGAGGCGGCTCGGCTGATTGTCGAGCGCGCTCCCGGTGACGAATTCCGGCAGGTGTTCTTCACCAATGGCGGGGCGGACGCGATCGAGAACGCGGTCCGGATGGCCCGGCTGCACACCGGCCGACGCAAGGTGATCAGCCGATACCGCAGTTATCACGGCAACACCACGACGGCGATCAACTTGACCGGTGACCCCCGGCGCTGGCCGAACGACTACGGCGCCGAAGGCATCGTGCATACCTTCGGTCCATACCTCTACCGGACGGCGTTCCATGCCGAGACCGAGCAGGAGGAGTGCGACCGGGCTTTGGCGCACCTGGAGCAGGTGATCACCCTGGAAGGACCGACGACGATCGCCGCGATCGTCCTGGAGTCGGTGCCCGGGACCGCCGGGATCATGGTCCCGCCGCCGGGTTACCTGCGCGGCGTTCGGGAGCTCTGCGACAAGCACGGCATCCTCTGGATCGCCGATGAGGTGATGTCCGGGTTCGGCCGCTGTGGCCGCTGGTTCGCCTGTGAGCTGGCGAACGAGGCGCCGACTGGAGTCCCTGGTGAATGGGCGCCGGTGGGTGGCCCCACTGCCACCCCGGACTTGATCGCCTTCGCCAAGGGGGTGAACTCGGGGTACGTGCCGCTCGGTGGGGTGGTGATCACCGAGAAGATCGCCGCGACGTTCAAGCAGCGGCCGTTCCCGGGTGGGCTGACCTATTCCGGGCATCCGCTGGCTTGTGCGGCGGCGGTGGCGAATATCGGCGTGCTGGCCGACGAGGGCTTGATCGAGAACGCCGACCGGCTCGGCCGCGAGGTGTTCGGCCCCGGGTTGCGGGCGCTGGCCGAACGCAACCGGCTGGTCGGCGAGGTGCGCGGGATCGGCTCGTTCTGGGCCGTGGAACTGGTCCGCGACCAGCAGACTCGCGAGCCGCTGGTGCCTGCCGGCGCTGCTGGGCCGGCAAACGCCCCGATGGCCGCGCTGGCCGCTGCCTGCCGGAGCCGTGGCCTGCTGCCGTTCATCAACAGCAACCGGACGCACGTCGTCCCGGCTTTGAACATCACCGACGAGGAGGCCCGATACGGCCTGGCGCTGCTAGAAGAGGCGCTGGCCGAGGTTGAGGCCGGCCTCTGATCCGGTGAGGTAATGATCGCCGGTCGCGCTTAGAGCAATGTGGCCAGGTTGTCGAAATCCACGGCACCCTTGGGAGCGGTGACCTTCACCGGTTTGTTCCAGCTCCGAAACTTCATGTATTGCTTGCCCTCTGTTCCGATATCGACGTTCATCAGAAGTGCCAGTTCGGCTGCGGCGAAAAGAAAGACTCCGCTATCGGCCGTCTCCTCACCGACCGGCGTTTCGGACAGCCCGACTGTATTCTGGCCGTCAATCGATTTGCCGGGAATTACCTCCAGATTCTCGACGTCGGACTCAGTAAGGTCCAAGAATTCCTTGAGGAGAAAGTCCTTGTCGGTGAGATCGACGATCTCGCTCAAACCTTCCTGATTGCCCTTGGTCGTCTTTATCCAGTGGCCGGCCAGCTTCGCTGCAGACGCTGCGTCGCCGTCCGTGTTCCAGAATGATTTGTTTGCCTTGAAATAGAACTCCTTCCCGATCCGGCGCACTCCAAGGGTGTCCTTGCCCATCCGGATCGTGCCAATTGCTTTTCTGCGAGAGGTCTTCAGATTGATGATCATCAACCCGTCCTCGTCCACCACTCTTGCGGACACGTGGACGCTCTTGGCCGTGGCCATGTCCTTCTTGGATTCCGCCCAGATTTGTGCCGCCGACAGGCCGGCCAGTGGGTTCTTGGCCGCCGGTGCGGACCCCGGCTTGGCTCCGGCGGCAGGGTCGGCGCTGACGGGGTCCGAGCCCGAGCATCCGGTGGTCAAGGTCAAGGTCAGGCAGACAAGCAGGCTTGCGGCCATCGTGACGCGGGGCATCCTAGAGATCCATTCTGCGTGCAAGTCGAACGAAATCGTCGTCCGGGCGATCGGAGCGCAAGGATAGGCCCGGATCAGTCAGGTCTGTGACGTCTGCGCGTGGAAGGTCCGATTGGCCTGCCATATCCCTGTCGATCGCACTCAAAAGAGCGATCACAGTAATCAGTTCGTTTCAGTCCGTGAACCAGATGAGTGGGTCAGCTCACCTTGGCCAGGTCGAGAGCGCCCGCCGGGGCGACCACCTTGAAGTCTTCGTTCCAGTCGCGGAATCTCATGTATTGATCGACGTCCGAGTTGAGGGCGAAGTTCAGCGGCAGGGCGGGGTCGCTCGCGGAGACGTACAGGGTCTGGAATCCCTGCCTGCGCTCGGTCGATTCGTTGACCAGACCGACCGTCACCTGGGTGCCGACGTCGATTCCGGGCACCAGTTTCAACTGTTCCCGCTCGAGGGAAGACAGGTTCATCGTGTCGGCCACGATCGAGTCCATGTCGGTGAGCTGGAAGAACTGATCCAGATCGGGAGAAAAGCCTTGCTTTACCATGATCCACTTGTCCGCCAGGGCCTTGCCGGTCGCGGTGTCGGCGTTCGCGGCCCAGAACCCGTAATCGGCTTTGAAGTACAGCGTGCTGCCCAGCCGGCGCACCCTGATCCGGTTCCCGTTCATCACCAGCAGGCCGAACGCCTTGCCCGAGTCGGTCAGCTTGAGGTTGATGGCAATCTTCTTCTCGCCGTCGAGAAATCGGGCGGTGACGTGGACGCTGTCGGCGGCGTCGGCGTCGGTCTTGGTCTTCTCCCATACCTCCAGGGCGGACAGCCCGGCCAGCGGTGCCGCGGTTTCGGCCGGAACGGACCCGGTCGTGCCGAGAAGGGCGGCGGAGGTGGCCGCGCCGGAATTCGAACTCGAGCATCCGGCGGTGAGCGTCAAGCAGATCAACGCGGTTGCGGCCATCGTGGCGCGGAGCATCGCAGAATCCGTTCTGCAGAGGCGAACGTTGTCCGCTGTGCTCTGCGCAACTCGGGCATCGGAGCGCCAAGAATAGGCGAGGTAGGTGGAGGCTGAGCGCCACCTAGGGCCACCCAGGGCCACGGCGGGCCGCTCGTGATCGAGTGCGTGGGCCTCGGGCCGAGCGGGTCAGCTCAACTCCGCCATGTCGATCGACTTCTTCGGAGCCACGACGGTGAACGGTTTGTTCCAGCCCCGAAACGTCAACTTCAGGTTGTCGTTAGGGGGCATCACCACGCGTAGTGGCAGGGCGAGGTCATCGTCCGGGCGTCGGAACGCACGGATAGGCACAGATCGGCGAGGCCGTGAGTCGCCGGAATGATGCGATGAAGTCGCTTTAGATCGCTTTGTCCATGTCGATCGCGCCCTTCGGAGCGACGACGGTGAACGGTTCGTTCCAGCCGGTGAACGTGAAGTACTGACTTTTGTCCCTGTCCAAGGTGAACCTCAGCGGCAGGGTGGGGCCGTCCGCCGCCACCTGCAGCACGGCGGGCTCGGTGCTGTTTTTGGGCTTGAGGGCGACCGTCTCGCGACCGTCAACCGGGATGCCTGGAGTGCGCTTGAGCGACTTTCGCTCTGCCGCGCTCAGCTTCAGTGATTCGCTGATGAACGCCTTCATGTCCAGCAGCTGGAAGAACTGGGCCATGTCCTTGCTCTGGTTTTCCGTCTTCAACCACTTGTTGGCCAATTTGGCCGCGGTCTGGGCGTCGGCGTTCTGCGTCCAAAACTTCTTGTCCGCCTTGTAGTACAGCACCTCGCCCACCCGGCGGACGGTCATCTTGTTGCCATTGGTGGTGACGCTGCCGAAGCTCCGGCCGGCATCGTTCAGTTTGAGGTTGATCTTCACCCGATCCTTACCCTCGGTGAAACTAGCCGAAACGTGGACACTCTTGGCCTTCTTGGCGTCGCTCTTGGTTTTCCGCCACACCTGGAGGGCGGACAGCCCCGCCAGCGGGGCGGCCTTCGTCTCCGGTTCGGCGGTGGCGCCAGGAGTGCCAGCAGCGGTGTCGCCGGCAGCGGTGGCGGGCGAACCGGCGGGGGGCGACGTGGTGATCGGGTCCGAACCCGAGCAACCAGCGGTGAGCATCACGCAGATCAACGCGGTTGCGGCCATCGTGGCACGGGGCATCGCAGACATCCATTCTGCAAGGGACGGCGGACGTGGTCCGCGCAATCTGGAGGTGTCGCTCGGTATCGGACCGCTCAGACTAGGGCACCGATCTGATATCCACAGCACTTTCCCAGAAACACAGCACGTTCCCAGAACACCGAACTTTGCGAGAAAACACCGTGCCTTCACCGAACCGGCTTGCGATCGGGTTCTCATCTACGCTGACCTTTCGTGAAGCTTCTCGTGATCGGGTCCGGAGCCCGCGAACACGCCCTGGTCCGCGCCCTCGCCGCCGACCCCGCCGTTACCCACCTGCATGCGGCGCCCGGTAACCCGGGAATCGAGACGCTCGCCGACTGTCATCCCGTGCAGGCCGCCGATCCCACCGCCGTGGCGGAGCTCGCCGTCCAGCTCGGTGTCGACCTGGTGGTGATCGGCCCCGAGGTGCCGCTGGTGGCCGGCGTAGCGGACGCCGTCCGGGCCGCCGGAATCGCCTGCTTCGGGCCGTCCGCGCAGGCTGCCCAGCTCGAGGGCAGCAAGGCCTTCGCCAAGCAGGTGATGGCTGCCGCCGGGGTGCCGACCGGTGACTCCCGGCTGTGCTCCACGCTGGCCGAGGTCGCTGCCGCGCTCGCCGCGTTCGGTGCGCCGCATGTGGTGAAGGACGACGGGCTGGCCGCCGGCAAGGGCGTGATCGTCACCTCCGACTCCGGTGCGGCGATGGCCCATGCCGCCGAATGTCTGGAGCGGCCCGGTGGCCAGGTGGTGGTCGAGGAGTTCCTGGACGGCCCGGAGATCTCGCTGTTCTGCCTGACCGACGGCGTCGACGTCGTTCCGCTGGCCCCGGCCCAGGACTTCAAGCGGGCTTTGGACGCCGACCAGGGGCCAAACACCGGGGGAATGGGTGCCTATTCGCCGCTGCCCTGGGCGCCGGAGGATCTGGTGGACGACGTGGTGGCCCGGGTCGCCAAGCCGACGATCGATGAGCTGGCCCGCCGCGGGACGCCTTTCGTCGGGGTGCTGTACTGCGGCCTGGCCTTGACCTCGCGCGGGATCAAGGTGATCGAGTTCAATGCCCGGTTCGGTGACCCCGAGACCCAGGTGGTGCTTCCTCGGCTGGACAGCCCGCTCGGTGTGCTCCTGCATGCGGTTGCCGTCGGCGAACTCGCGGCTCAGCCGCCGCTGAAATGGCGTGACCTGGCCGCGGTGGCGGTCGTCCTGGCGGCCTCCGGGTACCCGGAAACGCCTCGGACCGGAGATGTGATCGGCGGGTTGGCCGATATAACTGACGACCCGAACGCTTGGGTGCTGCAGGCAGGGACCCGAAGAGTGGACGACGGCGACGTGGTCAGCGCCGGGGGTCGGGTGCTGTCGGTGGTCGGTACCGGGGCCGATCTGGAGCAGGCCCGAACCGCCGCCTACGCGGCGCTACGGCAGCTCACGTTGAACGGCAGTCACTACCGCACCGACATCGCCGCGGTTGCTGCGTCCACGTAGCGCGACCGCCGGCCCGGCGAGGTCGGAAAACTGAGGGAAGAACGACGATTGGCACCTATTGCCAGAACTGGGGCAGGGGTGCACCGTATGCAGGGGTCGGCCCGGACGCCGTGCGGGCGGCCTTACCTGCCCGGAGGCTCGAATGCGCACGCTCGGACGATGGCTCTTCTCCAGCGCGGCTGTCGCTGTGACAGTGGCCGGCTTTGCCATGCCGGCCACCGCGCAATCGGAGTCGGCCTCGGCCGTTGCCGCCAAGGATCCGCGTCCGACCGCGATCGTCAGCCTGGGCGACAGCTACATCGCCGGCGAAGGCGCCCGGTGGAAGGGCAACTCGGCCAGCAAGGCGCGCGGGCACAAGGGCACTGATCGCGGCGCGAAGGTCTATGGGTCGACCAATAAGAACGGCTGCCACCGTTCCGACGTGGCCGAGATCGTCAGCGCGAAGCTGTCGGTTCGCAAGACCATCAACCTGGCCTGCGCCGGTGCGAAAACCGTAAACGTGCTGCGGGCGTCGGCTGGTGGCGTCACGTTCAAGGGCGAGGCCCCGCAGAACGACCAGCTGGCGACCGTCGCCAAGAAGAACAACGTCAAGGTCATCGTGCTCTCGATCGGCGGCAATGACTTCGGCTTCTCCAACATCGTCACCGAGTGCCTGCTGGCGTACTACTACCCGGAGACGCCGTCCTGCCGGACCAAGGAGGCCGCGATCCTGGCCGGCCTGCCGACGGTGACCGCGGCGATCACTGCCACCGTGGCCGACGTTCGCGCCACGATGACCGAAGCCGGCTACCAGGCAGGGCAGTACCGGCTGGTGCTGCAGTCCTACCCCACCTTCGCGCCGGCGGCGAACAATCGCCGGTACTCCGGCACCGCACCGGACGCCAGGGCCAGCATCGGCGGGTGCCCGTTTACCGACACGGACGTGACCTGGGCGCGTGGCACCCTTACCCCGGCGCTCACCGGTGCCATCGCCGAGGTGGCCCGCACGAGCGGCGCCCAGTTCCTCAACCTCATTGATGCATTCCGGGGCCACGAAGTCTGCGCCAAGTCCGCCAAGCAGTCCACCGGCAAGCCGAGCAGCGCCACCAGCGAATGGTTCAGGTTCGTTGACCTGGCCAAGCAGGGAGATCAGGGAGAATCGTTGCACCCGAACTACTTCGGGCAGAAGGCGCTCGGTCGTTGCCTCGCTCTGGCCACCAAGACGACAAAGAATGTCGCCTGCCACGCCGTTCCGCGCAAGTCGACCTCGGCCGTGTACCTGACCAAGCTGCACTAGGCGTCCCCACGCTCGACGGAACTCCCGGTGGTGACCAGAACTGGTCTTGCCAGGAGTTCCGTCGTCCTGCGGCAGATGCGCCATCCGGCTGAAGCCACACTGCGGCTGGAGGATCGCCTGGTCGATTGGATCGCCGCCGGGCTGGCGCGTGCGACCGGGGCGGCCCTCAT
>JANNPJ010000541.1:0-6735 GCA_031400005.1 Kineosporiaceae bacterium | reverse complement strand
GCCACGGTCACGCACACGGTGCTCTTCGAGTGCCGCCACGATCTGATTCACGACAACCTTCTCGACCTGACCCACGAGTCGTTCCTGCACCAGAGCACGGTCGGCGACGACTACATCTACGAGCACGGCATCACCGTGGAGGTGGACGGTGATGTGGTCACGGTCGACCGGTTGATGCCGGGCGTGGAGGCGCCTCCGCTGTACGCGCGGACCATGAAGACGGATGGGCTTTATGACCGCTTCCATGCGACCGAGTTCCATGTGCCGAGCTATCACATCTTGCATTCGGGTATCACCGGCCAGGGACGCACTCGCGAAGAGGGCTTCCTGATCAAAGTTCTCAACGGCATCACACCGGTCGATGCCGATCACACCTGGTACTACTACGCGTTCAGCCGGAACTTCGCCGTAGAGGCGGCCTGGGCCACAGCGGAGCTCGAGGTGGGCCTGGCGACCGTGCTGGAGGAGGATGCCGAGGCTCTGCGATTGCAGGAAATTGGGATGAAGGATCGACCCGGCGCCGAACATGACGTGCTCATCGGTCAGGACGCAGGAGTTGCCAAAGCGCGTCGCCTGTTGTCCCAGAAGTTGGCCAAGGAAGCGTCGACAGCGACTGCCTCGCTGCGCGCGCAGCTCCCTGCTGCGTCGCCCGCCATGAAGACCTCCTCCTGAGCGACATGACACGAATCCGTGGCATCGACTTCGACGCACCAGGGCGACAACTCGGGTCGATTGATGTGGTGCACTCCGACAACCGGCACGACAACGGCACGATTCCGGTCCCGATTGCGGTGTTGTCGGGTGGCCCGGGCCCGACTGCGTTGTTGGTGGCAGGCACCCATGGTGACGAATACGAGGGGCAGGTGCTGCTCCAGCGCTTGGTGCGCGAACTCGCACCGCAAGAGGTCCAGGGTCGGCTGATCGTGCTGCCCGCACTCAATCTTCCGGCGGTGCGAGACGCTGGCCGCGTCTCGCCGCTTGACGGCGGGAACCTCAACCGCAGTTATCCGGGCGATGGGCAAGGTGGGCCGACCGAACAGATCGCCCACGTCGTCTCCACCGATCTGCTCCCGCTCGCGGACTACGCACTGGACCTGCACTCCGGTGGGTCCGCAAGCGTGTACCTCCCCTCAGCTTTCGTGTACGACGGTCCCTGCCCTCAGGCTCTCGACGCGAAACGGCGGGCAGCCGAAGCACTGGGACTGCCGTGGTCGTTCCTGGTGCCCGAGCGTCTGGAGCCCAAGTCGTTCTCGACTGCCAGCGACGAGGCCGGGGTGTGCATGATCGCCACCGAACTGGCAGGCGGCGGGGGAGTCACGACCGAGGTGGTGCGCGCTGGCGGCGCGGGCCTCCACCATCTGCTGGCCCACTGGGGGTTCGTGACCCCGGACCCGGACAACCCGACCGCGGCGACTCGGTGGTTGGCACTCGATGAGAACTCCGCCATCCCGACACCCTCACGCGGCCTCTTCGACCCGATCGTCGCGTTGGCAGACGTTGTCGATGCCGGTGCCCTGATCGGCTGGGTCCACCCGGTCGAAGAACTACACCTTGCGTCGGTACCCGTGAGGGCGCCACGAGCCGGGGTGGTCGCCGTGATGCGGCGGCCTCCCATGGTCGAGCTCGGCGATCACCTGTTCCACCTTGCAACCCAGCTTTGACACAACATCGACCCACTCTGAAAGGCATCCCATGCGTGTATCTCTGAACCTCCGCATCGCGGCCACCCTGATCGGTCTCGGCCTGGCCGCAGGTTGCACCAACGCGTCGAGTACTGAGGGCTCCGCCGACCCGACCGGGACCTCCGACCCCACCGTCGCGAGCTCGGTCGACCAAGCAGCAGTCGCTTTGCTACCAGCCGATGTCAAGGACAAGGGTGTACTCACCGTCGCGATGGATGCGTCGTACCCGCCGTTCCAGTTCTTCGACACTGACAACAAGACGATCATCGGCTTTGACGTCGACCTGTCCAACGCGCTAGCCGCCAAGCTTGGGCTCGAGGCGAAGCAGGTCAATGCCGGGTTCGACACGATCCTGCCGGGTCTCGCAGCCAAGAAGTACGACATCGGCGAGTCGGCGTTCTCGGTCACTCCTGAACGAGCCAAGACGGTGGATTTCGTGAACTACCTCAGAAACGGATCCGGGATCGCGGTCAAGGCTGGCAACCCGCTGGGCCTGGAAATGGATCCGTCCATGTTCTGCGGCCGTGCCATTGCGGCGCAGAAGGGCAGCACGCAGGGAATCGAGCAACTGCCCCAGATCTCCAAGGACTGCGTTGCAGCCGGCCAGAAGCCGGTTGACGTGCTGCTCTTCCCGTCGCAGAACGACGCCAACCTGGCTGTCACCAGCGGCCGCGCGGACGCGGTCATGGCCGACAGCATCGCTTTGTCGACCCTCGCCGAGCAGTCCAACGGTCAGTTCGAGATGGCGCCCGGCAAGGACTACGACTCCGCCCTCATGGGCATCGCCCTTCCCAAGGGATCAGCGCTGACGCCCGCGCTGCAGGCGGCTGTGGACGCGGTCTACGCCGATGGCAAGTTCGCCCAGATTGTTGCGAAGTGGGGCCTTCCGGACTCCGCGATGCTGGACTCCGAGGACTGAGCCGCATGACCAGCCAGATCGATGAAGCACCGGTCGACGTCACGCCCAACGAGCTCACGGTCGTCCCTCAGCGACATATAGGCCGGTGGATCGCTGCGACGGTGATCGTGATCGTGGGGGTGATCGGGCTTCGGTCCGTGTTCACCAATGAACGGTTCGGATGGTCCACAGTCTCTCTCTACCTTCGAGATGTGTCCATCGCGAACGGGATCGTCGTCACCCTCAAACTCACCCTGATCTGCATGGCGATCGGGATCGTCTTGGGTGTCGTGCTCGCCGTGATGCGGTTGTCGACCAACCCGGTAGTGCGCACTGGGTCCTTCGTCTACGTCTCGTTCTTCCGCGGGACGCCCGTGCTCGTGCAACTGCTGTTCTGGTACAACCTGGCTGCCCTATATCCGAGCATCACGCTCGGGTTGCCTGGGGTGTCGTTGGATGCCAACCAGCTGATCACGCCGATGTTCGCAGCGATCCTTGGCCTGGGGTTGAACGAAGCCGCCTACATGTCGGAAATCGTCCGGGCCGGCATCTTGTCCGTCGACCACGGTCAGGCCGAGGCTGCCGGCGCGCTCGGACTGACCAAACTGCAGACGATGCGCCGGATCGTGCTCCCCCAGGCGATGCGCGTCATCGTTCCACCGACAGGCAACGAGACCATCGGATTGCTAAAGACCACCGCGCTGGTCAGTGTCCTCGCGGTCCCCGACCTTCTCTACTCGGCGCAGATCATCTACGCCCGCAACTTCCAGACCATTCCACTGCTGATCGTGGCCAGCATCTGGTACATGGTCATCACCGCGGTGCTGGGCATCGGCCAGTACTACCTCGAGCGTCGGTATGCGCGCGGTAACCGGTCGCTTCCATCCACCCCCCTGCAACAGGTACGGCGCATCCTGCGCAGTCACGCGCCCCGACCTGCCAAGGAGAAGCCATGACGACCACGCCGCAAGCCCCAGTCGTGCGGGCCGAGAAGATCCGCAAGTCCTACGGCAATCTCGAAGTCCTCAAGGGCGTCGACCTGGAGGTGGCTCCCGGCGAGGTCGTCTGCCTCATCGGCCCCTCGGGGTCCGGAAAGAGCACCTTCCTGCGCTGCATCAACCACCTCGAGACCATCGACGGCGGCAGGATGTGGGTCAACGGGCACATTGTCGGCTACCGGCAGCGCGGCACCAAGCTCCACGAGCTCCGCGACCGCGAGGTCTGCCGACGCCGCACCGAGATCGGCATGGTCTTCCAGCAGTTCAACCTGTTCCCCCACATGACCGTCATCGACAATCTGATCGAGGCCCCACAACGCGCGCTCGGGGAGGCCCGTGGCGTAGTCACCGAGCGGGCCTTGGGGCTCCTGGAACAGGTCGGCCTCGCCGACAAACGCGACGCCTATCCCCGACACCTCTCCGGGGGACAGCAGCAGCGAGTCGCGATCGCCAGGGCGTTGTGCATGGGCCCTCGACTGATGCTGTTTGACGAACCCACGTCAGCGCTAGACCCCGAGCTGGTCGGCGATGTCCTCAGCGTGATGCGCGACTTGGCCCAGTCCGGGATGACCATGATCGTCGTGACCCACGAAATGGGATTCGCACGCGAGGTCGCCGACCGGGTCGTCTTCTTCGATGCCGGCGCCGTAGTGGAGTCGGGACCCGCGGCGCAGGTGATCTCCGATCCCCGACACGAACGGACCCAAGCGTTCTTGGCGGCAGTTCGATGAGACTCCTGCTGCGCGCCAACGCCCACCGACGCAACGACGGCGGTCCGATCGAGATCGCCGCGTCGCCAGACACCCCCAACCGCGAACGTTGGCAATGGCACATCCGACTCGAGGAGGTCGACCCCGGCCTGTACGCAGCGGAGCAGGGGGTGCCTCTGTTGGGTGGCAACGGCAGACAGCGGCTCCTGCAGGTGGCCACCGACCTCGAGACAACACGGTCAGAGGTAGAGGTTCACCAGCTCGAGCGGGCGCTGGTGATCCAACGCCCCAGGGCAGACCTGCTGGTGCTGCTCGTCCATCAGGGCGAGGCCCTGATCGAACATCGACACCGGCTCGCCGAGTTGGACGCCCTGGTGCTCGAAGGTGAAGATCCACTCGAGGTCAGCGTCGAAGCCACAACGGTTCCCGCAGGCATTTCTGTTGTTCGGCTCCGCCCAACAACAGACCGCCCCCTTGCCTGGGTCCCCTAGGAGCATCGCGTGATCGTCACCCACGATGAACAAGACCTCACCCTCAGGATTCGCCAACTGCGATGGGAGGCAGAGGGTGTTGTCTCAGTCCAACTCGAGGACTTCAACGGGGCCGCCCTGCCGATATGGGCACCCGGCGCCCATATCGACTTGCACATGCCCGGCGACATCACCCGGCAGTTCTCCTTGTGTGGAAGTCCCCGCGATCAGCACTCCTGGCGGATCGGGGTACTCCGTGAGCCGATCAGCCGTGGTGGGTCTGCGGCCGTCCACGAGACGCTCCGTCCTGGTGATCTGGTCCGGGTTGTCGGTCCTCGCAACCACTTCACACTGGCCGCCTCACCAAACTACTTGTTCATCGCCGGTGGCATCGGAATCACTCCACTCATCCCCATGATCGAGCATGCGGAAGCCGCTGGTGCGGGATGGAGACTCGTCTACGGCGGCCGCGAACTGGCCAGCATGGCCTTCGTTCGGGACCTGCAAGCAGCGTACGGCGGCCGGATCGAGGTCCTGCCCCAGGACCAGCACGGTCTACTCGACCTGGAGACACTGCTCGGCACACCTCAGCACGAGACGCTCGTATACTGCTGCGGTCCCGAGCCGTTGCTGAATGCCGTGGAACAGCGATGCGCCCACTGGCCGCCGGGTGCGCTTCGCGTTGAGCGCTTCGCGCCGAAGCACCACGCGGCCGCGGCCGCGGCACCAGGGTCTGAAACCGCGTTCGACGTCGTACTTCAACGCTCCGGAGTCAGCATCAGGGTTCCCCCAGGCGCCGCGATCCTCGACGCGCTCGAAGAGCAAGGCATCGATGCACCGAACTCCTGCCGCGAGGGCATTTGCGGTACCTGTGAGACCGCGGTGCTGGAAGGTATCCCTGACCATCGCGACAGCCTCCTGTCCGAGGCTGAGCGCGCAGCAAACGAAACCATGATGATCTGTGTCGGGCGCGCGCTGACCGCACGCTTGGTCCTCGACCTGTAGTCCGTGCCCCCCTGCCCGGCACTATCGAGTGGGGAATACATCGCCGGAGAGAAGGTGCCGCCGTTCTCAAGCAACAGTTGCGTCCTCCGGAGTGGTGTTCGTCGTGGTGACTGCCTGGTCGTAGACATACGCGCGGTCACCGCGTGATTTGTGAGTGTGTGACGGCGGTTCTGGATGGATCGCTGCCAAGAATCGGTGTCGATGCCCGGGACTGACTCACGCGTGATTTGGCCGCCTCTGTGACCCTGATGGCTACTTCGGTCATGGCTCACGTGGTGATGGGTGAGCCCGCAGGGTTGTGTCGGAGGGGCCACTCAGGCACGCATAACCTGCTCTGAAATCGTTTCCACGCCCAGCTCAGCCGGGTTGTGCGTGTCCGAGTGGCCCCTCAGCTCGCCGTTCCTGCCTATCACCTTGGTGGATCACCACTGTGCCCCTCAAAAACCGGTGATCGGGCCAGATTTTGCCTCGATCACCGGTTCTTGGGGGGCACAGTCGCGTTAGCGCGGCGCGGGGTCAGCGCGAGCGCGAGGCACAGCATGCGTACGGGCTGGATTGCTGGCGTCGGCGCGTCCGCCGCGCTGGGGTCCACGCGGGCAACCGTGCATGATCGTGGCAAAATGGAGAACTGATCCAAGGCTCCGAATAAGCCAGCAGGGTCCTCTGTGGCATGCTTTGCGAAGGACTCGTCATCTCGATTGTCGCGGGCGCCGCCCAGCTATTGACCGCCGCGCTGGATGAGGACGACGACGTGGTGGGGGTGGGGGCTGGGTTTGGTGGTGCGTATCGCAGTGGGTTGGGGAGCGAAGGGGTCGAGGTCGTCCGGGTTGATGATGCGGTCAACTGGAAGGGATGAGCCGCGTGAGTGAACCGAGGTTGCAGGGCAAGACGTATGACATCCCCGAGTCGGTGGTGTGGGAAGCGTGGCTGAAGGTGAAAGGGAATGGCGGGGCGGCTGGGGTCGATGGTGTG
>JANNPJ010000458.1:0-1620 GCA_031400005.1 Kineosporiaceae bacterium | reverse complement strand
TCTCCGGTGAGTTCCTCCGGGTGCAGGTCGCCGCGGGGGCCAGCGCTGTGCAGCTCTTCGACTCCTGGGTCGGTGCGCTGCCGCTGCCGGACTACCTGGAGTACGTCCAGCCGGCCTCCGCGAAGGTGCTCGAGTCGGTGCGCCAGCTCGCCCCGGACGTGCCGCGAATCCACTTCGGGGTCGGCACCGGCGAGTTGCTGGTGGCGATGGGGGAGGCCGGTGCGGACGTCGTCGGGGTGGATTTCCGGGTCCCGCTGGATGTCGCCGCCGCCCGGCTGGGTGGCCGGTACGCGCTCCAGGGCAACCTCGATCCGGCAATCCTGCAGGCCGGCCGGGACGTCGTCCAGCGCCGGACGATCGAGACGCTTGATGCTGGCCGGGTCGCCCCCGGGCATGTCTTCAACCTCGGCCACGGCGTCCCGCCGGGCACCGACCCGGACGTGTTGTCGCTGGTCGTCGACACCGTCCACGAGTGGCGCCCGGCCGACTGAACCAGTGATCATGCACGCCTGCGACGAGGCCGGGGCAAGCGTGCATGATCGCCGATAGCTGTGGTCAGGGAACGGGTGCCGGGGCCGGGTTGGCCGCCGGACTCGCAGCCGGGGGCGTCTGGTCCGGGGCCTGGTGCCGGAAGCGGCGACGCAGCAGGTAAGCCGGAACCCCGACGATGGCGATCACGACGCAGACCGGGAGCAAGTAGCCAAGCACGGTAAGGACCACGGTGGTGCTGGCCTTGAGCGCGGTCCAGCCACCGTCCAGCCCGGACAGGAACCCGGCCTGCGCCGGCTCGGCGACCTTCGCGCCGGGTGAGTGCAGGGACACGGTGATCGTGGCCAGGGCGGCCTTGTCGGCCAGGGCCCGCTGGCGGGCCTGAATCGACTCCAGATCGGCCTCCCGCCGGGCCAGTTCAGACTCCAGCAGGACGACGTCCTGCAACGAGCTTGCCCGATCCAGCAGGACCCGGACCCGGGCCACGGACTTGGTCTGGGTGGCCACCCGGCTGTCCAGGTCGACGATCGTGGCGGTGACATCCTCGCTGGTGGTGGACAGGTTCCGCTCCTTTCCGACGGCCGCGATCCGGCTCAGCGCGTCGTCCATTTTCGGCTCCGGCACCCGCAGGGTGAGCTCCGAGGTCTGGCCGGCGCTGTCCGAGTCCTCCGAGTCCTCGGAGTCGGCCGGAAGCGAGGTGGTCTCGTTGCTGACGATCCCGCCGAGCGACACCGCGGCGGTCCGGATCGTTCGCGCGGCCGCACTGACGTCCTTCACCTCGACCGTGACCTCGGCGGTCCGAACCAGACGGGTCACCCCCGCCCCCGGGGCAGCCGCTGCCTTGGCGACGTCGGCCGGTTGCACGGCATTACTGCGAGCCGCGCCGTCGCCGTCTTGGGAGGCCGCCCCGCTGTCGCCTTGGGACGCCGCCTCATTCGCACTCATCGGAGCAGAGGCAGCCTGCCCGGCTGAATCTTCGGCCGAACCTCCGCAGCCGGCCAGGAAGCCGCCCAACAGCAGCACGCACAGCAGGGACACCAGTCGGGTAATCATCATCGACCTCCGGTAGCCGGTTCGTCAGCGCTCGACCGCAGGTCGAGGCAATGATCGGACCACGGCGGGCGGTCCGCG
>JANNPJ010000365.1:0-8084 GCA_031400005.1 Kineosporiaceae bacterium | reverse complement strand
ACCTGGTTGATCCCCGGCAACCGGTACTCGACCGGGTCCTCCACCGTGATCACGTTGATCTCCGGGCGGCTGACGATGTTCAGCGTCGCGTACAGCGTGGTGGACTTGCCCGAACCGGTCGGGCCGGTCACCAGGATCATCCCGTACGGCTTCTGGTAGCTAGTAGCGAAGCGGGCATGGTTGTCCGGGCTGAAACCGAGGTCGGCGAGGTCCAGGCTGGCGGTGCTGTTGTCCAGGATCCGCATCACGATCTTCTCGCCCCACACCGTGGGCAGCGTTGCCATTCGCAGATCGACCTTGCCGGTGCGGGTCTGCACCGAGAGCCGCCCGTCCTGAGGCTTCCGCTTCTCCGCGATGTTGATCTCCGCCATGATCTTCAGCCGGGAGATCACCCCGGGCTGGATGGAGCGCGGCGAGCGCATCACGTCGTGCAGCACGCCGTCAATCCGGTAGCGGACCCGCATGTCGTGCTCGCCCGGTTCGATGTGGATGTCCGAGGCGCCGTCCCCGATCGCCTGCGTGATCAACAGGTTCACGTACTTCACGATCGGCGCGTCCTCGACCACCTGAGTGATCTGCGCCAGGTCGTCCTCGACCGCCGTCACATCGGCGTCCATCGCGGTTCGCAGGTCGGCCATCTCGGCGTCGTCGCGGCAGTGCCGGGCAATCGCCGCCTGCAGGTCATCCCGGGTGACCACCACCGGCCGCGGTTCCAGGCCGGTCAGCGAACGGACGTCGTCCAGTGCGAACACATTCGCCGGGTCCGCCATCGCCAGCAGCAACCGGCCGCCCTCGAATCCGATCGGCAGCACCAGGTGCCGCCGGCAGACGGCCGCCGGGATCAGCACCACGGCTGCCCCGTCGACCGCGCGCTCGGCCAGATCGACGAACGGCAGCCCGATCTGGAAGGCCAGCGCGGCCACCAACTGCGCCTCGGTGATCACCTGGTTCTCTACCAGCACCCGGCCCAGGCTGCGCCCGACCTGCTGATGCTGGTCGAAGGCAGCAGCTAGCTCCGCCCCGGTGACCAGTCCCGCCTCCAGCAGGATGTCCGCAAGTTGCTTCATCCGGTCAAGCCGTCGGCTGTCTGGAGAACCTTCGGCGTCATGAGCAAAATCTCGACCAGCCGCCGACTCGACTTGACCCGACCAACCCCACACCACACGTCCGGGGTACTGAGCTGGTCCCTGAGTCGCATCAGGCCAAGGGGCGGACGTGGGGAGTGGTGCGGGGCCACTCAGGCACGCAGATCAACTACATCGCGGCAGGTGAACGCCCTCGCCGGGCTCGTCGTGCGTGCTGGAGTGGCCCTCGATGTCCGGGTCAGGTCTGCGGATCGCGATCACAACCCCCGCGCGCAGCGCTACTTGCGCTGCGGGTTGGCTCTCAACCAGGCATAGAACTCTTCGGCATTGGACGCATGCTCGGCCGCCGTCACAGCGAACTTGGTCTCTCCGGTCGACGGGTTCGTTGTCACGAAGAACAACCATGGCCCCGGCGTCGGGTTCATCGCCGCGTTCAATGCTTCTTCACCAGGGTTGGAGATCGGGCCGGCCGGCAGACCGGGGTACCGATAGGTGTTGAATTTGGATGGGCTTGCCCGGTCCGCCCTTGTAGTGGTGACGTTGAACTTTTGGGTGGCGTAGCTGACCGTCGAATCCATCGCCAGCTTCATGTTGATCTTGAGTCGATTGTCCACCACCTGGGAGACCTTGCCCATGTATCTCTTGTTGCCGGCCTCCGCCTCGATGATGCTGGCCTTGATCACGACAGCGCGAAGCTTGGCCGGCGGAATCTTCAGCTTGGTGAACGCCTGCTCTGAACGCTCCACCATCGTCTTCAGGATGTCGGTCGCCGTGTCGTCGGGCTGGAAAACATACGTCGCCGGAAAGAGGAAGCCTTCGACCCTGCCGTTGGCCGCCTTCGGCAAACCGATCTTGCCCGAGGTCGAGGCCTTCTTCAGGTCGGCGGGCTTCAGCTTGAGGTTCTTCGCGATCAGGGCGAGCGCGACCTCGGCCCTGGTGCCCTCGGGGATGGTCACCGAGCGGGTCAGCTTGGACTTCGGGTCCAGCAGCAGGTCCAGGGCTGCGGCCGCCGACATCTGCTTGCGCAGGGCATAGGTTCCCGGTTGCACCTTGGTGGCCCGGTTGTCCTTCTTGGCCTCGTCCAGGAACGCGACCTCGGTTTTGATCACGTCGTCCTTTGCCAACAGGACGGCGATGTTTCGCCCGGTGGCCCCGACGGGGATCTTCACCTGGATCGATCCGGTACCGGCGCCGGTGTAGTCCTTCGGCGCAGTGATCCGCTTGATCAGCGGATCCAGAACGAAGACGTACGCGGCAGCTACCGAACCCCCGACAATAGCCAGCGTCAGCAGCATGATGACGACCGAGCGACGACGGCGCTTCTTACGTTTTCGCTGCTGCCTGACCGTGCTGCGACGCCGAGGAGGCTGCTCAGGGGCAAATGCGCCCGGCAGTACTTCGGACAGAGACATCTCGCTGCTCATCGGATGACCAGAGCACCAGGACGGGACGGCATCAAACCGCTACACTCGGTCACGTTGCCGCCTTTGGTCCGTCGTACCCCGGGGTCGGACCGTCCGGTCCCGGTTCCGGGACGACAAGCGACCCCGGAGGTCGCCCTGTCGACCGTTCGGTGTCCAGGGCGGATTGCAGTATTACCACTGCCGCCGCCTGATCAACGACCGGACGACGCTTTCGTCCCTTCACGCCTGCTTCGCGAAGCCTGCTGTGGGCTGTGACTGTACTCAATCGTTCGTCCACGAGTCGCACCGGCACAGGCGATACCCGCCGAGCGACCTCGCGGGCATACGCGCGAACGATATCGGCGGCCGGCCCTTCTCGACCAGAGAGTGATCGAGGCAAACCGATGATCACCTCGCATACCTCAAGCTCCCGGACGTTCGTGACTATACGCTCGAAGTGTTTTGGCGAGTTCAAGACAACCTGAACAGTCTCCAATGGAGTCGCCAAAATACCCTCACGATCCGAGCGCGCCAGCCCGACCCGGACACTGCCTACGTCGACCCCGAGCCGGATCCCTGGCCGCATCGAACGTCAGGACGACGTCACGCGTTCACCGACGACGAACTCGATCCGCCGGAGTGCATCGCTGATCCGGGTGACGTCGGTTCCACCGCCCTGCGCGACATCGTCCTTGCCACCGCCACCGCCACCGAGCACCTTGGCCGCCTCCCGCACGAGTTGACCGGCCTTCACACCCTGACGCCGGGCCTCGTCGTTGGTCGCGACCACCACCACCGGACGGTCTTTGACCACCCCGGCGACGGCGACCACGGCGGGCCGGTCTGCTGGGAGTCGACCGCGCACGTCAAGGGCCAGGGCCCGGGCGTCGTCAGCGGTCAGCGGACCGGCGTCGTGGCTGACCACGGCAACCCCGGAGACATCGAGGAACTTCTCGGCGAGCTGGCCGGCGGCCGCCAGCATCTGCGTCCGGCGGGCCCGCTCCAGTTCCTTCTCCGCCTCACGTAACCGGGCCACCAGGCTCGCGACCCGCTCCGGCAGCTCCTCCGGGCGGACCTTGAGGGCATCCGTGAGCTGGCTGACAAGTGCCCGCTCGCGGCCGAGGAAGCGCAGCGCATCAAGCCCGACGTAGGCCTCCACCCGGCGCACACCGGCGCCGACAGAGGATTCTCCGATCAGGGTCACGGCACCGATCTGGGAGGAGTGCTCGACATGGGTGCCTCCGCACAGCTCCCGCGACCACTGCCCGCCCATCTCAACGACGCGGACCTCCTCGTCGTACGTCTCGCCGAACAGCGCGAGCGCTCCCAGCTCGCGAGCCTTGGAGATCGGCATGTACGTCGCCGACACCGGGTAGTCGTAGCGCAGCGCCAGGTTGGCGACCGACTCCACCTCATCCCGGGTGGCGGCGTCGAGCGACGACGTCCAGGCAAAGTCCAGCCGCAGGTAACCGGGCTTGTTGTAAGAGCCGCTCTGCAACGCGTTCGGGCCAAGCACCTGCCGAAGCGCAGCATGGACGACGTGCGTGCCCGAGTGCGCCTGACAGGCCGACAGCCGCCATTCGCGGTCCACGCTGGCCAGCACGTCCGCGCCGGACCGGATGGTGCCCTCGGTGACCTCGACGGTGTGCACGATCAGGCCCTTGACCGGGCGTTGGACGTCGAGCACCCGCAAGCGAGCGCCGTCCGCCGTGATCTCGCCCTCGTCGGCGACCTGCCCACCGGACTCGGCGTAGAACGGGGTGCGATCCAGGACGACCTGGGCCACCTGGCCCTTGTCCGCGGTATGCGCGATCGACCCGTCGACGATCAGGCCGCGGATGGTGGAATCGGTGGACAGCTCGCGGTATCCGGTGAACTCGGTGATCCCCGGCTCGCGCAGTTCACGGAAGACGGACGTGTCGGCGTGCCCTGTCTTCTTCGACTTCGCGTCGGCCTTCGCCCGGTTGCGCTGCTCGGCCATCAACCGCCGGAACTCGGCCTCGTCGACGGTCAGGCCTTGTTCGCCGGCCATCTCCAGGGTCAGTTCGATCGGGAACCCGAACGTGTCGTGCAGCGCGAACGCGCGATCCCCGGCGAGGGTGTTCTGGCCGGCCGACTTGGCCTTCGCCACGGCGGTGTCCAGGATCGTGGTCCCGGCCGCCAGAGTGCGGCCGAACGCCTCCTCTTCGGCAGCGACGATCTGGGTGATCCGGCCGAAATCCCGGTCCAGTTCCGGGTAGGACGCCTTCATCCGTTCCTTGGACACGGTGACCAGATCGACCAGGGTGGCGTTGTCCACGCCGAGCAACCGGGCCGAACGCACCACCCGGCGCAGCAGTCGGCGCAGCACGTAGCCGCGCGCCTCGTTGGACGGCGTCACCCCGTCGCCGATCAGCATCAGCCCGCTGCGGACGTGGTCGGCGATCACCCGCATCCGGATGTCGTCCTGGCGGTCGGCGCCGTACCGCTTACCGGTCAGCTCCTCGACCCGGCCGATCACCGGGTAGACCTCGTCGATCTCGTAGAGGTTGTCGACGCCCTGCAGCAGGCTGGCCATCCGCTCCAGGCCCATGCCGGTGTCAATGTTCTTGGACGGCAACGGGCCGAGGACGTCGAAGTCCACCTTGGTCCGGACCGCACCGAGTTCTTCCTGCATGAAGACCAGGTTCCAGATCTCCAGGTAGCGATCCTCGTCGACCGCCGGACCGCCCTCCTGCCCGTACTCCGGACCGCGGTCGAAATAGATCTCGCTGCATGGTCCGCCGGGGCCCGGAACGCCCATGTGCCAGTAGTTGTCGGCCAGGCCGCGGCGAACGATCCGCTCCTCCGGCAGGCCGGCGACCCGCTTCCAGATCTCCAGCGACTCGTCGTCGTTGTGCAGCACGGTGACCCAGAGCCGGGATTCGTCCAACCCGTATCCGCCGTCCGACTGGTCCCTGGTGATCAGGTCCCAGGCCAGCTCGATCGCCATCTCCTTGAAGTAATCACCAAAGGAGAAATTGCCGTTCATCTGGAAGAACGTGCCGTGCCGGCTGGTCTTGCCAACCTCTTCGATGTCGAGCGTCCGCACGCACTTCTGCACGCTGGTGGCGCGCTGGTACGGCGGCGTCTCCTGACCGAGCAGGTCGGGCTTGAACGGCACCATCCCAGCGTTCACGAACAGCAGGGTCGGGTCGTCGTACAGCAGCGGAGCACTCGGGACGACCGTGTGGCCCCTGGTGGAGAAGTACCGCAGCCAGCGGCGGCGGATCTCAGCCGTCTCCATGGGATCTGACCTTTCACATCAATGTAGGGGAGATCCCGGCGATTCGTCTCGCAGGGATAACGCACGGTGGAGTACGGCTGGACCGAGACTGCCGGATGCAGCAGAGAGCGCCGGATGCGAAGGCATCAGCGGTCGTAGCGCGGTCCCGACGGGTTCTGCATCAATGATTGTGTGGCCTCAGGGGTCAGAGTCCCGGCGTCGACACCCAACGCGATCCGCAACTCTTCTTCCCGCTCGGCCATCCCTTCCCGGACGACCTCAGCCAGCTCGCGCAGGCCGTCGCCCACCGAGGACAGCGACCGGCTGACCCCGGCCGGGCTGTACGCCTCGATCGTCTTGTTCACCTTGCGGAACAGGAGGATTCCGATCGTCGCCCCGAGGGCGATCCAGAAAAGCCTACGCATGACTCATCGCCTCCCGCGGGCTCGACGCCCACTCATCGCCTGCCGGACCCCATAGCTGAACGCCGCCACCTTCACTACCGGCGATCCGAGGGTCGCTGCGAAGAGCGCGGTCAGGGCGGAGACGTTCGTCGACACCTGAGCTACGTTGTTCGTGATTGTGTCCACCTTGCCAAGCTGCTGGTTCGTCGATGCCACCGTGGTGGTCACCTCGGTCAGCAACGGAAGCGCACCGTCGGAGAGGCCACGCACCGCCAGCCGGGTCTCATCGAGAACCTTGCCCAGCTTGATCAGCGGATAGGCCAGCGCGCCGACGAGCGCGGCGAAGACCAAAACCGCGAGAAGTCCCGCGATGCCGCCTGCCGTCATGATCTGTTCCCATTCATCGCACCCGCTTGTGCCCTGTCCAGGTGTTGCGCGCCGACCCTATCGCGGCTGGGGCATAACGCCGGTTCATGGTCGCTTCAGCACCAGAATCCCCGATCATTGCAGCACCAGGCTCTCGGCGCTCAGCGGCGCTTCCCGACCGATCGCAAGACCGCGCGCAGCCGAGCCAGGCGTTCGGGCATCCCGCGCTCGGCGCCGCGTTCGGTGGGCACGTAGTAATCCCGCCCGACGATGTCGTCCGGTGCGTACTGCTGGCTGACCACTCCCCGCGGGTCGTCGTGCGCGTACTGATATCCCCGCCCGTGACCGAGCTTCTTGGCCCCGGAGTAGTGGCTGTCGCGCAGGTGAACCGGCACCGCGCCGCCGCGTCCGGCCCGGACGTCGGCGATCGCCGCGTTCATTCCCAGGTACGCCGCGTTCGACTTCGGCGCCATCGCCAGGTGGACGGTGGCCTGGGCCAGCACGATCCGGGCCTCCGGCATCCCGATCAGCTGGACCGCCTGCGCCGCCGCCACCGCGGTCAGCAACGCCGTCGGATCCGCCATCCCGATCTCTTCGCTGGCCGCGATCACCAGCCGGCGAGCGACGAACCTCGGGTCCTCCCCCGCTTCCAGCATCCGGGCGACGTAGTGCAAGGCGGCGTCCACGTCCGACCCCCGCAACGACTTGATCAGCGCGCTGGCGATGTCGTAGTGCTGGTCACCATCGCGGTCGTAGCGCACCGCCGCCCGGTCGACCGCCCGCTCGGCATCCGTCAGCGTGATCAGGGGCGGCCCGGCTTCCACTGCCTCCGCACCCTCGCCGTCCACCCCAGGGACGCCGTCCACCTCATCCACGCCGTCCACCCCAGGGACGCCGTCCGCCTCACGGCTTCGTTGGTTGCCGCCATCACACCCACATTGCCGGTGGCCAATTTGAATTCAAGTTTGTCGCTATTGGCTTGCTTTGAAAAGTTTTTCACCTCACTTACCAGGCGCGCAATAGTTTCGCCCTGATGATTGGTGGTGTTGATAAGCACCTGCATGGCGCTGCAATCGGGATTGAGCAGGCCGGTAGCGGTATCGATAGGCGTCACGCTTTGCGCCATCACCTGCGCATCGCGCGGCAGTTGACGCCACTTGAGATTGCCCTCGTTGAAGCCTGCGTTGATATTTCTGGCGATGCCGGGAAGCGAGTTTACCGATTGCGTGCCATCGACGTTCTGCATGTACCAGTCGAATTTTTCGATGACCGACATGATCTCGTAGTTGGTACACGCGCCCGGCACATTTTTGGTTTGCGCCACGACACCTAGCGTGTCCACGCCAATGGCGAATTTATTCACGATGATGTCGTTGTCGCGGTTGTAACGCGAATCGGCACGCAGTTCCGGAACGCCGCTGCCCTGATCGCCGATCTTCAGGTTGTGCGCCTGAAACAATCCCGCCACGAGTATCGCAGCGGCAATGACTATCACATAAACAGCATGTTTGCGGTCGGAAAATCGCGCGCACGTGCGCCAGAAACTATCGATGCGGCTGACCTGATAGGCCCCCTGAGTCAC
>JANNPJ010000364.1:0-9385 GCA_031400005.1 Kineosporiaceae bacterium | reverse complement strand
GAACACCGCGCTGGCCCAGGCCTGGGTCGACTACGTCCTCTCCGCCGACGGCGCCCAGGCCCTCACCGCCGCCGGGTTCGAGAATCCCTGACCAGCAGCGCTGCAGAGCGGTCCACGGCGGAGGGGACGGTGGCGGGCATGGGTACGGCCGATGGCATCTTCGCTGCCGGGCTCCTGATGCACCTCCCCGATCCGGTCGAGGCGTTGACCGAATTGGCCCGAGCAACCCGATCGCCGCCGCGACAACCCCTGACCCGCCGGCCAGCTGCCACCGAGCAATTCCGGCCAACAAACATATTGCTGGCGCTCAACACGTGGAGATGCCCGACCGGCTCCGGAGGCGACGCTGGCACTCTGAGCTTTGATCAGTCGATCCAGCATCGCGCCCTCTCGAAGCGGTTAGCGGCTGGTTAACGCGGCCGGATGACGGTAGTGACACCAACCAGAACTCCTCAGGAGGTTCAGTTCAATGTCCGACACCGAAATCACCAAGCACTTCTTCAAGGCCAACGGGATCAAGTACTTCCGCGGGAAGGCCTTTGACATCGAGCTCGGCTGCCTCGGCCAGAAGAAGGATCCGGCCGGCGCGAATGCCTACCTGGCGGTCGAGGATCGGATCCGCCGTTCCCAGCTGCGCGGCAAGGTCCACCGGACGACCGAGGTAAAGGTCGACTGGGCGAAGCAGCGGGCAGCCGAAGTGGAGGCGAACGGCAAGCTCAATGTCTTCGGCATCAACGTGAAAGGCACCACTGCGATGTCCTACGAGCAGGCCCGTGGCGGCAAAGTCGTGCTGGTGAACTTCGCCATCGACGAACGCCCGCTGAAGACCTTGCTCAACGACACCCCGGCAGCGCTGAAGTACCTGGCCTCGGAGGGTCAGGACGCCCGCATCGTCTCCTCGGTCTGGGTCGCGACGACCTACGAGCTGTACGAGTACATCAAGCAGTCAGGCGCCAAGTCGGTCTCGGCCGACGCGGGTGACGCCGCGCTGGAGTTCACCGTGACCGGCAGCTCCCACGGAGCTCAGACGCTCACGTTCTCGCCGAAAACGACTTTCGCCTACGGGATGCACAAGGTGAAGGACTGGAACAAGGGCAAGAGCCAGATCGACGACCTGGAGGATGACAACAAGGGCATGGGCTGAGCGCGCCTCAGCTCGGTTCGAGTCGTCGCGCGGATTCGGCATCTCAGGGGAGTCGGATCTCACGGGATTCGGTATCTAACGACCTGAGTGCTGTGTCCTTATCCGTGTGACAGCTCGCCTACCGCTCCGGAGCGCACCCTCGCCGCTGCTCGCGGAGATGCCGCTAGGGGTGCCCGGTCAACTGGTCCGGTACCGGTTGACCGGGCGCCTCGCGGCTCGCTGGGATCAGTCCGTCCTGACGTTGCGCGGCGGGCCAGGTTTCGGCAAGACGACGGCGCTCGCCCAGGCAGTCCGGCAGCACGCGCTGGATCCGTGCGGGGTGGATGTCTGGTACACCTGCGGACCGGCCGACCTTGATCCGGAACGGTTTTCCGATGCGCTGGCCACGCGCATCGGTGCGACCGGAGGGGCCGACGGCCTGGAGTCGATACTTGCCGCCATCAGTGCCCTGGCCCCGCTGGACGTCTGCTTGATCCTCGATGACGTGCATGAACTCGGCGCCCGGACGCCGTCCGCAGACTTTCTCGGACGTCTGATCCGACGGCTGCCCCGGACCGCTCACGTGGTGTTGGCCGGTCGGACGCTGCCCGAGGTGCCGCTGGCGCGGCTGCGGATCGCGGGGCGCGTCACGGAGATCGTCGAAAGCGAACTTGCCTTCACCTCGACGGAGGTGGCGGCGTTGGCGGCCGATCTGGGCCGGGACGCACCCATGACACCGGTTTTCGGCGGGTGGCCGGCCCTCGTCCGGCTGGCCCTGATCGCTCACCCCGGAGCCGCGACCGAGTTCCTTCGCGAGGAACTGCTGGCAGACCTTTCAGCGACTGACCGGAGAGTTCTGGTGGCGCTGGCGCAGTTCGGCACCGCAACCGTGGACGAAGTCTCCCGGGTGCTGGACCGGCAGGCGGATCTGGTCGGGTTGGCGGATCGACTGCCGCTGATCGACGTCCTTAATGATGATCGGGTCAGGTGCCATGAGTTGTGGCGCGAGGTCCTGGATCGCCATCCTCAGCCGGACGCGATCGCCCTTCGTCGAAGGTCGGTGCGGGTGCTTCTGGACGCTGATCGGGTGTATGAGGCCGGCGGCTGTGCGATCGCCGGTCGGGACTGGGACATGCTGGAGTCGGCCGCTCGAGAACTGGTGGCCCGGAATATCAGCGTCATCCCGGTGGATCTCGCTGCGAGCTGGCTCGACGCGCTGCCCGACGACCGACAGCACACCCCGGAGGCCGTGCTGCTTCGGGCCGCGGTTGTCCAGGGCACCAATGTCAATGATCCGCAGGTGGATTCGTGGCTTGATCAAGCCTGTGACGGGTTCGCCCACCGAGGCGACGTGACGTCGGCTGCCGCGGCCATCGGACTGGGCGTCGTCGCCGCGCAGTCCCGCGCAGACCTTCCCAGATTGATGGCGCTCACGCTGCGTGCTGCCGCGCTTCCCGATGCCTGCGAGCACCCCATTCTGAGTGTGCTGATGAGTAGTTCTCAGGCCGTCCTGGCCGAAATGTGCGGCGATCCGGAGTCCGCGGTCCAAGCCTTCGAAGGCGCTCCGATCGAGGCTGTCCCGGAAGCGCTTTCGGTTTCGATATACCGGTTCTGGATGCACTGTCTGCTGATGGCAGGCCGGGCCGACGAGGCCGTCAAGCTCGCCACCCGCTACCTGGACACGGGCGGGAACGCACACTCGCGCCGTTCCTCGGCCATCGCCCGCTGGTGCGCCGGCGACCCGTCCGACTTTCGCGACCTGTTCGCCGCCCTCGCCAGCCAGCCCGCCCCTTCCGGGATGCGTTCCTCAGATCCAGTCGAACCGTTGGACGGCTCGGACATGTCACTTCCGGCCAGAGATTGCTTCGTGGAACAATGCTTTGGTGCTCTGATCAGTAGTTCGGGAGGTGTGATCGACGGTCATCCGGCACCCGATACGGAGACGATCCCGAACGCCAGGGACGCCGCCGTCGCCACCAATGCGGCCGCCGCACAGGCCGTCGTCGTCGGTGCGGAGGAAAGAGCAGCCGCCCTGTTCCGGCGTCAATTGGCTCGCTTTCCCCTCGACGATGCGCTCGGTGAGTGCCATCTGCGACGTTCGCTGGCGCTCGGGTATGTGCTCGAACCACGACTGCGAGCGCGCTGGGAGGCGGCGTCCCTCGGCCCCACCCACGTCCGGATCCGTGACCTGGCCCGCGCTCTCGTCGACGCCCGGGCGCGACATCCGGTATGCACCGAGGTCGATCCGCAGCTGGCGTTCTGCGCGTTTCCGCTGCCGTGGTCGGTTGAACTGGCTTGTCTGCTGGTCGCAGCAGGAAATCCGGACGGCGATCGGTTGGCGCGGTGGCTGTCGGACTTCATCGGCGCAGGGGTCGTTGAGCACTTGCGGCGAGTGGAGGCACAGGGTGGTGACCCTGCGGCATCCGGTGCGACGACGCTCCTTCGGAGCCTCCCGATTCGACCGGCGAAGACGCTGCAGATTCGGGTGCTCGGGCCGATAGAAATGACATTGACGGACGACGCGCGTCTCGACCTTGCCCCGCGGCGGGCTCGGGTCCGACAGTTGCTGGTTGCACTGTTGCTGCACCGTTCGATGTCCCGCGAGCACATCATCGACCTGCTGTGGCCGGATTTCGAGATGCCGGATGCCCAGCGAAATCTGCGAGTCACGTTGACTCATCTGCGCCGCGCCCTCGATCCGGACCGGGCCCGCGGTCAAGCCGGTTACAACCTGCGGATCGTCGGCGAGACGGTGTCGCTCTTCGATTCTGCTGCCCTGCAGGTGGATCTGTGGGAATTCGAGCGATTAATGGACGACGCCGACTCGGCTCTGGCGCGCTCCGACACCTGTCGACAGGCCACGCTGCTGGACCACGCTGTGCGGCTGTGGCGCGGCCCCGCGCTGGACGACCTGCGTTCGATCGCCGACCTCGAGCCAATGCTGCAGCGGATCAGACTGCGCTACGCCGAGGCCCTGCACCGCCTGGGCGAACTCCGACTCGTTGAGGGGCGTTGGCAGGACGCGCAAGACTGCGCCGCCAGGTCACTCGCCGAGGCACCCTTCGACGAGCGTGCGCATCGCCTGGCTCTGGCGGCCGCTCTCCAGCGGGGTGAGCCAACCGCAATCCGGGCAGCTGCCGGCAAGGTGGTGGCCGCCCTGCGGGAACTCGGCGTACCCCCCGAGCCCACCACCCGCATCCTGCTGTCCGGCGCCAGGCACCGGCTGGGGGAGGAGCCGGGGACTGCCAGACCACCCCAGCGCGCCGTCCCGATGTCGGCAGCCCTGTCTCGGAAATAGCTGGCCCGGCCTAGCCCTGGCTAACCCAAGGTTGCTCTGTCACCGAAGGCCGCCGCCTCGTCGTCACGCCCGAACTGTGTGAGGAACCAATCAGAACTCCTCCCGGGAACCCCCGATTTCCGCGATCGCCAAGCAAGATCGTGATGTGTGCTCGCTCAGATGCCATTCATGTGACAATCGCGAGCACAGCTGGCGATCACTCCATGGCGAGGAGGTCAACGCCGTTCGACATCGATTCCGTCCTCGGTGAGCCACTGGATGATCCGGTCGACAGCACAGGCATTCGCCGGGCCCACCACACCATCGGTCACGAAGCGACCGTACCGTCAATCATAGGTACCGGGGGATTCGGATCATTCAGCGTTCCGGGGGCCTGCTTTCCATGATCCCGAAAGATAAGTCGGCCATGCGCCAACACATCCTTCGTGCTCACCGAGAGCCGGGAGGCCATCGCCGAAATCGATAGGACAGAGGACTCGCTCTGCGCGCGCGATTGCGACACCATCGACGGATGCCCTCTAAAGATCGCTTCAATTCGCTCCTCCCGCGATTGACACTCGCCGTCCTGGGGATGGCTTCGTTTATCACCGGGGCGGTAGCCGTGTTTATCACCGAGAACGGAATGGGCGCGACAGCACTGCTCACCATCGGAGCGGTGCTGACGATTGTCGGCACGATGGGCGAACACATCGAGAGCCTAGAGTTCGGCAACGCCAAGCTCCGACTCCGCGCTGCTGCCGCTGCCAAGTATGAAGAAGCAGACACCTTGGCGCGAGAAGGCGACCTGGAGAACGCCGAGACCTTACGGGCGCAGGCGCGAGCCCTACTGGAGGCGGCGGATCCGTTGGCAACCCGCTATGCCACAGTGCGATCCGCGACCCCTGCCGGACCGGAACGGACCCGCGCCATGGAGCAGGTCGTCGTCGACGCTCGGCGACAGGCCTCCCAGCAGGACTTCGATCCTGCGGAGGTCGCCCGCTGGCTCAGTGACGGGAGCGACGAACGGCGAATCATCGCCCTGGCGATGATGCAACAGCGAAAGGAACTGCGAAACCTCGACCTGGCTCTTGAGGCTATTGCTCACTCACACAGTGCATTTGAGCAGTACCACGCGCTGCGATTGGTCGAGGCGATGGTGGATGACCTGGATCAGACTGAGCGTCGGCGAGCGATTGACGTGATCCGCCACGAGCAGCGCGGCCTGCGGTTCCGTCATGACACCGATCGCTGGCACCTAAGTGAACGCATTCTCAATCGTCTATCTGAGGAGCCCGAGGACTCAGGAGGAAATGGCCGCGTCAGTCAACGTGCGCTGGTGTAGAGGGCTTTGGCCTGCTGGAGATCTGCGGTTCCGGTGTCGTCGAACGGCAGGAAGTGCGGTCGCTGCCAGGCTGCGGTACGGGCTGCCTGAGCGCTCTCGGTTACGGTCCACGGCGGATAGACCCGGAAGGCGCGCTTGCCCTGGCCCGCGGCAGACCCGATGATGCCCCGCCGGAGCAGGACCTCCGCCGGGAACGCGAAATGACCCGAGCACGGACCCTCGCGAGCGGTGACGACGAGGAAGTCGATGTCGTCACCGCTGTCGAAGGGTTGGATCGGTCCGTCTGCCAAGCGTTTCCACACGGTGACGAACAGGCCATTCCTTGTCGGGGTCTGCTTTGCCACCCGAGCTCGGACACCGGCTCCGTCGAGCCGGAACAGGTGCGCTCCATAGGCCGCGCTCTCCGCCTCCGGCGACAGGTCCGTACAACGGAACCCGCACGGGTCATAGACCTGCTCTTTCACCGCCAGCAGATCTGCGGGGGTCGGCGGCGACCATCCGGTGCCACTCATCGACCTGTCCCGTTCCGCTCGCCCGGTTCCGGTTCCTGCGGACCGACCATCCGATGGTACCGGCAGCAGGGCCAGCGAACCGGCGCTCAGCTCAGGGTTCGGGACACCCGCACGAACATGTGGTGGAAGCCGACGATTCCGCCGAGCAGCGCGCCGGTCTCCTGCACCTCGATGCGCTGCAGCTGATCGGCGACAGGTTCCTTCGGCTCGGGGAGGTTGGCCAAGGCATCGGCGAACGCCTCGTCGAAACTCAGGTTGGCGGAGAACCCGGTCGCCTCGTCGCTACCTTCGGGGGCGGTCTGGTAATTGCTGCTCACTGTCGAGGTGAACCGGGCCACCCGCTCGTCCAGCTCCTCGATCGTCGTGTCGTCGAAACCTTCGGCGTGGTGAATCCGGATCGTGCTCTGCTCGGCCGGATAGGAAACGATCTCGCTGCGCTGGTACGGGGTGACCACCTGAGCCCAGAACCCCGGTAGCTGACGGCGGCGCAAGACGAACTGCGGTGGGAAGATCCTGATCAGACTCTGCTCCAGATCCACGGCGTAGCCGGGGGTAGGGTTCTCGCCCCGGGCGGCGACCAGGAGATGGTTGCTGGGCAGGCGGAACGCCCGTAATTCCGTACGGTTGGCGGGTTCCCAGATGACGCTCATGTCGTCCTCACATTCGACGGCCATATTCTCTGCTCTGTCGACGGCTGCTGCACCTAACCGGTGAAGCGCTGGCGAAACGCGGGCGAGCGGATCACCCGGCCGGTACTGCTGCCGCTACTGAGAAGAGGTCGTTATGTCCGTCTCTGATACAACCGTCCGTTTCAGTCCTCGGGGTTGGCGTAGTACCGGGCCAGCATTTCGCTGGTCCACGGTGGCTGTTGGACGCTACCGCGGGGGCCCATTTCGGTGAACCAGGGTTTGATGTCGAGGACGGGGGTGCCGTCCACGGCATCGAGATCTTCGACGTGAAGGTCGAGGCCGTTGACCTTAAGCAGGCGACAGCGGGAGACGCCAAGCCAGTTGATCCGGCGCATGTTGCGGTGGCCGAAGATCCCGACCGGTGGCCAGTCGGGATTGTTGCGAGGCCGCCGGGCTCCGAGGTCGAGGTCGGTGGGGTCAGTCAGGTGGAAGCGGAACACGATCTCCAGGTGGGAGAACGCGGCGAGGCCGGCGGTGGATTCGGGGCCGAAGCGGGTGCCATCGATGCGGATGATCGCTTGGGTGCCTCCCCAGTAGTCGTCGGTGGGCTCACTACGGCCGCCCACCACGTGGGCAACCGGTTCAACGTGGAATGATTGCTCTGCCATGGGCTCGTTCACTCCTTGACTATCCGCCTGTCAGGGACACCGACGCTGCCCGCGCCAGCCGTTCGCCCGCAACAGTCACGCCTTGATCTGGTCAGTAGCTCATGGTGCTGCGATCAGGTACGCGGCGGCCCGGGTATCGAGTTCGTGGACGGCTTTGATTTTGCGCCGTTGGAACGGTGCGAGGAGCACGCGCATGTCGGCGGCGATCTGTCTGATGCGACCGGAGCGAATGCCATCCATCGCGTCCAGGGCGTTGGACCAGGTGACGCACGCCTGCTCGACGTCATTCTGCCGGACCTGCACAGCTCCGAGGTAGCCGAGGGTCACTGCGTGGGTCCGAGTGAAGGTGGCGGCCTTGCGGGCGCGGACGCTGCGACGGAACGCTCGCGCCGCACCGGGCAGGTCGCCGCTGTCACGCAAGATGCACGCCGTCTCGTGGGCCAGGCTGGCGTTGCCGAAGAAGAACACTCGGCCCGGTTCCTCGTCCCCAGCGCTGACGGCGGCCAGGTCGTTCTCGGCTCGAAGCAACGCGGCGGCTGCTCCTTGGCCCTGACCCGCGACCGCCAGCGCACGCGCGTGAACTACGCCCAAGAGCGCGCGTTCACGCGAACCGGCCAACGCGTACCGGTCGCCGGCCACCGAGGCTGTCGCCAGGTCGAGAGCTTGCCGATGATGACCGAGGTCCACTGCCTGGTGGGCCATGGCCCGCAGGATATGACCAGCCAGCGGCGGAGCGTCGGCTTCGGCGGCAAGTTTGAGCGCAGCGGTGAAAGATCTCTGGGCAGTGGCGTGCTCGCAATTGTCGAACGCCATCCATCCTGCGAGGTAGGCTAATTCGCTGGCTGCCGAAAACATGTCCTGACGAGTGCGATCGTCTCGGAAGGTGCCGCGCAGGTATCCGGCGACGTCGGCGGTCAGATACTGGACAACGGCCGTTCGCGCGTGCCCACCGCCGCGACGTTGATCGACCCGGGAGAACATCGCGGCCATGTCCCGGACAGCGTCCACGTCACCGCTTCCGACCAAACGCGACCCGGGAGTGGTGGGGGCGTCCCTGTGGTCGGCCATCTCCCGCCACCACGACTGGCCGGGTAAGGCGAGGGCCGCAACCGAGTAGGCAGCGGCTTGAAGAACGCGTCTGCGTTCCAGGTCCACGTCATCTCTCCCGAGTTCGGCCAGCGCGGTCAGCGTGTCGATCTGCCAGTTCAACCCCGGCTGGGAGGTCACATCCATAGCGAGGGCTGGGTCGGCCAGCCCAATGTCTTCCAGGCTGAGATTGCGGCCCAGGTGACGAGACAGCGCCTCGCACAGAATCAGCGGGCCCCGCCCCGAAGGTCGTGTACCGGCGACCCAGTGCGAGATATGGGAACGACCAACCCCGGCGAACTCATCCGCACCGCTCTCCAGGGCGACCCGAACGAAGATCCGGGCGAGCTGTGCGTGAGACAGGCATGCCGCGGCAATAAGCCCCGCTAGATGGGTGTTCGCCGTGCGTGCCTTCGCCATCGTGTCCCCGATCGCCGAGATGATCTTTCACCACGTTCACCGCTTCCTGTAGCCAAGAGCATACAGAACGTAACGGATGTGAGATTTCATTGATCTAGGTCGGACCGGCGAAGCGACCACCGTGTCCGGCCCGTCGGGGAGGGGCCGGGCCCGACCACCCGGTCCCCGCAGGCGTTCAGGTACGCGTTTGCGGGGACTGGGTCTCCACCCCCGTTCTGAGATCTCCGTCACGACTCGGACGGTCGTGCTCATGGCCAGTCTCCGCAGCACCGCTGTCGGCTACCTCGCTCTGCCCGGAACCTGCGTCGTCCGCTCCCGCCGAGTGCGG
>JANNPJ010000335.1:0-6160 GCA_031400005.1 Kineosporiaceae bacterium | reverse complement strand
GACACCGGATGATCCATGCCACAATCGACGAAATACTCGTTCAGGGCATGCGCGGCAACGTCATGTTCGTGGGCGCTCCAACCACCCACGCCGTCGAGATAGGCCTGGAGTTTCTGCCGCGGATAAGCACCACCTAGCGCGAAGTACCGCAGCCACAGGTCACCGATGCCCAGATTGGTCATCGCGAGTCCAGCTGCCAGCGATGCCCCGGCATTCACTGTTTTCATCGCGTCCCTAGCGTGATCTTTTCCTTCTGCCCCCAGCTGCTCGAAGCAGGAACTCAACCTATCGGGATGGCTCGAGCCTGTCGTCCCATCACCGTGGTGCGCGATGACGGGACGTCAGTGTCATAGCCGTACTTCGCTAAATTCGCGAGTTCTCAGTAGGAAATGGCCTCCACCAAGTCACCGATCTTCTCGTCCGGCAAGTTTCGGGCAATATCTGCCTGGCTAATGATTCCGACCAAGTCATGACCGTCGATCACGGGAAGCCGGCGAACCTGGTGGTCGGACATCGTGCGCAAGGCGACTTCGATTTCATCATCCGCACCAACCGTCACCGGCTTTCCGGTGGCGAGGGCGCTGGCCTTGACCTGCCGTGGATCATCCCCTGAAGCAACGCATTTCACGACGATGTCGCGGTCGGTTACCATCCCCTTGAGCCGGTTGTCCTCGCCGCAGATCGGCAGAGCGCCCACGTTCAGTTCGCGCATCAGGCGGGCCGCGTCCGCGAGGGTTTGGTTCTCTCCGACACACTGCGTGTCGTTCGTCATGATCTCCCGTGCCGTAGTCACTTTGATCTCCCTTGATTTGACGACTCGACGTTCTTCTACCCACAGAACGAGCGCTCAAAACGACTATCTGCCTGAACAGAGGTCCACTCAAACGCAGATGCCCCTTCGCCTCCCAGAAAGCCCGCCCCGACCCCGTGTCGACCCTCGACCGCGCTGAACATGCTGCACCATGCGGCGAAGCGGCTCTAGAACCCCCGGGAGTTCATCGCCGCGATCATGCACAGCCGCCCGCACCCCTACCCGTGATCATGCACGGTTGCTGCGTCGAAGTGGTCGCGCGGTTTGACTCCGTTAGGGGGTCATAAGGCGCGACGAAGTCGAGGGTGCAGCGGACGTGCCTGGGCGGTTAGCCGGTGGTCCGCTGAGCCAGGGTGACAGTGCGGCGGGAGGAGGCCAACTCTGAGTGGCGAACCACCGGTTCAGTGCTCGCGCTCCACAGGATGACGACCTACACCTGAGTCAGAATGTGACGCCGGCTTCGGGCGTGTGCTGGCGGAAGACCAGTGCCCAGCCGGTCACCCAGGTGTAGAGACTGGAAACGCGGGCACGGTAGTCGGGGACGTCGCGACTACTTGCCACGATCCGGTAGCTGAGCAGAACCGTCTCTCCGTTGACCAGCTGATCGTGACGGTCGCTCAGTTCGTACCGGTCCCAGGGCGCACGATCGTGCCACATGTGCAGCAGGTCATCGCGCATCAGAACGCCGCTGGGAACGACCACGAACGCATCGGTGGTCAGGATCTTGGCGTAGAACTCCGCAGTCCGGCCGGTCGCGCCGGCCTCCCAGAATTCCTCTTCCATCTCCCATGCCTGATCCATATAGGTCCACTTCTAAGTCCGTGGCCACGCTATTCCGCCTCGCCACGACAGTGTAACTGCGGATAGATCATCTCGCCCGTCGATGCAGTAGCCCCGGCCTCAATGCGGGCAGCACGCCCGAATGCACCTGCGATCGCGACGTCCGCTCCGTATCGATACAGTAAGTGACGGTGCGCCGGGAAGTCTGGTCGGCAACGGCCGACCCGACCCCTCCCAGAGGAGCACACGTTCATGGACGGCGCGCCACAGCAGCGATCCACCGCCACAAACCGGCTGTTCAGCCGGGGTAGCTGGGCGGAGACCCAGCGCATCGGCGATGTCCTACGCAAGGAAACCGTCGGTGGCGCCCTCCTACTAGGTGCAACCGTACTGGCCCTGATCTGGGCGAATTCTCCCTGGACCGACGCCTACATGTCGTTGCGGGACACCACCATCGGACCGCACAGCCTCCACCTTGACCTCAGCCTGGGGCAGTGGGCCGCCGACGGGCTCCTGGCGATCTTCTTCTTCGTCGCCGGGCTGGAGCTCAAGCGCGAGTTCGTCGCCGGAGATCTGCGCGATCCACGCCGGGCGGCACTACCGATCACCGCCGCGATCGGTGGCATGATCGCGCCCGCAATCCTGTTCGTGGTGATCAACCGCAGCACCGGCGGCGGGGCATTGCAGGGCTGGGCCATCCCCACGGCCACCGACATCGCCTTCGCGCTGGCCGTCCTGGCCGTAATCAGCACTCATCTGCCAGCCGCCTTGCGCACCTTCCTGCTCACCCTGGCCGTCGTCGACGACCTACTCGCGATCATCATCATCGCGGTGTTCTTCACCTCCGACCTGAGCCTCCTGCCGCTGCTACTGGCAGCACTCACCCTTGGCGCGTTCACCGTCCTGGTGCAGCGCCGCGTCCGGTCCTGGTGGTTACTCCTGCCACTGGCCGCCGCCACCTGGGCGCTGGTGCACGCCTCCGGCATCCACGCCACCGTCGCCGGGGTCCTGCTCGGATTCGCCGTCCCGGTTCTGCGTAGCCAGGCCGCCGGTGGCCCCGAGGCCGGCCCCGGCCTGGCCGAGCACTTCGAGCACCGCTTCCGCCCGATCTCCACCGGGATCGCGGTGCCCGTGTTCGCGTTCCTCTCCGCCGGCGTCGCTCTCGGCGGCTTGTCCGGCCTGGGCGAGGCGCTGCGCGACCCCATCGCCCTCGGCATCATCCTCGGCTTGGTGGTGGGCAAGAGCCTTGGCGTCTTCGGTGCCACCTTCGCCGTCGCCCGCCTCACCCGCGCAAACCTGGACGAAAGCCTCAGCTGGATAGACGTTTTCGGTCTGGCGTTGCTGTCCGGCATCGGATTCACCGTCTCCCTGCTGATCGGGGAACTCGCCTTCGGCGCCGGCAGCGAGCAGGACGAGCACGTCAAAGTCGGTGTCTTGGCCGGCAGCCTGCTCGCCGCTGCCCTGGCCACCGTCGTGCTGCGCATCCGCAACCACAGGTACCGGCAACTTCACCTGGCCGAGACCGTCGATGACGACGACAACGGAATCCCCGACATCTACGAGTAAGAACGTCCGGCAATCAGCGCCGGTGATCCCTGTCGGTCAATGCCCGATATCTGCCGTACTCGGCACCGGCCGAAGCGGACCATAGCCGGCACGGCCAGCGGCAACGAGGAGAACGAACGTCCCGGCCACGGCGTAGGCCATCCCCGGCACGAATGGCAGCCGAGTTCCTGCGTAGGCCAGAGACGCGGCCACCGCTACCGCCAGCCATTCCCGACGACCGGCCAGCACCGCGAGCGCTACCAAGGGCAGGCAGTACCAGGGATAGGCCGGCGTCGCGATCAGCATCGCGCCGCCGAACAGCCAGACGGCGGTCCGCTCCGGCTGATCCCGGTCACATCGCCACAGGGCCCATAACGCGAGAGCGAAGCCCAGCAGCACCGCCAGCGGTTGCAGGGCTGGCGACGGCAGCACCAGAGCGAGCACGCGGTATTGGCTACCGCCGTCCGAAAATCCCTCTTCGCTCAGGTATCCGGGAAGATACCCGAGGACCAGCGCGCCGACGGCGAAGACATGCGGTAGGTATGTCAGGGCAAAGCCGGTGATCGCCGTCAATGGGACGGCGAGTTGCCGCAGCCCGCCGCCGTTGCGTTGTCGAAGCACGGTCATGGCTGGCAGCAGGAGCAACGGAATGATCTTCGTGGCGGCGGCGAGTCCCAGCAAAATTCCCGCCAGAAGCCATTGATGGGTAAGGCTTTTACCGATCCGACCGAGGACAGCGAGAGAACCGATCACTAGGACCGCGACAAGGATGTCAACGTGGGCGCCGTTGCCGGTTTCCAGCACCACCAGCGGGCACCAACCCCACCACAGCGCCTGTGCTGGATCAGCGCCACGACGGCCGAGTAGTAGCCCCAGCCCGAGGGTCAGCCCGACCGCCAGCAGAGCGGCGGCAAACTGCAGCCCGTGAGTACCCAGCGACCAGGGGGTCACCGCTGCCACCCCGGCAAACCAGGCCTGCGCCACCGGCGGGTAGATGGTTGGCACTCGGGGCCGGTTGACCTCGGTTCGCGGGTCGTTCTCCGCCAGCCGAAGGATCTCGGCGCGTTCCTTCGGCAGTCGGTCCAGCGTGCGGACGCCGCTGGCCTGCGACGGCAACAGTCCGGGGAACAGCAGTGGGTCCCGAAGTTCGCTCAGGTGGTCGTCGAGCGGGACGTACCGGTACGGCGAGGTGCCGGACAGTTGTACCCGCCCGTCCCAGACATATCGGTAGGCATCCGAACTGGACTGCGGGGCGACAAGAATGCCGGGAAGTTGGCAGCACGCTGCGATCAGCACGACGAGCGTCAGCCGTCGCCGGTTGCGGGCTGGCTGCAGCGACGGCCGTGGATTCTCCGGGGTGGCGAAAACTGTGCTGGGATGCGAGGTCCGGTGGAGCGCCAGCCAGACGGCCACCACGAACACCAGCCAGATACCGACGACGACGACGGCCAGCCGGCCGCGATGTCCGTCCAGGTCACCGGTCCGGGAAACCACGGCGTAGCCGACGGCACAGATCAGGCCAGCGACGACGATCGACGATTCATCCCGGTATCGAGTGCGCTCGTCCGAGTGCCACGCCGCGGTTTGCATCTGCCCACCCTGTCCTGCTTCGACCACGTGGAAGGCTTTCGAGGAGTGCCGTTAGCGGTTCGTAAGCGCAGCACTCCTGAGCTACTTCGTGCCCGCGGCGTGCGTGGTGGGATCCCGGCGGGAATGGAACTGGGACGCGGTGCCGTCCGGGTCGAGAGTGTGCAGGATGGCGTCGCCGATCGCGGTCAATTGGCCGATCTGCTCGGCGGTCAGGGCGTTGATGACGTGCCGGCGGACGTTGGCGACGTGGCCGGGAGCAGTGCGCTGCACCTTGTCCCAACCACTGTCCGTCAGCCGGACATTGGTGGCCCGGGCATCCGCCGGGCAGGGAAAACGCTCCGCCAAGCCCCGATCCTCCAGTTTTCGCACCACGTGAGAGAGCCGCGGAAGGGTGGCGCGGGTCCGATTCGCCAGGGCCGTCATCCGCAGCGTCTTGTCCGGCGCTGCGGAGAGAATCGCGAGGCTGTAGTACTCGAAGTGGGTCAGATCGGCGTCCCGGCGCAACTGCGACTCCAGGGCTCCGGGCAGTAGTTCCATCATCGCGACGAGGCGCAGCCACGCTGCCATCTCCTCGTCGCTGAGCCATGTGGTGTCCATGCGGACAACCATCTCAGCAGATACTTGTATCTACAACTTTCTTGCGTTACCGTTTTAGTTGTAGAAACAACTAAACGCGTTTCATCACTTGAGGAGCACTCCATGGCACACGTCAGCATCTTCGGCACCGGCAACATGGGCCAAGCCATCTCCACCATCGTTACCAACGGCGGCAACACGGTGGAGTCCTTCAACCAGTCCGGTCCGGACACGCCCATCACCGGCGACATCGTCGTCCTGGCCGTCCCCTATCCGGCCGTGCCCGGCATCCTGGCCAAGCGCGCCCACGAGTTTGCCGGCAAGGTGGTCGTGGACATCAGCAACCCGCTGAACTTCGAAACGTTCGATTCGCTGATCGTGCCCGCCGACAGCTCCGCCGCAGCCGAGATCGCCGCCGCGTTGCCGCAGTCGCAGGTACTCAAGGCGTTCAACACGAACTTCGCGGCCACCCTGGCCTCGGGTACCGTCGGCGCACTAGCCACCACGGTCCTGATCGCCGGCGACGACGCGGCCGCCAAGGCCTCGCTGGTCGACGTGATCACTGCCGGCGGCCTGCGCGCGATTGACGCCGGAAGCCTGCGCCGGGCCCGCGAACTGGAGGCCATCGGCTTCCTTCAGCTGACCCTCGCCGCCGGCGAGAAGGTTTCCTGGGTCGGCGGTTTCGCCGTCGTAGCCTGAGCACACCGCATTTCACCTGCCGAATGCACGGCCGGCGCCACTCAGCGCCGCCGACCGGCCAGCAGAACGGTGGTCAGCACCGGTCTGGACCGTGATTCGAGCTCCGGTCGACCTCGTTTACGGTCTGAACCGGTGCTGACCCGAGCGGATATCCCACCA
>JANNPJ010000284.1:0-9214 GCA_031400005.1 Kineosporiaceae bacterium | reverse complement strand
TCGCTGATCCGAACCTGGTCCTGGTCCTGGCCGAGCAGATCGGCATGGCGCAGTTGGTCGACCACGCGAAGATCAAGGATGTGGACAACAGTGCCGTGGCAAACCCCGGACACGAAACCGATCGAGGACATCGACCGGCAGCACGCCGGAAACAGGCTGGTGTTCAACGGCATTCGTGCTTCCCCGACGCTGGGCGCGTTCCTAAAGGCGTTCAGCTACAGTCAGGTGCAGCAATTGAACGTTGGGGTTTGCGGTGACGTCGGGGCGTTTCATCCCACGACGTTGACGGTGTGGCGTCACCGGTTGGCGGCCTCGGATCGCCGCAGCGGATCTTCGAGGTGGTCCGGCAGTTGATCCTGGAGACCGGGGTGGTGAAGGGAAAGACCCGCCGGGCGACGGATTCGACGATCCTGGAAGACGTGGTCGCCCGACAGGACAAGTGAGGCAGTTGATCGCGGCGATCCGGCGGGTCGGGCGGGAGGTGCCTGGTGCTGACCTGCTGGTCATGGGGGTATGACTACCCCCAGGCAGGGAAACCCGCCGAAGAGTCGGACGGCACCGACTGGCGGTGGTGGATCGTCCGCAGAACGGCCGAGGACCGGGCGATCTCCACCGTCAATCCCGAGACCCGGCATGTGCACAAGACCCGGTCTCGCCGTCAGGACGGGTTCAAGGACCACATCGCGGTCGAACCGGACAACTGGGCTGATCACCGATCTGCGCAGCCCCTGGGAACGCCTCTACCCACCCGGACGGCTGACCTCGGCCTCGTCCGCCGCGGATTTCGCCACCTCCGACCGAAGACCGGCCTCCCTGCCAGCGCACCAAAACCCACTCAGTCCGGCCCCGGTCGCCTGCCTGGGATCTCAACCAGTACCGAGCCCTCCTCGACGACATCGGCAAACGGTCAAACGCGACCTCACCCTTCAAGTTCACACCGATACCAAGGGTCAACCGTCAAGTTTAGGGCCCGTTTCAGAATGGCCGCCGGGTTTGGGCGGATCGGCGTCGGGCAGGGTGCGGGTTCGTTGACCTGCTACTCGCCGCGCCTCAGATGGAGGCCGAACAGGTCGGCCTACATGGTCAGGCGTTCGTGGTGGACGTGGCGCCTGGGGACACCCAGTTGGCGCAGTACCTGCTGGGTGGCAAGGACTGCGGGGTTGGGCCCGACGACGAAAAATGCGGCGGTCCGGACTTCTTCGGGAGTGAGAAGTCCGTTGAGCTGCGCGGGATGGAAGCGTCCGATCTGTGTGACGACCTCGAGGTTGCCGGTGCTCTGGCTCCGGTAGTCGTCGAGGAGTTCGCTGTAATAGGTGTCATCGGCGTGCCGTACGGACCACAGCAGGAGGATTCGTCGCCGCCGAAAGTGACCCGCGATGAGGCTGAGCAATGGCGCGACACCCGCACCCATGCCGATAAGAACTACCGGCGCCTCCTTCGGGTGAGCACGGAAAGTCTCGTCGAAGCGCCCGAACGGGCCTTCGAGACGCACCCTTGTGCCGACTGCGACGGTGCTGATGGTGCGGGTGAAGTCGCCGGTCTGGCGGACAGTGAAGGCGAGCATGTCGTTGCGGGCGTCTGTCGCGGAGAACGGGTGCCATTCCCGGCTGATGTCGGGGTGTTCGAAGCGGAGGAAGTAGAAGTCGCCGGGGCGTGCGCCACCGGCAGGTTGGTCGAGTGCGATCGTGACCTGACGCGTCGCGTGGTTGAGTGCTGTGTTCTGGTGGACGGCACCCGTGAGGTACGCGTCGGGCGCACCCCACTTATTCCATAACCACACTGCGAGCACAGAGATGGTGTAAAGGTCGAACAGGGCCATGAACCAGAAGTGCTGACTGACCCGGTCGATCAGGTGAACGTGCAGGAAGATCATCGCGACGGCGAGAAGGTTGAGGCGGTGGACCCAGACAGAGAGCTGGTGCCGGAATACGGCCTCGAGCCGGCGTTTGATCGTGGCCGCGATGGCCGATCGGTCAGTGATCCATCCGCTGAGGAAGATAACCGAGTAGCACAGCACGGCGAATGCTCCCCAGAAGGCCCAGTCGCCAAGGTTTCCCGGCAAGGTGCCTGCGGCGAAAGTGTTCTCGCGGTGCAGGTAGGCCGCGGCGATCGCGAGCACTCCCAGGAGGCCCTTCAGAGCGTAGACCTGGGGCAGCCCGACCCGCCTGTCCAGCCATGCCGGCCGGACGCTGAGAAGGATCGCGAGCAGCCACCAACAGTAAGCGACCAGGCCCAGGGAAATGTAGAGCTTCATCCTGGGTGCGTCGCTCATCTGGGCGTTCATCACGAGAAGCAGCGGCGCGGGGAAAGCCACCACGACGCTCCACAGGAGCAACGGCCGGGCCAGACGGGTCGAGAGCATTCCTCCCATCAGAAGTCCTGCCCCTGAAGCCACGTCTCGACTGCGCTGCGAGCACCGTCGGGGTTGTCGTAGACCTCGCTGCCGCGGTGGGCGAAGCCGTCGAGAACGGTGGCGTCCGGGTAGTACTGCGTCAGCACGTCCAGCGAGTTACCGAACTGAGAGCCCTCGTGCGTGCAGAACGGCATGATGGTCTTGCCGTTCAGGTTGTGGTCGCGCATGAAGGTCTGCAGCGCCATCGGTTGGGCACCCCACCAGATCGGGAATCCGAGAAATACGGTGCTGTACTCGGTCGTGTCGGGTGCGCCAGGGCGGATGTCGCGGTAGGTGCGGTTTTGTTCCTCTTCCTGGGCCATCCGATCGAGTGCGTCGTAGTCCTCGGGGTATTCCTCGGTCGGCTCGACCCGGAAGATGTCGGCCTCTGTGGTGGCACGTATGAATTGGGCCAGTCGTTGAGTGTGACCTACTTCGAGTTGCATTTCCGGGTAGGTGGCGCGCTTGTGGGAGAAGTACACGATCAGGGCGCTGCCATCGCCCGGATTGGCCGGTGTCTGTTCCTGGGTGGGGTGCACAGGGATAGCCCGCGTCGCGGTGAAGTTCTGAGAGTGCTGGTGATCCGCGATGAGCAAACCGAGCCCTGATGCACTGGTGACCCCGAGTAAGCTGATGAATTTACGGCGGTTCACGTGACAGCCTCCTAAAGAACAGGTTGATTTCTGGGGGGCGCGAGCACGAAGAGAGGCCGCGGGCTCTTCGACCGCGTCGTCTCTTGTCGCGCTCTGCTTTCGAAGCGTCCGTGCACGGCGACGCGCGTGAGGCAATGGGGGCTGTGGCCCGGCAGGGAGGCCCTCTTCGCGCACCCTCACAGTGCCCAGCTCCGCTGATGCGGTCCCGCTCGGTGTGACGTCGTCGTACGCCCTGAATGAGCTGAGCCCAGTCCGTCTCAGGCGGGGGTTTGGAACCCATCTGTCCCGTAGACGTTGGTGTCGGGCCCCGCCTCCGTTGCGAAAGCCCGACGATGGGGATGTCGTAGCTGGGCTCTCAGGATTGTTGCGAGTGCCGGGCAGTCGACCAGGCGCTCGGCCCGGCTGCTTCGCCGGGTCAGGGATCGCGAACGGCTTGCGCCACGGAGCCCAACGTCTCCGACAGCTCGCGCCCGATCCCACTCACGGCGATCGTCTCGGTCAACAGAACCCGCCGGCCAGCCAGACTGCCCCTGATGCGGTCCGTCGACCTTCAACTGCGGATAGAAACCGGCTGTCTCGACGCTGGGAAGGCGCTCCTCAATCTGGTCGGCCTTACGCCTCCCCGCCACGAAAGCGCGAGGCTAGGGGTGAGCCGTCAGCGGCGGGGGCCGACCGCGCGTGCGACCTGCGCCACCGCGTCGGCGACCGGGGTGGTGCCGTCGGTGAGCTCGACGATCGTGCGGCTCAGCTCGGGGTTGTGCAGGGCGGCGGCGATGAAGGCGGCAACGTTGTCGCGTCGCACGTCCTTCTCGAGCAGCGCGAGGCCGGCGGTGACGAGACCGTCGCCCGCTTCGTCGAGGAGGTGGCCGGGCCGGACGATGATCCAGTCGAGGTCCGTGCCGATGAGCAACACCTCGGCGGCCTTCTTCGTGCGTAGGTAGTGCGCGTACCCCTCGCTGATCCCGTTCGGGTCCGCAGCGGCTTCCGGATACGCCGAGACCAGCACGAACCGGCGGGCACCCGCCTGCGCAGCGGCCTCGGCCGCCTTCTCCACGCCCTTCCCGTCGATGAGGGTGGTCTGGTCCATGCCGGTGCCGTGCGCACCTGCGGCGAACACGACTGCCTGGTGGCCTCTCATCTTCGCCGCGAGCTCGTCCACGCTGTCCGCAATGAGGTCACCGCGGACAGCGATCGCTCCCGCAGCTTCGACACGGGTCTGATGGTGGGGATTGCGGAACATGCCAGTCGCGGTGTCTCCCCCCTCCGCGAGGATCGTGGCCACGCGCGTACCGATGCCGCCGGCCGCTCCGATAAGGAATACCTGCATAAGGATTGCCTTCTTCGTCTCGTTTGACTGCTGACGTAAGTTGTCGCATGAAATCTGTGGACACCAGCGTCGCTTCGTAGGCGATGCCGAGCTATCCACTGAAACTTTGCCTGGGTAGGACAGTTCCTGGCAGGCTCTATCTGACCCCCCCAGGAGGCCCCTGCACCCCGACTCCGAGTTGAGCCCGGCGCTGTTGGCAGCCAGCGACGTCCTCGGCACCGGCGTTATGACGCCCGTCGCCGCCGAAAGCAGGCCTAGGCAACGCCGTCGCCATCGTCGGGTGACGGCGCGGTCGGCCTCATGGCGATCCTCGCCGCCAAGCGCTCGGCGCCGAGCGCATCATCGCCATGTCCAAGCACGCGAAGCGGCAGAAGCTCGCCCGCTACTACATTGCGACCGACATCGTCGAAGAGCGCGCCGACGCCGGTGTAATGAGGATCAAGGAGTTCACGAAAGACCTCGGCGCGCACTCGGTCGTCGAGGCCGTCGGCACGCAGGAGTCCTTCATGCAGGCCGTCGGCGCTCGGATATCGACAACGCGCGGGTTCCGCGGAGGACATTAGTGTCAAGCGGTGGATACTTGATGTAGGCCGCCGACCCGTACTCCCGCGGTCCGCGCCAGACAGCATCAAGGGCCGCGACTACACATCGAGACCGTCTGCCGCCGCGGCGGGTCCGTTGGCGTTGCGGCCGCGCGACCTGGTCCAGGATCAGTTCCTGGTCTTGCCGCGCGAAAAGCGCAAAACCGTGCGTTGGCAGCCCATCACCCACATTTATGCAGGCACTCGGGAGCCACCGCAACACGGCCGGCGACGGAGACTCCGACGGACAGCTCCTGCGGTGCCGCAACCACCGACCCATCGCCCACCGACGTTACGACTACCTGTTCACTCGGGTCGGCCACTACCAGCCGTGGGTGAAAACCCAGCAGATCAGCGTCTACTGGCTACGACACACCACTTTGACGTGGTGGAAAGGCACTTCGGGTATGCGGGTCGCCCGCGCCTGTGCCGGCCATGAAGGCCGTAACGGCGCCGGCAGTACCGTCACTTACGTGTGTGCCGACATCTACGAGGTCGCCACCGCCCTGGCCGCGTTGACCGGAAAATCCCACCCCTAGCGATTATTCGGAGCACCAGCAGCCCACGGTTGCTGTCGACATCCGACCCCATGACTGCGTGACGGCGGCCTGCTTGCTGTCCCCGACGGAACGGCGGCTGTCACCCTGCCGTCCGGGCAAGTCCACCGGCCATGCCGAGGCCCCCGAGGTGTCTGGGCTCGCTCAGCTTGACACGGACCTGCCAACCTCCTTGTCGGCGGACAGTAAGTCTCCCTTCCTGCGGACAGCTGATCTCCCTGCCTGTGGCCCTCTGCCGACGGCGTGTCGGTCCGCACGTGATGATCCCTCCGGCGGTTGAGCGCCGCTATCTGCCAGTGATGCTCTAGCTCATCCATCACCGCGCAATTCCGGTATTGGCAACGCGTGTCACGATTTTGGCTGTCTTTCTGGCACTGAGCACGCTCACACGCGCGCCGGCTTTCCGTTTCGTGTGGTCGAGAGTTACAGCCATCCCTGGTTGGCTGGTCGGACCTTGTTCAGTTCCTCGCGGATTTGCTCACCGATGGTGAGGAGGCGGGATTGGGGGAGGCGGCTGGTAGGCCCGGCCACGGCGATCGCGGCGCGTGGGGTGACCGCGACCGCGACGCAGGAGATCCCGGCGTGCTGGCTGTCCAGGTCGAGGGCGAGACCGTGGCGTTGCACGTCGGCGATCTCCTGGGCGTGGCGCTGCCATCGGTCCGGGTCATCGGTGCGGACGAGGTGGGCGAGGTCGGGGTCTGCGGCGAGCAGGACGTGACCGAGCGCCTCGCCGATCAGTGGCTTTCTTTCGCCGGGCCTGACGGCCAGGTGCAGGGGCTTGTTCGATTGTACGGCATCGACGCAGAGGTAGTCGGTGCCGGTGGCGAACGCGAGGAAGGTGGACTCGCCCGATGTTTGGCTCACATTGGTGAGCACGGGCCGGATCCGGGCTCGCAGCGCCTGCTCTGCCTCGGCGTCCAGGCGCAGCAGGCGGTTGAGCTTGCTGGTCAGCCGGTAGGCGGCGCCCTTCTTGTCCTGGGTGATGTAGCCGAGCCCTTCGAGGGAGGCGAGCAGGTTGTGGGCGGTGCTGCGATTGAGGCAGGCGCCGTCGGCGAGTTCGCTCAACCGGGCGCCTTCGGGGTGCACTGCGATGCGTTCCAGTAGGTCGAAGGCCCGCTGGACGGACTGGAGCACGCGGCCGGATGACGTCTCTGATTCCACAATGTTGAACTCTAGCAGATTCTTTGCTTGATTGTTTGACATTGTGAACTCTGAAGCGCAAGGTGGTGACCCGAGGGAGACGTCCCAGCGGACGTCGGATCAGCCCGCGTTGGGTTGCCCCGCCCATCGACCCCACTCAGGAAGAGACACCGACATGGCACGCGTCATCCTCATTACCGGAGCTAACCGCGGCATCGGCCGCGAGCTCGGCGCCCAGCTCGCCGCCGACGGCGACACCGTGCTGCTCAGCGCCCGCGACGGCGACGCCGCCGCGCAGGCCGCTGCGCAGATCGGCGGCGACGTCCACCCGATCCAGCTCGACACCTTGGACCCGGCGAGCATTACGGCGGCGGCGCAGCAGGTCGAGGCCGAGCACGGTCGTCTCGACGTGCTGGTCAACAACGTCGGCGGCGTCTTCGACTACGCCCAGCAGGCCTCCACCGCCGACCTGTCCGTGGTGCAGGACGCGCTGGAGATCAACCTTTTCAGCACATGGCGCGTCACCCAGACGCTGCTGCCGCTGCTGCGCAAGGCCCCCGGCGCCCGCATCGTCAACGTGTCCAGCGAGGCAGCGTCACTGACCCGGATGGGGGCAAGCACTCCTGCCTACAGCGCGTCCAAGGCGGCGCTCAACGCGCTGACCCGTTCGCTGGCAGCCGAACTCGCCGAGGCCGGGATCACCGTGCACGCCGCCAGCCCAGGCTGGACCGCCACCGATCTCGGTGGCGAGGGCGGGCGCCCCATCGCGGAGGGCACCGCCAGCATCAAGTACGTCGTCAACCTGCCGGCCGAGGCCGGCACCGGCGGCTACTACCAGGACGAGCAGATCCTGCCCTGGTAAGACCCTGCCGCCCTTTTCAAGGACGCGGCACCAGCAGTCGGCGATCCGGACACGTACTGCCTCCACCCCGAGGGCCCGGAGACCACGACGGACATCTCACCCGGACCCACGCGCACGTCCAGCGAGAGCCTCGTACGGGCGGTGGTCTCCCGGCCGCAGGTGCCGGTGGGGTGGCTCGTGATCATGGCCTCGCCGGTGGCCGCCGCGAACAACGCGACGGTGCTCATCTTCGACGACATCGGCTCTGCGCTGGACACGATCGCCGCGACCGCTTCCTGGCCTGCGATCGTGTTCGCGCTCGTCCTGGCGGTCGCGACCCCGCAGCAAGCCGCGCTCACTGGTCCACCATCGGAGTGTCCGAACCTCGTATTGAGTGTTCAAGTGGGAGTGTTCGGGCGCACCCTGGTCCCCGTCGGACCATCGCCTGCTGCGCTTGACCTTCGAGGTCCTTCATGAGTTCTGCGAGGTCCGGCGCCCCAGGGACACCCCGACTGGCTACAGGGCTGTGCGCCATCGAGCGCCGATCAGTGAGCGACCGGCAGCGGTGTCCCCGGACCACCGGGTGTCTTCCCACTGATGCAACAGTAATGAGTGTCGAGCAGAACGAGTCCTGGATGCCAGGCCCGATCCGGATCAGCGCCGGAGTCGACTGGGCCAAGGACGACCATGCCGTGTGCATCGTCGGGGCCGAGGGAGAGGTGATCGACCGGTTCACGCTCCGCCACGACGCGGTCGGGCTGCGTTCGATGGTCCGCCGCCTGCTGAAGGCCGGGGTCGAGGGTGTCGGGATCGAACGATCCGACGGCCCGATCATCGAGGCCCTGCTGCAGACCGAGCTGACGGTGTTCGTCATCCCGCCCACTCAGATGAAGAACCTGCGATCGAGGTACGGCTCGGCCGGGAACAAGGACGACCGGTTCGATGCCTACGTCCTGGCTGACGTGGTGCGCACCGACCGCCGCCGCCTGCGGGTACTGGTCCGTGACAGCGCCCAGACCACCGCCTTGCGGTCCCTGGTCCGCGCCCGCCGTGACCTCGTCCATCACCGGGTCGGTTTGGCCAACCAGCTGCGCGCTCACCTGCAAATCGTATTTACCGGTGCTGCAATGCTTTTCGCTGGCATTGACTCGCAGATCACCTTGACGTTCCTGGAGCGCTTCACCACCCAGGCCCAGTAGGGGGTGTCCTCCAGATCACCGATCGCGCCCGTGGGTATCGCGCAAGGCGATCCCTCGGAACTTGAAGGCTGTCCAGATCGTGGTGGGGTCGACGCCGAGCCGATCACCGATACGAGCGCAGGACCAACCTTCTTCGTAGAGGCGGACGGCGTGAGCGACGCCCTCATCGTCCAAGCCCTGACGGCGTACGGCGACGCCCTGGCGATGCAGGTGCGCGGACACCGTCGCGCGGTTAATGCCGAAACGGGCAGCCAGTTCGTAAATGGTCGCCCCGGCAAGGTAAGTCTCGACCAGCGCGGCGACCTGGTGCTCTGAAAGCCGGGTCGCCGTCTGGCGCCGGACACGGACAGCATCGGCCATGGCCGTCTTGGTTGCCTCCGGTAGGCGGCTGAGGGCTTTTGTCCATGATGTCCGGTTGGAATAACGTCTCATGAGCTCCAAACGAGCACCACCTTGGCGGCCCTATTCCAACCTCATCGATGCGGGCTGGCGTTGCGGTGGCTGGTGGTATTGGTGTCGTGTTC
>JANNPJ010000279.1:0-3135 GCA_031400005.1 Kineosporiaceae bacterium | reverse complement strand
GGTCATCAGGCCCTTGAAGAAGGCGTTGTCTTTTTCCATCAGCTGGCGAAACGCCGGGCCGTCGGCGTAGGCATAGGTCAGGTCGAGCTTGTTGAGCGTTTCGCGAAAGGCCGGGTCTTCGCTGGCCTTGCGGCTGGCGGTGCGCAGCGTCTGCACAATCGCCTCGGGCGTGCGCTTGGGCGCCACGACCCCGCGCCAGGTGCTGATGCTCACGTCATAGCCTTTTTCCTTCAGCGTAGGCACCGTGTCAAAGCGCCTGTAGCGCTGGTCGGACATGACCGCGAGGATTCTGAGCTTGCCGCCCGCGACGTACTGGGCCACCTCTGCCGGGCTGACCGTGATCGCCTCGATATGGCCACCCAGCAGGTCGGTAACCGCAGGCGCTGCGCCGGCATAGGGAACATGCAGGAATTTCGTGCCGGTCTTTTGGCCCATGGACTCGGCCGCCAGGTGCCAGATGGCACCCATGCCGGAGTTGCCGATGCGCACGATGCCCGGATTGGCCTTGGCGTGCGCCAGGAACTCCTCGATGCTGCGCCACGGGGCATCGGCCTTGACGCTGGCGGCGCTGGGTTCCGCGTTAAGCATGGCAATGGGAATGAAGTCGTCGATGAGGAACTTGGCCACGCCCAAGTGCGTCGAATTGATCGCCCAATGGGTCCAAACCCCACCGCCGGGCCACCTTGATCGCCAGGAGGAAGGAGGGGTGGTCCTGCGAGCGGGCACGACCGCCGTCTTCGCCGCCGACGGCACGGTCCGCTACGTGATCGCCAAGCCGTTGCCATGGCGGACGCAGCAGAAGCTGCGCTACGAATCGCAGCAGGAACTGGCCGAGCGCCGGGTGCAGGAGTTCCGACGATACGTCCAGGCGCTCGACGACCAGGACTCGCTGAGCGTCTGGGGAAACGAGAAGTACCAACTGAACCGGATGACGCGGCGTGCGCAGTTCACCGCCGCACATCTGGGCCGCCCGTGGGGGAGACACAGCGATGGCTGAGATCCAAGTCCAGATGTACAACGTTGGATTCGGGGACTGTTTCCTGCTGAAGTTTCCGCGGGACGGGCGCACGCCCTTCCGCGTGCTGGTCGACTGCGGCTCACACTCGGCCGGGCATCCCCGCCCCGGTTGGAAGATCAGGCAGACGGTCGCCGCAATTGTCGATGACATCGGCGATGACGGGTCGGTCATAGACGTGGTGGTGGCGACGCATCGTCATCAGGACCACGTAAGCGGTTTCGCCGAGCCAGCGTGGAGTTCCGTGACGGTGGGGGAGGTTTGGCTGCCGTGGACTGAGGATCCGGACGACCCGGAGGCGACCCGGATCCGCACCCGGCAAAGCAGCCTGGCACTGAATCTCACCAACGCATTCACGGATCCTGGCTTCGTCGATCGGTGGAAGTCCGAGGAGATCGCTCCGGCGTCCCTGCAAGCGATGGTGGCGAACTCGCTGACCAACGAAGGCGCAATGCGCACTCTGCACCGCGGCTTCGCCGGCAAACCGACCCGCCGGTTCCTGTCAACGGACACCGGCCACCTCCAGCCCGACGACTGCCCTGGGCTGACCGTCCACGTGCTCGGCCCCTCGAAGGATGAGTCAGTGATCCGAGACATGGACCCGCCGCCGGAGCAGTCGTACCTCGCGTTCGGCGCGGCCCCACCCGTCAGCGGCCCGGTCGACCGCACACCCTCGCCTGTAAGCGAGAGCAACCGTCCGTTCGCCAAGAGCTACGTACTAGACGAGGCGGCCTACGGCCCCGGCAAGCTCGGCGGGTCGCTGAAGAGCAAGGCAGCCGCAATGATGCGCGATACCGACCTAGCAACAGTCGTGAGCCTGGACAAAGCCGTCAACGGCACCAGCCTCATGCTTATGTTCGAGTTCGGGTCGGCATATCTACTCTTTCCCGGAGATGCTCAGTGGGGCACGTGGCACGCAGCCATGAACCGGCCAGCGTCCCGCCAACTCCTCACGAGAACCACCTTCTACAAGGTTGGCCACCACGGCAGCCACAACGCCACCCCTCGAGCGTTCCTGGAAGAGGTCCTGGACGGCAATCCGCAACTGTGGGCCTCGGCCGCTTCGGTCCGCCCGATATCGTTCTGGCCGAACATCCCGCGGACCCTGTTGATGGACGAGCTCAACGCGAGGTGCAAACGGGTCCTACGAAGCGACCAGGATGAGCACGACAGCCCCCCAGACGTCACAGCCCTGCCAGGGAAGGCCGGCCTCAGCCTCCAGGTCCCCAGCTGACCAACTCGCACTACACTAGGTCACCGCGAGGGCCCAACCGTGGGGGCCTGTCAATTCGACACCCCTTCAGCCAGCCCGGCGCGGTCGGGGTATAGATCTGATCCAGCGGGTGATATCCGTCGCGCCCGTACTGCAGCAGCAGCTCGTCACGTTTGGCCCGGGACTCGGGCAGGCGGATGTCATCGATCCGGGTTCCGTAGACGTCCTGCCACGATGCGTCGATCACGGTGGCCAGCCAGTGCGGGACCGCGACCGCCAGGCCTCCAAGGCCTGAAGGTTCAGACACAGGGTGAAGGGTGCAAGTTCAGAGTTTCGCCTCTGACCTGGGGCGATCCAGTGGGACGCTGGTAAGCATGGTGGGGCGGACGCTGGTCTTCTTGGTCGTTCGGCGGGTCTTGGGGGTCCTTGGTCTGGGCCGGTCACCGGATGAGAATGACGTCGAGATCGCGGTCCTGCGCCATCAGGTCGCGGTGCTGAGACGTCAGGTGGCACGGCCTCGGTTCACCCCCGGCGACCGACTGGTCCTGGCCATGCTGTCGCGGGTTCTGCCCCGCAACCGGTGGGTGGTCTTCCTCGTCACCCCGGCGACGCTGTTGCGCTGGCACCGGGAACTGGTTGCCCGCAAGTGGACATACCCGCACACCGGCAACCGTCACACCCTGCCCGAGGAAACCGTCGAACTCGTGGTGCGCCTGGCGCAGGAGAACGCCCGCTGGGGCTACCAGCGGATCGTAGGCGAAGCCCGCAAGATCGGAGTCGGGGTGTCAGCGACGTCGGTACGCTCCATTCTGCGGCGCAACGGCCTGAGCCCAGCACCAACGCGGGGCGCGAAGGGTCCTTCGTGGGTGGAGTTCTTGAAAGCGCAGGCAGCCGGGACGCTGGCGGT
>JANNPJ010000214.1:0-2208 GCA_031400005.1 Kineosporiaceae bacterium | reverse complement strand
CTCACCACCGCAGCGGACTCCGACGAGATCGGCGTCGACGCACCTACAGCGAGTAGCCGCTTGACGAGCGGGCTTTCGGTCGCTTCAATCAAGCTCATACATACCCTGTTGATACAGGTACGTAATGCCCGCGTAGTCGAGCCCTCTCGGACACGACGGAAAGTCCATATCGTTCAGGTCATCCCTGAAGGAGCGGGGCCTGTCAAGCGTTGCGCCTGACCTTTTTGTTCCTTTCGGCGGCTGTTGAGCGGGCCGGGGCAGTTGGCCATGGGCACGCCGGGTTGATGCTTGATGACCAATGAGCTACCGCCGGACCAAGTTTCCCTGGCGTGCTCGGTCGGGCCCCAGCAGTTCGTCCATGCCTGTCCCGCATCATCCTAAAGCTTTGACGCCGAAACCGAAGTCGCGCTTCCACTCGGGAATCGTGGCGCTCGCAGCCCGGAAGATCCTCCAATCCCACCAGTCAGGAGGGGGATTGACGCTATGCCAGCGCCTCAAATCGCTCTCAACAGCTTCTCTCCCCGAACTATCGCGCTATACCAGGAGCAATCGGTCTTAAGTTTGGTAGTGCGCGCTAAGACGCCCCTAACATGTCGCTGTCGTCCACCCCGAGGAGACAACAGCGATGCTCCGAGCCCGCGCCCGCCGTACCGATCGGCGAACGGCGCAAGATGCTGGACCGTACGAAGTATTCGATGCTGAGCCTGGTACTTCCACAGACCAGGTGGGCGCAGCGCCTGCAGCGTTGACCGTTGCCGATAGTCACGAGAATGCCGTGAATAAGGCGATCTTGCTGTATGTGGTCGACCAGTTATTCAATCATGGCAACTACACCGTGATTGACGACCTCGTCAAACCCGATCTGATTCAGCACAGCCCAGCGAAAGCCGATGGGGCCGAAGGGCTTCGACGGACCATGGCCAGCCTCAAGGCCGCCTATCCCGGATCTCGCATCGACATTAAGCGCGCGATCGCCGAGGGTGACCGAGTTGTGCTGCACAGTAACGTCATTCTGCTCCCGGGGACCAGGGGCCTGGCATGCGTCAACTTTGCGCGCCTCGAGCACGGCAAGATCGCCGAGTTCTGGGAGGTCATGCAGGCCGTGCCGGAGAGCACCGTCAGCGGTAACGACATGTTCACCACCCTCACCGACCCGCCCGTCTCCTGGCCGGACCCGTGCGCCGACACCGCGATCAGCAAGGAGATCACTGGGCTGCTCTTCACCGAGGCCGTCATCGGTCATGACCTCACTGCCTTCGACCGTTACGCCGCCGATCCCTATTACGACCACAGCGCCTACGTTGCCAACGGCGTCGCCGCCGCCAAGCATTTTTTCGCCCAAGCGAAAGCTCGTTATCCCGAATCCACCATCACCTTCAGTCAGGTCGTCGCCGAAGGCGACCTCGTCGCAGTCTCGTACCACTTGGTCCGCACTCCTGATGACCCAGGCCTCGCCGCCGCCGACTTCGTCCGGGTTCGCTCCGGCAGAGTCGTCGAGTTCTGGGACGTCATCCAAGAGGTCCCTTTGACCTCGGCCAACTCCAACACGATGTTCTGATCGCGGCACTGGGCTTGACCGCCGTGGAGCCGATACTGGAGGTGCCGTTCGTGATGATCTCGGCCTGGTCCCCTCGCCCTGCGCCCTGTCGCTGGTCTGGGGCGAGAGTGGAAGGTGGTTGGGCTGCGGCCAGGGTCCGTATCGTGTGGTCGAGGCGGTGTGGGGCGAAGAGGTCGGTGAGCCAGCCGTCGAGGGCAGGCAGGCGGGGGGCTAGAGGTCTCGGGGGTGACTGGTCCTGGCACGCTGGCGCGCCGGGTGCTGAATGGGGGGTATGGCCAATGTGCTGGCCCGAGGATCGAACCTGGCGTCGCGCCGGTGGGGCCAGGAGAGCGCGCCATGACCGCAGCCTGGCTGCTGGCCCGGATGCCGTGGCGGGCACGCTGGCTACCCCTGGCCATGATCGCTGCTCTGGCCGGGTCGGTGACGATCGCCGCCGTTGCCGCGGCGCGCCGCGCGGACAGCGCGTTCGACCGCTTCGTGGAGCGCACTCACGCCGCCAAAATGTTCATTAAGGTCGACCGGGCACCGGATACCGGTGACCTTCACCGCATCGCCGACTGGACGGCGTGGACGGGCCTGGCAGATCACGATGATGCCGGTGGCTCCCGACCGGGTCGGACTACGCCCCGGGTGAGGACCACCATGCGCTG
>JANNPJ010000195.1:0-4158 GCA_031400005.1 Kineosporiaceae bacterium | reverse complement strand
TCTGCTGCCCCCAGATGACGTACTCCAAGCGGGTCATCCTGCCAGCATCCGCATGAAACGTTGTGGCAATGGATCATCCAGCGGCCCCGGGTGGTCGGCAAGCAGATCGACGTCCATGCCGACCATCGGAAACCAGGATGGTGTCCTTGCGCGCGCCGTACCCACCGGTCGCGACTACCTGGTATGACGGCATTGCGCGACGTTCCGGTGGTGCTGATCGGTTGATTGCTCCGGAGCAAATGGCGGCGGATGCCCCAATGAGGACGTACACCACGACCGAAGGCCTTTCCCTCAGCGGTGCCAGACCGATCGCGGACCTGAACGCGGTGGTGCAGGGGTAGGTTTCTGTGCCCGCGGTCCGCGGCTGCGATGGCTGCCCCGATCGGTCCTTCGCTGGGCGAGCACGCCGCGAGGAAATCAGCTCCGGCGGCACCGAGGCCCAGCAGATCGGTGAGCACGGTTCGTCGGAAACAGGTTTCTGTGTCATGACTTTGTCAGTTCTCTGGTCGGTAGGGCTGCTAGGTGGACAGCTCGAACGCCTCCGGCGGAGATGATGACCACGATGACTGTCAGGGCGACGAGCCACGCGAGCCCGATCAGCAGAGGTCTGGTTTCATCGACAGTCGCGGTCAGGGCACCGTCGAGCAGGAGCCTCGATCCGCCGTATCCGGGTAGGAAACGCGACAGAGCAGTCGGTTCGGGATGGAGCATAGGGCTCTGGGTGATGCCGATGTCCAGGAAAGGCAGGAGGAAGGCGACGAAGACCCCACCGACCCGCCCGACGAGGGGGGCGAGCAGCGCGCCGATGAGGGCGTAGGTCAGGCCGAGCAGGAGGTTCGCGGCGGCGTAGACCGGCCACTGGGTGGCGCTGAACACGGTAGCGGTCACGGCCAAGGACACCCCGGTGGCGGCGAGGACCGTGAGGGCCAACAGGCCCAGCCGTGCGGTTGTCAACACGGACGGGCGCATGCCCGCAAGGACGGCACGCCGGTCACCGGTGCGACTATCGAGAAGGGTGAACAGGCCGACGAGCGCGGACAAAAATGCCACCGCGATCGGGGCCATGGTCGCGCCGTGCACATCCGGCATCCGCAACGTCCGCTGCACCGCGACACCACCCTCGCGCAGGATCAGCGTGATCGGTTCGTCAGGTGTCACTGCGTCCGCAGCCAGGATGAAGATCAGCGGAACCAGCAGGAACAGCAACCACTGCACCGGGTTACGCCGGCTCTCCCGCCAGGCCGTCCGGATCACGGCCAGCAACTGACCCAGCACCGAGCCGGCGCCCACCCGCTGCCTGTGCCGGTGCGCGGTGCTGGTACGCCAGGTGATCACAGCACATCCGATCGCGATAGCGGTGAGGCTCCACAGCAGCGCCAACCCGAGGTCGCCCAGACGACCACCGTGCCGGGAGGGCAGGTCCACCATCCACAAGGAGATGAAGTGGGTAGGCAGACCTCGGGTGAGTGTCCGGTCCACTGCACCCATCACGGGACCGAAGAACACGTCGATGATCCATACGAACAGCACGAACACGGTCCCATTGACCGGGTTCGCGAAGACTGTGCCCGCGAGGGACCCGATGGCCACGTACACGACGGCGAACATCAGCGTCCCGGCGACGGCGCGGGCAGGATGGTCTATCCCGACGCGCAGGGCCAACGCCAGTAATGCGGCTGCGCTGGCTCCGGCGGCCAGCAGGAGACCGGTCAGCAGACGCGACAGGGCCAGCCTCGTCGGGGCTAGGCCGGCGATGACGAGCCGCCGATCGACCTCGCGGGTCGCGGCAACCTGGAAGTACATTGCGATGCCGGCGAGGAAGCCGGCCGCCCACCCGGCGGTAGCGGTCTCGACTTTCGGTCCCCCGACACCGCCGAGCAGCTTGGCCGCGTCGGCGATGGAGGAGGCGACGACCGCGACGAACACCGTCGGGACCACGGCCAGCAACAGCAGATTCACCCGATTGCGGGCATACTCGCGCAGAAACGCCTTCGTGAACGGCCACGGCGTCGGCCGCCGAACGCCGGCCACGGACGGGCTGGGCCGGTCAGCTTGAACGCTCACGGGGCACCACCTGCCCCTCGACGAGGTCGACCAGGCGGTCGAACCGCTGCTCGTCGACGACGAAGTGACTGATCACCAGGACGCTGCGGCCACGGTCACGCCGGTCCGCGACCAGGTCCCAGAACCGCAGGTAGGTGTCCCAGTCGAAGCCCGAGTAGGGCTCGTCCAGTAGCAAGACGTCCGGGTCCGGTAGCAGCGCCAGTGCGAGGTTGAGTTTAGCGAGGGTGCCGCCGGAGAGCTGGTCGGCGCGGGTGGCGCCATAGCGGGCGAAGTCGAGCGTGTCATATAGGGCGGCCGCTGACCCGGCCGCCGACTGTGCATCCATCCCGTAGGCGTGCGCGAACAGGTCGACGTGTTCGTCGCAGGTCAGGCGGGGGTAGACCAGCGGGCTCTGGGGGCAGTACCCCAGGACACCGCTGTGCTGCACGCGACCGGCGTCTGGCGCCAGCGCGCCGACAAGGACTTTCATCAGGGTGCTCTTGCCACTGCCGTTCTCCCCGGTCAAACCGACGACCTCCCCGGCGCGCAGGAGGAGGTCCGCTCCGCGCAGCACACGATGGGTGCGCCGGGCTGGCCACACCCCCCGCTGGTAGGACTTCGCCACGCCCTCGGCGCGCAGGAGGACCGCGTCCGGGGCGGGTACCGAGCGTTTCGGGGTGCGGTTGATCAGGTCGGTGCCGGTCGGCTCAGCGGTAACCATCAGGATCTCCTGGGTGGCGTGTCGGTGTGCTCGCAGCGGGGGTGGGGCTGAACACGGTTCTTGATGCGTGGTCGGGGGTGGGCCTGTGAGGGGGTACACGGTCCATGCCGGGGCGAACCGGGCGGTGACCTCGCGCGGTTCGGAGCGGGCGAGACGGGCGTACACGACGGCCAGAATCGTGGACATCACCGGGGTCGAGATCGTGGGCCACCGCTGCAGAGAGCCCACCATCACCAGGTGTAAGAGGATGGCCCCGAACGCGATCAAGAGGGCGCTGCACAGCAACCCCCAGCGGCAGCAGTCCATAGTCCTCGCTCATCGCGGTTCGCCGCTTTCGGCGGGTAAGGACACATGGTGGCTGTCCTGGTTGACGTTCTGCGGCGCCGGAGCCTGGTCGTTCGTGCCGCTGATCTGCGGGCCGACGACGAACGCCGAGACCAGAAACATGGCGGTGAAGACGATCAGACCCAGGATCGGCGCCCACCAGGTGCCGAACCGGCGGTACAGCCGCAGCAGCAGCGGAACGGAGGCCACCAGGCCGATCACGGCGAACAGGACCGTCCCGCCGGAACCGGCGACCAGCGCCGTACCGGCCAGGAGACCGACGTGATGCAGCAGGTGCGGCGCCAACCCGAGAACCCCGCCGAGCACGCCGACGAACCCATTCCACAGCACCCGCACCCGAGACCGATGCTCTGACGCCAGCATGGTCATGGTCGGCCCGGCTCCCGGAGAATGGCTCCGCGCCGATGATATTCCTCGTCGTCGATCTCCCCGCGGGCGAATCGTTCGGCGAGAATTTCCTCAGGGGTGGTCGGATTCGGTTGCTTCGACTGAGTGTTCGATGTCTCAGGGCCGCCCCTGCGGCCAACCAGCAGGACGATTGCGATGATCATCAAAGCCCAGAACAGCAGCATGCTGCTAGTCATGAACGCGTATCCCCAACCATTCATGCCGTTTCCGGGCCAGTACATCATCGTGCTCTCCTCGTCCTGCCGAAACTAAACACCTCGCCCGGACCGGCTGGGTCCGAGACACGAGGCGGGCAACCAGGCGGCGCGCATCCCTAACACCACTCACTCTTCCCACCGCTGGCGACTTAGAACACCCTCCTTGGTCCCGCCGGCCAGGCCAAAGGTCCTATCCGCAGCAGCCCCAGCCGGAAAGGCGGAATCGCGCCATCGCCGTTGTGCTGGACGAAGGCACCGGCCGCATACGCCTTCGCGGTCGTCCGTTTGAACGTGCCACCCGCCGCTGACCGCGATTCCGTCGCCGGCGACTGCCATCAGATCCCCAGCGTCGGCGGCCGCGGTGTTCGGCGGGAGGAGCACGAAAAGGTAAGCGCGGCGGTGGTCGATCATTCGTCGTGCTGGCCGCTGCCGAGCCGGCACGCA
>JANNPJ010000151.1:0-19785 GCA_031400005.1 Kineosporiaceae bacterium | reverse complement strand
ACCAGGCCGGCCCCGAGGGCAAGGGCGACCAAACGAAGAGTGTGGGTAAAGGATGGTGATGATCTTGCTGGTCTTGCCCCGCAGGGCTCTCACCTGCACAGATGGTGCGCCGTCAGGGACTTGAACCCCGAACCCGCTGATTAAGAGTCAGCTGCTCTGCCAATTGAGCTAACGGCGCGTAACGAGAAGAAGATTAGCATCCGGGGCCTCAGACACGAAACGGGCCCCGGATGCTCAGGATCAGGGCTGGGCTGAGGGGGCTGGTGAAGCGGGGGAAACGGGGACAACTGGGGCAGTGAGCGGCGTCGGCTTGAGGACGTACTTCTTCGCCACCTCGCGGGCGGTCTCGCTAGCCGGGCCGGGCGGTGGCACGAAGAGCACCTCGCGGTAGTACTTCAGCTCCTCGATGCTCTCCCGGATGTCCACCAGTGCCCGGTGCCCACCGTTCTTGGACGGCGACGCGAAGTAGATCCGCGGGTACCAGCGCCGGGCCAGTTCCTTGATGGAGGAGACGTCGACGATCCGGTAGTGCAGGTGGTTCTCCAGGGCGGGCATGTCGCGGGCCAGGAAGCCCCGGTCGGTTCCGACCGAGTTTCCGGCCAGCGGAGCCTTGCGTGAGTCCGGCACCCAGTGGCGGACGTACTCCATGACGGCGTCCTCGGCTGCCTGGAGGGTGATCCCGGCGTCCAGTTCGTCGAGCAGCCCGGACGACGTGTGCATGTTCCGCACAATGTCCTCCATATGCTCCAGCACGCCGTCAGGCGGGCGGATCACCACATCCACGCCGTCACCCAGCACGGTCAATTGCGAGTCGGTAACGAGAGCTGCCACCTCGACCAGCGCATCTGTCGTGAGGTTGAGTCCGGTCATCTCGCAGTCGATCCATACGATGCGGTCCTGCGAGCGCTCGCTGTTCTCCGTTGCCACGGCCGGTACTCTACGCCGCGTTGAGCTCGGATTGCTTGTGGTGAATCACGACAGCCCATCCGCCGCTAATCTCAACCTTGTGAGTGCGCAGTCTCCTTACCAGCCCGCTCGGCCCGCAGGTTTGCCGGCCGAACATCCGCTGGTGCCTGTTCGGCGTCCAACCATTCGTACCGCCCTGCTGTGGATCACGGTCGTGCTGGTGCTGTGCGGGTCCGGGCTGTTCAGCCTGCTTGCCGTCAGCCGCGAGACCGGCCTGCTCGGCTTGATCACCGGTGCGGTACTGGCGGCGATCCCGGTGTTCCCGGTGGTCGCCACCTTCCTCTGGCTGGACCGCTACGAGGCGGAACCGCCGTCCCTGCTGGTCCTGGCCTTCGCCTGGGGCGCCGGTGTGGCCACCTTCGGTGCGCTGGTGATCAACACCGCCTCGCTGGTCGCGATCAAGTCTGCCGGCGGTGACATGACGACGACAGCGGTCTTCGTCGCGCCGTTCGTCGAGGAGGCGTTCAAGGGTTCGGCCGTGCTGCTGATCCTGGTGTTGCGCCGCAAGGAATTCGACGGCGTGGTGGACGGCATTGTCTACGCCGGGATGGCCGGGATCGGCTTCGCCTTCGTTGAGAACGTGCTCTATCTGGGCCGGGCGCTGGCGGAGACCGGCAGTGCCGGTACTGCCTTCACCTTTGTGCTGCGCTGCTTGGTCTCGCCGTTCGCGCATCCGCTGTTCACCGCGGCGACCGGGATCGGTATCGGGCTCGCCGTCCGTTCGCGGAATCCGCTGATCAAGATCGTCGCGCCGATCCTTGGGTACTGCGTGGCAGTGCTGTTGCACGGTGCCTGGAACCTGTCGGCGGCGTCCGGGCTGGCCGGGTTCGCTTCCGCCTATGTGCTGCTCCAGGTGCCGGTGTTCCTCGGCTTCGCCACGCTGGCGATCGTGGCCCGGCGCCGGGAAGGCCACCTGGTCGCTCGTCACCTCGCGGTCTACGGCAGCACTGGTTGGCTGAGCCCCGCCGAGGTGGCGATGCTCTCCTCGCTGCCTGCTCGCCGGGACGCTCGGAACTGGGCATCACGCACTGGCGGCCCGGACGCGCGGCGGGCGATGCGTGACTTCCAGGAGATGGGCAGCGAGCTGGCGTTCCTTCGGGAGCGAATGGCCCGGGGCACGGCTCCGCCGGACGCCGCCACCCAGGAGTACGCGATGCTCGCCACCGTTTCAGCGCTGCGCGGGCGCTTCCTTCCGCGGTGGTCCGTCCCGCCCAGCTGAACTATGTGAGGCAATCTCGTCGAATGTCTCATTCCGCTCGGCGTCCCGCGCGAGTACCGTCGATCCAACGCCAGTCCAGACGCGTCACTGTCGCCGATCGTTCGGAGCTCACGTGGATTTCTCGCTCTCGCCGCACGCCCAGGACTACCTGACCCGGCTCAACGGCTTCCTCGCCGACCACGTCTATCCGGCCGAGTCTCGGTACGAGGAGCAGGTCGCCGCGAACACGGCCGAGGGCCGCCCGCATGATCACCCCGAGATCCTCGAAGACCTCAAGACCAAGGCCCGGGCCATCGGCCTGTGGAACCTCTTTCTGCCTTCGGAGTCAGGCCTCAGCAACCTGGACTACGCGGTCCTGGCCGAGGCGACCGGGCGCAGCATCCACCTCGCTCCCGAAGCCCTCAACTGCTCCGCGCCGGACACCGGAAACATGGAAGTGCTGCACATGTTCGGCACCCCGGCGCAGCAGAAGGAGTGGCTGGAGCCCTTGCTCGACGGCGCGATCCGGTCAAGTTTCGCGATGACCGAACCGGACGTCGCGTCGTCCGACGCCCGGAACATCTCCACCAGCATCGTCCGGGACGGCGACGAGTATGTGATCAACGGTCGGAAATGGTGGACGTCGGGCGCGGCCGACCCGCGCTGCCGGGTGTTGATCGTGATGGGCAAAACCGATCCGGACGCCGACCCGTATCGGCAGCAGTCAATGGTGCTCGTGCCGCGGACCGCTCCCGGCGTCACCTTCGTCCGGGACCTCTCTGTCTACGGCTACCACGATCAGCCTGGTCACGGCGAGATGCGCTTCGAGGATGTCCGAGTGCCCGTCGACAATCTGATCGGTCAGCTGGGCGGTGGGTTCGCGATCGCCCAGGCACGGCTCGGTCCGGGCCGGATTCACCACTGCATGCGAGTGATCGGGATGGCCGAGCGAGCCCTCGAGCTGATGGTTCGCCGGGCGCAGAGCCGGCACGCGTTCGGTGGTCCGATCTCCGATCAGGGCGTCGTCCGTCAGCAGATCGCCGAGTCTCGGATGGAGATTGAACAGGCTCGACTGCTGGTGCTGAAGACCGCCTGGCTGATTGATCAGCACGGCGCGTCCGGCGCCCGGGCCGAGGTGGCGGCAATCAAGGTGATCGCTCCGCGGGTTGCCACCGCCGTGATTGACCGCGCCGTCCAGGTTCATGGTGGCGGCGGGGTCAGCGACGACTTTCCGCTGGCCCGGATGTGGGCGCATGCGCGCACCCTTCGGCTAGCCGACGGCCCGGACGAAGTGCATATCCGATCCGTGGCTCGCGAGGAACTGCGCCGCTACCAGTGAGGGCCTGAGCGCCCTCACTGCTGGGGAAGATCCGACCCATGCCGTGGGCAGGATCTTCCCCAATCCCGTTGCAGGGGTGGAGTAAGAGGGGCGAGCGTGCTGGACTGAGGACGTCGGGCGAGGGCCCCGTCGAGTGCGGCGGCCGGGCCGTTCAATGCCCGGAAGAGCCAGCGTCGCCGCACCCGGCGGGATCGCTCAGCTGAGCAGGTAGTCGAAGTCCCCGTCCTTGGCGCCGAGGATCATCGCTTCGACCTCGGCTCGGGTATATACGAGAGCGGGCCCGCTTGGATGCCGAGAGTTGCGCATCGCCACCGACCCGTCCGTGAGTTCCGCCATCTCGACGCAGTTCCCCTGCGAATTGCTGCGTTGGCTCTTACGCCACGTGACGCCGGTGATCTCTTCGGCGGCCATGCCGTTGTGGAACAGACTCATCTCGACCTCCTGGTCGTTCGGTGGAAAGTGCCGAGCGAGGCGTGCCGCGACCCCCAGCGCTTCGTCATTTGCACATGCATCCGCTCGCGCATTTGCAGTACGCGAAAATATAGGCGCACAAAGGGGGATTGGCGAGTGCAGTCTGCACCCACAGTCATGAAACCTGAGCATTGAGTAACCAAACGCTGACAAAGTACGACAGAAGCCACTCGAATGCGGCGGCCCGGTCGCGGCTCAGACTTGCGCGAGGATCCGCTTCAGGGTTTCCCGGGTGACGTCGGGTGGCTGGCTATCGACCGTCAGGCGGTCCATCGTCCGGGCGTACTGCTCCACGTACTCGCGCTTGTCCAGGTAGTAGGCGCTGACGAGTTGCTCGACGTAAACGACGTCAGGCAGTTCCGGTTCGGGGAATCGGAGAATGGTGAAGGCACCACCCTCGCCGGCGTGGCCGCCGAACCGGAAGGGCATCACCTGGAGCGTCACGTTCGGCAGACTCATCAGCTCGAGCAAGTGCTCTACCTGATGCTTCATCACTTTGGTGCCACCGATCGGACGATGCAGGGCTGCCTCGTCGACCACCACCCAAAAGGCAGGGGGCGAAGGGCGGCGCAGGATCTGCTGCCGGGTCACCCGCAGGTGTACTCGGCGCTCGACCTCATCGACGGTGGCGTTGGGTGCGCCGGCGATCACGACGGCGCGGGCGTACTCCTCGGTCTGCAGCAACCCGGGGAGGAACTGGATCTCATAGCCACGGATCAAGCTTGCCGCCTCTTCGAGGCCGACGTAGGTCTGAAACCAGTTGGGCAGCACATCGTCGTAGCTGTGCCACCAGCCGGGGCTGTTCGCTTCGCGGGCGAGCGCGATCAACGCGTCGCGCTGGGCGCCGTCCTCCACTCCGTACAACTCGAGCAAGTCGCTGATATCGCGGTCCTTGAAGCTGACCCGACCGAGCTCCAGTCGGCTGATCTTCGATTCAGAGGCGCGGATGCGGTACCCGGCGGCCTCGCGGGAAAGCCCGCGAGCCTCACGCAGTCGCCGCAACTGGGCGCCCACGAGAATCCGGCGCACCGTCGGACCCCCGGTCGGTCCACCAGGCGTCGGCACAGTATGTGTACCTTTCCTTACTCAGAGGAGCGATTCGGGGGCTTTTGGCCCTGTGATCAGTCTCCGACGGCGACCCTTTGACAGTCTGCCATGTCGGCAATCACTTTGAGCAGCCGCATCGGACCCTTCGGTAAATGTCGGATCTCAGTTGATATATCTACCCTGATGCACGTGCATCAGCACGAACTGATCGGATATTCTCGGCGATGCACGTGCATCTGCTTCAGGCATTTGCCTCGTGCGGGTCGAGGAGAGCCACCTGGTCGGATCGCTGCGTCGGTCCGGCGCTGGGCGACGGGAGTGATCGTGAGGCGTACCGCGAGCGGCGTGCGATCTTCGTCGAACGCCACGGCGACCCGTAAGAGACCGGGATCGGGGTCGGACTCACGCTCTCTTGTCGAACACGCCGAACCATCCTCCTCCGCCGACGCCGATAGCGCAGCCGGAACCGTCTCTCAGACGCTTCCCGGGGATTTCACCGCCGTGCGGGAAGCCCGCAACGTCGTCCAGCGGGTGCTCGGCGCCTGGCAGATCGATCAGATCTCAGACGACGTCGTGCTGGTCGCCTCCGAACTGGTGGCGAACGCGCTCCGGCACGGCATGCGGGTAGGGCACCCTCGGTTCCGCGTTCCGGGCCGGCTGCCGGACTGCTCGGTGGTCGAGCCCGACGGGGTACGGATCAGCCTGGTCAGAACAGGTAGTCATGTGATCTGCGCGGTGACCGATCCGAGCCAGCACCCACCGGTGCGGCGGATCGCCAACCCGTTGGAGGGATCCGGACGCGGCCTGCAGTTGGTCGAATCACTCAGCCTGTGCTGGGGCTGGACCGTGCTGGACGGGGCCGCAAATGGCACCAGTGCAGGTGCAGTGCAAGGTAAGTCGGTTTGGGCGATCTTTCCGCTGGACCTGGCGGCGCTGCCCGATCGTCGAACTCGTCAGGTGGTGGGAGCGGCATGAAGTGGCGGTTGGCTCGGATCAGGATTCGTTGTCAGCGCATCGTGCTGCACGCGCTGGCTCAGGTCGGCCCCGCCGGGATGACGCCGAACTCCCTGGAGGTCACCACCGAGCTGGCCGAGCCGGTGTTGAACGCCACGCTCGCCGACCTGATGCAAGCCGGCCTGGTCACCCAGCGAGTGGCCGACGGAATGCTCACCGACCTGCATGACAAGCACTACCTGCTGGTCGAGCATGCGCATGGTCGACGCTGACGTAGCCGGTCAGAGCCCGCCAGTCGTCACCCGGCCTACTCCGCTGAGAATCCGGATCGGCAGCGGCCGCCCGTCATGGCGCCATTGGGTGACGTCGGTCAGGCCCGGCTCCAGCAGATCGACCCCCTCGAAGAGCTGTTCCACCTGTTCGCTGGTTCGCAGCACCATCGGCACCGGAGATTTCGCGTAGACCTGCTCCAGTCGATTGATCAACGGCCGGTCCATGCCGTCCATGCACGCAGTTGAGATCGCCATGTAACTCCCGGCAGGCAGGGCCCGGCGGAACTGGTTTACCACCTCCACGCCCAGATCGCGGCGGACGAAGTGCAGGACCGCGATCAGCAGCACTCCGATCGGCCGGTTGAAATCCAGATGGCTACGGACCTCAGCACTCTCCATCACGCTCGCCGGTTGGCGAAGGTCACGCAGCAGGGTGCTGACTCCCGGCTGGCGGGCTTGCAGCGCACGGTTGTAGGCCATCACCGTCGGGTCGTTGTCGATGTAAACAATCTTCGCGTGCGGGTGGACCTGCTGGGCGACCTCATGCACGTTCGGCGAGGTGGGAATGCCGGTTCCCAGATCGATGAACTGGTCGATACCCAGGTGAGCCAGCGCACTTACGGCCCGGATCAGAAATCCGCGGTTCGCCAGGGCAACCTCGCGAAACTCCGGGAGGATTTCGCCAACCGACTCGACAGCGGCTCGGTCCACCTCGAAATTGTCCTTGCCACCGAGCGCATAGTCGTACATCCGAGCGGGGTTCGGGCGTTCCGAATCAATCTCTGGCGGGATCCAGCTCGAGTCATCGTCGTCGGTCCAGGCCCAGTCGACCTCCATTCCGCGATCGGAGGATTCACGATCGAGGCGGTCGCTATCCGGGCGTCCGCGATCGGGCGGTTGCGTGGTCGTCATCGTCCAGCCTCCGAGACGATCGCATCTAGGCGAACAGGGTGGACTGATCAGCTTATCCACGCGTCGCCGTCCTCGCTATGAACTGGGCGGTACATCCCGGCGGGCGGAACTCAGGCGAACTCGGACCGACCTAGAGTCGAATTCTCAGGCTGAAAGGGAGCTGATCAACCGGGCGGTATCGGTGCGCCCGCCCGGACCCGGGCGGGTCGCCGCGCTGAACCAGGTGTGGCAACCGGTCAGCGTCAAAACGTCCTCTACGCAGCGCGTCGGTGATTCCAGGATCAGCGGCTCACCCCGCCTGCGAGCCTCCTGGGTCAGGCGCATCACCCACCGCAGGCCGGCAGCGTCCATGGACGTGACCGCGGCGACGTTAATCACCACCGGCTCGCGGGCGGCCGCCAAGCCCTGCGCGAGTGCCTCGACATCGGCGGGATGTTCATGGCTGAAGTCGCCATGCAATCGGACCAGCACGACGCCGCGGAGGAAATGGATGCCGATCGGCGCAGCGACGGGGGTGGGTTCCTCGACCATGCGAAATCTCCCAAGCCCGTAAGAAGCCGAGGGCGGTTCTCGCGGGTGAAGGACACAGGCCCGAGGTCTGAGCCGTAACGAAGAGCGGAACAATGACGCTATCCGAACAACTTACGCCTGTTTCTAGGGTGGGCCAAGGTGAGGTCCGTCTCAGAGCTGTTCCGCGGATTTCTGGCGATCCTAGGCCGCGACCAACCCGTGGCGACTTGATAATTCCGGCTCCAGTACGCAGGATCAAGTTGACGGTGCTGTCTGTGCCTAGCCAACGGCATGCAGGCGCCGACGCAGATAGTTCGCGAACCTAGGGGGGCTCACGTGCTTTCCGAGCCGGTAGCAATACCGATCGAGCGGGCCGAGTCCAGCGTGCATTCGGCCTACAGCGCAACTCTCCTGACCGCCGTCCAGGCACTGACCCTCGAACTGGACACCGTGCGGCATGAGGCAGGGCCGGAGGTCTCGGCGCGACTGGCTGGGGCCGAGGACGAACTGGCCGCGATCCACGACGAAATGCGTCAACAGCAGCAGGAAATCAGCGCACTACTCGCCGGTTCCGATTCCGGGCGGGTCGTGATGATACGGCGATTTCTCTCGACGCTGCCGCTGGCAACTCTGCTGACAACCGCAACCGGCAAGATTGTCGAAGCCAATGCGGCGGCCCACGCCGCGCTGCGCATCCCGACCGATGGGCTCACCGGGAAGCCCTTCTTCGCTTACATTGCGCAGGACGATCGCCGCCGAGTGCGTTCGGCGCTGAGCAAAGCCTGCATGAACGATGACCTTGTGCAGGTCGCGGCCATGGTGACGCCGAGACATGGGACGGCGGTGCAGTCATACTTCGCCTTGGTTCGAGAGGAAGACGCCCAGTTCACCCGCATGACCGGCGACCAGCCCGACACCAGTGCGAGATCAGCCGTGGCGGACGTCGGGAGATCGGACGACGGGGCATCGGGCATCGGGCCGGCGGGCGCGATGCCCTCGAGGCCAGTCGATCGGCCCGACGCGGTTGACGAGCGACCGGATGCCGTCGTGCGCTGGGTGATCCTGCCGGACTATGAGGCGCTCGACGGTCCGCCGTCGCACCAGCAATTGGAGGCGCTGACCCGGCTCTGCCGGCTCGGGGCCAACGACGGAGACCTGCGAGCCACTCTGGGACAGGTGGCTCGGTTGTGCCTGCAGGCCATGGTGGAGGCGGACGACGTCTCGCTGCTGGTCGGCAACCCGTTGGAACCGACGATGACGATCGCCAGTTCGGCGATCGCCCAGCACCTGGACGGGCTCCAGCACGCTCGTGCCGGTGGCCCCTCGTTCGATGCCTACCGGTCCCGTCGTCCGGTGGCCCTGGATGGCGAATCGGTCACCAAACACCGTGGTCTGGCGAGGGACCAGCGGGCCGCTTCGGTTCGTTCACTGCTCGCGGTTCCGCTGATCACGGACGACCTGCCCAGTGGGGTGCTGACCATCTACGCGACCGGGGAGCAGAGCGTGGCCACCTTGGCGGCCCTGCGGCAGGCGATGCCGTTCGTCGAGGCAGCGCAGACGCTGATCCGCGACACCCGAGCGCACGAAGAGATGCGCCGCACCCAGGAGCAACTGGCCGAGGCGCTCACCTCACGCGCGGTCATCGACCAGGCCAAAGGCATGATCATGATCAGCCTGAAATGCGATGCCGACGAGGCATTCGGCCACCTGGTGCGGATGAGCAGTACCCGGCACGAAAAAGTCCGGGATGTCGCGCAGAGCATGGTGAACGACGTCCTCAAGAAGGACGGCGTGCTTAAGAAACAGTCTCGACTGCTCGCGAATCCATCAAAATAATCGCCCCGACCGTCTTCGTCTCCCGACCGGCCCGCAACGGGCTGATCGTGATCTGGACGTCAATGCTCCGGCCCCGCCGATTGACCGCCCGCACCAGCGTAACCGGTTGATCCGAACCGTCTTCGGTGAGGACCTGGCGGAGGGTCGGGCGAAGCTCCTCGACCGGAAGGCCGATGTCGATCTTGAGTAGGAGCTGCCCCACCGCTTCGTCGTTGCGGACCCCCCACAACTCCTCCATCCGCTGATTCCAGACCTGTACCCGCATCTCCGGATCCACCACCACGACGCCAGAATCGAGGCTGCCCAGGATCGAGCGCATGAAGTCGTTCAGGTCGCCGATCTGACTCGTTCGCTCGCGCAGTTCATCGTTGCTGGACTGCAGTTCGTCGTTCATCGACTGCAGTTCTTCATTCATCGTCTCGAGTTCCTCGTTGGTCGACTGGAGTTCCTCGTTCGTGGTCTCCAGTTCCTCGACCGTCGATTGCAGTTCCTCGTTCGTGGTTTCCAGTTCCTCGTTGGTCGACTGAAGTTCCTCGTACGCCGCCTCGAGTTGCCGATGCGCGTACTCCAATTCGCGCTGTAGCTGCCGAAAGTCGGTAACGTCGGTGAAGTAGATGCTGGTCCCGATCGGCGTTCCGTCCCGGTCGTGCAGGGGAACGACCTGAATGTCCAGCCACTGCTTGCTGTCTGGCCGGGTCCACTCCACCTCCCGGATCCAGACCGAGCGTCGCTCGGTGGCGGCTTGCTGAACGGCCGAACGCAATTCGGAGGGGCGGTACGACAGCTCCAGATCCTGAAATGGCCGGCCGATCTCGGTGCGGGACAGGCCAAACATCTCGTCCGCCCGGTAGTTGCTCAAGGCCAGTCGCCCGCCCTTGTCGAGGATCACCTGAGCCAGTGGGCTGGAGGCCAAAGATTCTTCGTAGAGCCGACGTGGATCCAGCAGGAAGGTGTCGTCCCGTCGCGGTGTCGTCCCGAGGATCAGGGGGGAGCGCTCCCGCTGCGCCGGCTCGGGGACTCGGGTGAAGAAGCGTCGTTTCAGATCCAGTGGCTTGAACAGATCGCCGTGGCTGAGCAGCATCTCGGCTTTTCCGAGGAAGAGCACGCCGTTCGGCTCCAGGGCGAAGTGCAGCCGCCGCAGGATGATCGCCTGGGTCTCGGCGTTGAAGTACATCAGCGTGTTGCGGCAGACCAGCAAATCGATGTGGGAGATCGGGGCGTTCGTGATCAGGTCGTTCCGGCCGAAGATCACCGACCGACGGAACTCCTTGGTGAAGCTCCACCGCTCGCCGGCGCGATCGAAATACCGCTCCAACAGCTCACTCGGCAGCCCGCTGAGCTCCCGATCGGTGTACATCGCCTGCCGGGCGTCGATCAACGCGTCCTCGTCCACATCGGTCGCGTAAATCTTGACCCGTCGCCGGAACTCTGCCTGGCCGAGCGCCTCGGCCAGGCAGATGGCCAAGCTGTAAGCCTCCTGGCCACCCGCGCAGCCAGCACTCCACACCCGGATCCGGTCCCGGGCGCCGCCTCGGAGCAGTTCCGGGATGACGCTCTCGCGCAGGTAGGCCCAAGCGTCGGCATCCCGGAAGAAGCTGGTGACGTTGATCAGGATGGTGTTGAAGAGTGCGGTGAACTCCTCCGGATGGACCTCCAGGAAATCGCGGTACTCGTCGTAGCTGGCGATTCCGCTGTCGAGCATCTGCCGGTTGACCCGACGGGCCAGGCTGCTGCGCTTGTATCCGGAAAAATCGAAGTTGCGAGCCTCTTTGAGATACTTGATGAGATCTTCGAAGCTGTCGTTCTCAGCCAAGCCGACCGCCTTCCTTCTCATAGTCGTGGTCGGCGGTGATGTCGCTGTCGGTCTGGGTGTCGCCGTTGGCGAGTAGATCGCGCAGTAACTCGGCGGCATCCCTCGCCTCGAGCGCTTGGTCGCTGAATCGCCGCGCCGAGATCGCCGCTCCATTCGATCCGGCCCGTGCGCTCATCTCGAAGCACAGCGCGGCCTTTTCCTGCAGCGCACGAAGGGCCATCCAGAGCGCACCCTCGACCGCTGCCCGGTGTTCGGCCAGCAGGCTCTGGATCGACCAGGCGTGACCGACCCGGCAACGGAAGCGGACGGGGGCTTCGTCGCCGATGGTGAATAGCGTGCCATGGCAGTCCGGGCAGGAGAATCCGGACGGGACGCCTGGGCGATGCGACTCGTGCAAGCTCTCCGGCGTCAATTCGGCGATCGAGATCTCGGTCTCCAGCAGCCGGGCCAATTCCAGATTCTGGTCCGGCGCCTGGTCGGGAACCTCGGTACCGATCAGTGAGGTCAGCACGGCGGGCATCGCCGCGACCGGGACGACGTACTCCGGGTCGGCAGCCCGGATGGCGTTCGACGGCATCCCCGGGTGCTGGGCATCCTGCGGATCCTGAACAAGCCCCAGCCCGCCTAGGGCGCGGACCGCCCGCAGTCCGGCCGACCCGTCGTCCAGGGAACCGGACAGCACCACGGCGATGACGCGCGAGCCTAGTGCTCTGGCTGCGGACCGGAACAGGACATCGACTGCTGGACGATGCCCGTTCTCCCGTGGACCCCGAGTGAGCAGCACGGAATCGTCGACCACCACGAGATGGTGATCGGGCCGGGCGACCAGGACAACACCCGGTTCCAATCGATCTCGATTTGCCGCCGCGCGCACCTTCAATGGCGTGCTCCGGGCCAAGACCGAGGCCAGCGCGTTGACTCCGCTCGGCGGGACGTGCACGACGACGAGCATCCGGGCCGGGAAATCCGCGGGCAGCCCGCCAAGCAACGCTGTTAAGGCGACCACCCCTCCGGCGCTCGCCCCGATGACCACGGTGTCTCGCTGGCTCACGACCGCCTCCGGGGTTCTTCTTCGCAGTCCTACGCTCGACCAGTCGTCCGGGACCTTCCTCGACTCTAATACGTCGGGTACTAAGGTGACCGCCGTAAAGCACCCCACTAGGGCAGTTCGAAGCCAGCCCTAGCACCGCGATCGTCCTAAGGAGCACGCAGTGATTACCGCGATCGTGCTGTTGCAGGCCCGGCCGGACCGGATCCCCGAAGTCGCGTCGCTGATCGCGCGGATCGAGGGGGTCCGCGAGGTCTATTCCGTAACCGGGGACGTCGACCTGGTGGCGATCGTTCGCGTCGAACGCCAGGAGGCACTCGCCGACATCATCGCCGATCACCTCGGCAAGGTCGACGGCGTCGTCCAGACCCGGACCTATCTCGCGTTCCGCACCTACACGCCGGCGGACGTCGATGATGCGCTCGCCTCCGGGTTCGACTCGGGGTCGACGTCTAGCGGGTGAGTTCGGCGATCATGCACGGTTGCGCGCGCTCGGACCTGGAAGCGAGCAACCGTGCATGATCGCGGGGGAGGTTGGCCCGGTCTCAGCTCACTCATCCGTCGCCCCCGTTCGCCGGGGCGGAAGCTGATGGAGGACGACGTCGCGCACGCCGGCGTGGTTCGGTGTGTCGTTCACGGTGGCGGTGAGGTAGGTGCAGAACGGTTGCCGCCGTCGATCGGTCGGCGAACCGGGGTTGAGTAGCCGCAGTCTGCCGGGCGCGGTGCTGTCCCAGGGGATGTGGCTGTGCCCGAAGACGAGCAGATCGGTGTCCGGGAAAGTGGCTGCACAGCGGATTTCGCGATTCTTGGCCGGGCCGGTCTCATGCACGACAGCGATCCGCAGCCCACCCAGCTCGACTCGGGCGATCTCGGGCAGCCGGGCTCGGAGCGCGGGACCGTCGTTGTTTCCGTAGACGGCGACCAGCCGCCGACATCGAGCCTCAAACTCGTCCAGCAGGTCCGCACTCACCCAATCGCCGGCGTGCAGCACGAGGTCGGCAGCCTCGAGCGCCGACCAGAGCTGGTCGGGCAACGCTCGAGCCCTCAGCGGCAGGTGGGTGTCTGAGACGATCACCAGGTTCACGCCCATCGGATCCGACCGTACCGGGTATCGCTGCAGTTGGTCTCCCGTGCGGGCGACGAGAGGATGACGTCGTGAGTCGTCGTGGGTGGGTCCTGTTCGCTGCGATGTCCGTGATCTGGGGCATCCCCTATCTATTGATCAAGGTTTCGGTGGAGGAGTTGGCGCCGTCCACGCTGGTTCTGGCCCGAACCGGGCTGGCGGCGCTGATCCTGTTGCCGATCGCCGTGTTCCAAGGACAGCTGCGCGGGTTGCGTACCGTCTGGCTGGCTCTCGTCGCCTACACGCTAGTGGAGATCTGCGGACCGTTCCTGCTCCTGGCGCACGCCGAAACCCGGTTGAGCAGCTCGATGACCGGGCTGCTGATCGCCGCGGTGCCGATCGTCGGAGCGGTCCTGGTCCGGCTGCTCGGCGGCCGGGCGCCCGGCGGCAGGGAAAGGCTCGGCCCGCGCCGGCTGATCGGTCTGCTGCTCGGGGTTGCCGGGGTCGCCGCGCTGGTCGGACTCGACGTCGCGACCGATGACCTGCTGGCAGTGCTGGCGGTCGGCGGGGTGGTGCTCGGCTACGCGATTGGGCCGATCATCCTCGCCCGGCGGCTGTCGGAACAGCCGGGACTCGGAGTGGTCGCGGTGTCCCTGATGCTCGCCGCGCTGGTCTACCTGCCGGCCGGCATCGCCGAGGCACCTCGGGAGTGGCCGTCGGGCCCAGTGGTGGCGGCGGTGCTCGTGCTTGCCCTGATCTGCACCGGGCTCGCCTTCCTGGTGTTCTTCGAGCTGATCGCCGAGGTCGGTCCGGCAAGGGCCACCGTGATCACCTACATCAATCCGGCGGTTGCGGTGCTGCTTGGCGTGCTGGTGCTGGACGAGCGGTTCACCGCGGTCACCGCCATCGGCTTCGTCCTGGTGCTGACCGGGGCGGTGCTGGCCACAGCCCGCAGCGAGGTGGCCGACGAAGCCGACCAGGTCGGGGTTGCGTGCCAGGCGGCTGACCTCGGCGGCGTGGGGGAGTCGGATACGGCGTCGACCTCCCGGTGATCATGCACGGCTGCTCCTGGCGAGGGGAGTAACCGTGCATGATCACCGGAGAGGTGGGCGGGTCAGGAGGTTCGGCGGCGGAAAAGGGGGCCAGAGACGGCGATCGACAGCAGCAGGATGCCGGCGCTCCAGGCCAGCGCCTGCCACGGAGCGTTGCCGACGGGTTGATCGAGCAGCAGTCCGCGCAGGGACTCGATCATCGGTGTCGTCGGCTGGTGCTCGGCGAACCCGCGTAACCAGGTCGGCATGGTGTCGATCGGGACGAAGGCGCTACTCGGATACGGCAGGAACATCACCAGGAAGGTGAAGCCGCCGGCTGCCTCGGGTGATTTGGCGATCAGCCCGACGGCTGCGGACAGCCAGGAGATCGCGCAGACGAACGCCAGCAGGATGCCGATGGCCGCCAGCCAGGCCAGCGGGCCGGCGGTAGGGCGGAACCCGATCAGCAGGGCGACGCAGAGCACGATGACGGTGGACGCCGCATTGCGGATCACGCTCGCGCTGACCTGGCCAGCCAGAAAGGACGCCCCGCCGACATCCATCGAGCGGAACCGGTCGATGATCCCGCCGGTCATGTCATTGGTCACCGCCACTGCCGTCAATGAGGCGCCGAAACTGGCGCACAGCAGCAGGACTCCCGGTACCACGTACGTGACGTACGTCGTCCCGGTGTTGATCGCGCCGCCGAACAGGTAGACGAACAGCAGCATCAGCACGATCGGGAGCATCAGGGAGGTGATCAGCGCATCGGTATTGCGTCGGGTCAGCCGGACGTTGCGACCGGCCATGGTGAGAGCGGTCAGCTCAGGCATGTGCGTTCTCCTTGGAGGTGCTCGAGGTGGGCGTGCTCGAGGTGCGGCCGCTCGACGTGGTGGATGACGTGGTGGACGGCGAGGAGGGGTGGCCGGTCAGGGCGAGGAAGACATCGTCCAGAGTCGCGGTCTGGATGGCGAACCGTTCGATCGCACTGCTATCGGGGTCGAGGTCGTCGAGCAGGGCCCGGACGTCGCGGCCGCTGCCGTCGGTGGGCACGCTGATCACCAGCCGGCTCCGGTCGGCGCTGGTAGCCCGTTCCCCGAGGCGACAGCGCACGGCGTCGAACGACGTCTGATCGGTCAGGGTCAGATCAAGTCGCTGGTCGGCGATCCGCTGCTTCAGCTCATCGGCGGTGCCTTCGGCCACCAGCTGCCCACCGTCGATGATGGCGATCTGGTCGGCCAGCCGGTCGGCTTCCTCCAGGTACTGGGTGGTGAGGAACACCGTCACTCCGCTCTCGCCGAGTTCGGTGATCAGCTGCCACATCTGCTGCCGGCTCCGCAGATCCAGGCCGGTGGTCGGCTCGTCCAGGAAGACGACGGCCGGAGGGACGACGAGCCCGGCGGCGAGGTCGAGCCGCCGGCGCATCCCGCCGGAGTAGGTGCTGAGGCGGCGATCGCCGGCGTGCACCAGGTCGAAGCGGGCCAGCAATTCGTCGCTCCGGCTGCGGGCAGCCGATCGGGACAGCCCACCTAGGGCACCCATCATCCGGAGGTTCTCCGCCCCGGTCTGCAACTCGTCCACCGCCGCGTATTGCCCGGTCAGGCTGATGTTGCGGCGCACGTGACGACGCTGGGTACGGACGTCGAAGCCGGCCACCCGGGCCTGCCCGGAATCGGCCTCGATCAGGGTGGCGAGGATCCGCACGGTCGTGGTCTTTCCGGCGCCGTTCGGCCCGAGCAGGGCGAACACGCTGCCGCGCGGAACGCGAAGGTCAAGGCTGGTCACGACCGGAACCCCGCGGTAGGCCTTGGTGAGGCCGACGGCTTCGATTCCCAGGCCGGTCGGCTGCCGGTCCGGACTGCTGGTTGGTGTCATCACGGGATTGCTCCTCGAAAGTCGGGTCGCTAGCTTCTGTGTACGGCGTAGACTTTTCTATATACGTTATATACAGAACTAGGATCGGAGGTCAACGGCGAAGGTGGAGGCGATGGACGACGAGAACGGCAACGGGCTTGCGGCCAGCGTGCAAGCCGCCTGGGGTTTGCGGGTCCGTCCGGCCAAGGGTCCGAAGCCGGCCCTGACCCTGGAGCGGATCGTCGTGGCGGCCGTCCGGATCGCCGACACCGACGGCCTCGCGGCGGTCTCGATGAGCAAAGTGGCAGCCGAGGTCGGAGTGACGGCGATGGCGCTGTACCGCTACGTCGGCAACAAGGACGAACTGCTGGCGCTGATGGTGGACGCCGCGATGGGAGCCCCTCCGAAGGTGCCGCGGCCGGATCAGGGTTGGCGGGCAGGGCTGACCGAGTGGGCCTGGGCGATAGGCGCCTTGTACCGGGCAAAACCTTGGGCGCTGCGGGTCCCGATCACCGGCATCCCCGCTCTGCCGAATCAGTTCGCCTGGATGGATCGCGGGCTGGCCTGCCTGAGTGACTGCGGCCTCGACGAGGAGGACCAGCTATCCACGATCCTGTTGATCAGCAACCTGGCAAGGGTCTACGAGGGAATGGTCGTGGACCTCACCAACGCCTTCCAGGCGGCGGGAGGCAGACCGGACGAGGTGATGGCCCAAACCCACCGGACGTTCGTCCGACTGGCCACGCCAGAGCGCTTTCCGGCGCTGAGCAAGGTGATCGCCACTGGCGTGCTCAGCAAGGCCGACCCGATGGATAAGGAGTTCATCTTCGGATTGGAGCGAGTGCTCGACGGAGTAGGGGCCCTGATCGCGCGCGCGGAGTCACAGTGAAACCCACCCCCCCGGACGGTTCCACCGCGGCTGCGCGGTCAGTCGCTCGACGGCCGGTGGACTTGGGGCTCGGTCTGCTGCTCGGCTGTCACCCGCTGCCCTGCGTGGCGGTTACCGCGTTCGCCACCGCCTATGCCGCCGCCATCGGTGCCGGGCGCGATCGGCTGGTCGTCATCGTGCTCGCCGTGCTCACCGGCCAGCTGGTGGTCGGCTGGTCGAACGACGCCATCGACGCGCCTCGGGATCTGGCCGCTCAGCGCCCCGACAAGCCGGTCAGCACCGGGCTGATCAGCGGTCGGACGCTGGCGATAGCCGCGTGCCTGTCCGCCGTCGCCTGCGTCGTGCTGTCGTTCCGACTCGGTGCCGCGTCCGGCTGGCTGCACCTGCTGGCGGTGGTGAGCGCCGTCGCCTACAACGCGGGGTTGAAGACCACGCTGCTCAGCCCGCTGCCCTATGTGATCTCGTTCGGTCTGCTGCCGGTGGTGATCACGCTTGCCGTGACCGGTCCGAGCGGGCCGCCGTTGTCGCACCTCATCGCGGCGGCATTGCTGGGCGGGGCTGCGCATGCCGGAAACACAGTCGGCGACACCGACGCGGACGCCGCCACCGGAGTTCGCGGGCTGCCGCAGCGGCTGGGCCCGCAGCGCTCGCTGATCGCGATGGCTGTCCTGGTCGCCGCGGCTGCGATCGTCTTGTTGGTGGCCGTTTTCCAGGGCGACGCGCCTTCGGTTGGCCGGTTCACAGCCGCAGCGCTCCTGCTGTCCGGGGTGGTACTGGCCGTCGTGGGTGCCGGTCGGCGGGTCGGGGTCCCCGGTGGTCGAGCGGCCTGGCGGCTCACCCTGATAGCGGTAACCCTGGTGATCGCCGGGTTTCTAGCCACGGTCTGACGGGTCTGCTGCTTCTGCTGGGCCTGGGGTTGACATCCCTCGCTTGTGAGTGTGTACTCACATACATGAGTTCAGCCGCAGTCCCGCCCAGGTCAACGGCCGACGCCCGCCGATTCACCGTGGTCTCGCGAGCGGTCCGCGTGTTCGGCCGGGCCGGCTATCACGCCACTCCAGTCACTGACGTAGCCGAGGCCGCCGGCATTTCCCAGGCGTACGTGTTCCGGCTGTTCAACGGCAAGCTCGGACTCTTCGTCGCCGCTCTCGACCACTGTTACGCACAGATCCTCGCTGGGCTGGAGCAGGGAGCCGATCGAGTGCCGGGCGGTTCACCCGAGCAGATCCTGGAGGCGATGGGTGACGCGTATGCCGAACTGATCGCCGATCGAGACCTGCTGATGCTTCAGGTGCATGCGCAGAGCGCGGCTGACGTCCCGGAGATTCGGGAGGCGCTTCGCCGGGGGTACGCCGAGATAGTCGACTTCGCCAAGCTTCGATCCAGGGCGAGCGACGAGCAGGTGCAGAGCTTCATCGCGTACGGCCAGCTCTGCCACCTGATCGTGACCGCCAACCTGGACGGGGTTGACGCACCCTGGGCGCGAACCCTCACTGCCGGCATGCGTCATGTCACCCCTGCGGAGCTCAACTCTCGCTGACGCTGGTCTGGCTCTGCTGACCACAATCCGCAGTTTTCGTTGTCCCTTCATGTGAGTGACTGCTCACACACTCAAGGAGAATCATGTCTGTCGATGTCGTAGAAATCATCCTGCCCGGAATTGTCGACCCTGAAGGCCTGCAGGTCACCCGACGTCAACTGAGTGCCCCTGGTCCAGGGCAGGTGCGAATCCGGATGGAGGCGACCGGGGTTTCCTTCGCCGAGCAGCAAATGCGCCGGGGCAAGTACTACGATCAGCCGCGGTTCCCGTTCGTGCCCGGGTATGACCTTGTCGGCACGGTCACTCAGGTCGGGGACGGGGTCGACCCGACCCTGGTCGGTGGCCGATTCGCCGCGTTGACCAAGACCGGTGGCTGGGTCAGCGAGATGCTGCTGGACGCGGCGGATCTGATCCCCGTCCCGACCGGCATCGATCCCGTTGCTGCCGAAGCCGTCCTGGTCAACGGCATCACCGCGTGGCAGACGCTGCATCGGGTGGCTAAGGCCCGGGCCGGTCAGACGATCCTGGTGCTCGGCGCCAGCGGTGGCGTCGGATCCACGTTGGTCCAGCTCGCCCACAGCGCCGGGATAAGGGTCATCGGGACGGCGTCCAACCGTCATCAGGACGCCGTCCGTGCGCTCGGAGCGACCCCGATCGACTACCGGGACCCCGACGTCCCGGCCCGGGTCCGCGACCTCGCACCAGACGGGGTGGATGCCGTATTCGATCATGTCGGTGGGCCTGGCATCGTTGACTCTTACCGTCTGCTCGCTCGCGGCGGCACCCTGGTCGCTTACGGCACCGCATCCACCCGCGACGATCCGGGAGCATCGCGGGTGCCGGTGCTCAAGCTTTTCGCCCGAGTGCTCTGGTGGAATGCGCTGCCGAACGGCAAGGGCGCGCACTTCTACAACTTCTGGGCCGGGGTGCGTCGCCGGGACGCGTTCCGGGCAAAGCTGCGCACCGATCTGGAGCAGGTGTTCAACCAGATCACCGAGGGCACCCTCCACCCGCAGGTTGCCGCTCGGATCCCGCTCCAGGA
>JANNPJ010000134.1:0-2839 GCA_031400005.1 Kineosporiaceae bacterium | reverse complement strand
TTGCTGGCGATCTGCGCCGACACCGAGGTCAGCTCCTCGGCGCTACCCGCCAGCGTGGCCGACGTCCCATTGATCGCTCCCATCGCATCCCGCAGCGCAGCCTGCGCCTGATTCAGCGCGGCAGCCATCTCACCGATCTCGTCCCGGGAATGGACGTCCGCCGAGGCAGTCAGATCACCACCAGCTAGTGCCACGAGAGCGTCTCGAACCCGGACGATCGACGTGGAAACCAACCGGGCGATCCAGTACCCGAAGCCGAACAGCAGGAGCGCACCGATCCCGGTGAACAGCCAGATCTTCTGGATCGAGCCTTTGGTCTTCGCCGCCGACGCGTCGATTTCTGCCTTCATGTCCGTGTCCGCGGTCACCGCGAGTTCGCTTACCGCATCTCGGACCTTGTTCGCGGTCGGGGCGAATTCGGTGTCGACCAGTGCCTGGTAGGAGCGGATCTGCGCACCGGTGAGACCGCTGCGAGAAGCTACCGGCTGCAGCTTCTGCTTCCAGATGTCGTGCGTCTGGGCGAGAGCAGGGACCGCGACGTCCTCCAGTTTGGCCTTCTCCGCTGCCGGCATTGCCAATGCGGCCAGCGCCGCGAGCTTGTCCTGAGCCGCGCCGTAGTTCTCCTCCAGGCTGGCCTCGTACTCGGCGCGCTGCTTCGGAGTGCTCGCGAGCGCAACCAGGGTGATGTCGCGCCGATATCCGGAGAATTCGGCTCGAGCCTCCAAGCTGCGGATCGCTCGTTCTGCGGTCACGGTGGCAATGTGGTTGCCGGTCGCCTGGACACCGTTCGCGGTGATCTGCCCGTTGAGCCCGATGACGACGGTGAGCACCACGGCCAAGGCGGCGAGCGAGAGAATTTTGACGCCGATCTTCAGATCGGCGAAGGCTCGCCTCGGCGAAACTCCAGAAGCAGCCGACCTGGGCACCACGGAAATGGCGAGTAGGGAAGTCATGGGGATTGTCCTCTACGCAGGTAGTTCGGGCAGCTACCCGGACAGTTTGTGCATCGACTCCGGTCGTCGGTTCTTGAGCGACTGACCACGGTTGGTCCGGGCAAGCGGCACGATCGCGCCGCACTCCGTTCTCGATCATGGGACTACCCTGGCCGGTCCTCGTCGTTGCCTTCGTCATTGCTAGAACGGCACGGTGTACAACAAGCGTGTTCAGAAACACTCAGGAGGAGAAGAAGGATGACCCGCGAGAACAAGATTCCCGGCCCGGACCACCCGATCACGATCACGCCGACGGCCGCCCGGGTGGTCGTGGGGGTGAACGGGGTCATCGTCGCCGACACGACGTCCGCTCTGACCCTGCAGGAGTCGACCTATCCAGCGGTGCAGTACGTCCCGCTGGCAGACATCGATCCGGCGTTGCTCAAGCGCACCGAGACCAGCACGTACTGCCCCTACAAGGGGGACGCCTCCTACTACACGCTGACCCTGCCGGACGGTGAGTTGACCGACGTCCTCTGGACCTACGAAAAGCCCTACGAAGCGGTTGAAGCTATTGCCGGGCATGCGGCGTTCTACACCGACCGGGTGGAAATGGTGGTCATCGACGAGGCCGCCGGTTAATTCTGGGTTTCAGGGTCCAACGGGTCAGATCCAGCCCTGGGTGCGGGCCAGAGCGACAGCCTCGTGCCGGTTCGCCGCACCGAGCTTGGTGGCTGCGGACGACAGATAGTTGCGGACCGTTCCCGGCGAGAGACTGGCTCGCTGGGCGATCTCATCAATCGGCACACCATCGGCGGCAAACTCGAGGACGTCGCTCTCGCGAGGCGTCAACGGGCTGTCGCCTGCACTGATCGCCTCGGCAGCGAGTTCCGGATCGAGGTAGCGCCCACCGGCGTGGACCGCACGGACGGCGTCAGCGAGTTCCCGCGCGGACGCCGTCTTGGGCAGGAACCCGCGGGCCCCGGCCGCTAGTGCCCGTTTCAGATGCCCCGGCCGGCCGTGGCTGGTGACGATGATGCTGGCGCAACTGGGAAGCTCCTTCCGCAGCGCCTGCGCGACGGTGATCCCGTCCGGGCCGGGCATCTGCAGATCGAGCAGGGCGACGTCGGGCCGGTGCACCCGAGCCAGCGCCAGCGCCTGGTCACCGGAGCTGGCCTCGGCCACGACCTGCAGATCATCTTCCAGCCCGAGCAGAGCCGCCAGGGCGGAGCGGATCAGGTTCTCGTCGTCGGCGAGGAGCAGTCGGATCATGACTCGGTTTCCAGCGAGAGTTGGGCGTCGGCTCCCAGCGGGAGCCGGGCTTCGACCAGGAAGCGATCGTCCGGTACCGGACCAGCCGCAAGCTCGCCGCCGAGAGCAACCAGTCGCTCTCGCAGACCAGCGAGTCCGGTGCCCCAACCGTGCTCGTCGCTCGGATTCGAGGCACCGTCGTTCTCGATCCGCAGCACGGCCACCGACCCGTCAGCCCCGCTTCTACCCGTTCCGGTTCTACCCGTTCCGGCACCGGGGCTGACGTCGAGTTCGATCCGGACGGTTGTCGGATCGCTGTGCCGGATGATGTTGGTGGTGGCCTCCCGAACCACCCAGCCGAACGCCGCCTGAGCGGCCGGCGGCAGGAGCGCGCCAGCACCGATCACCCGGGCCGTGATTCCGGCCGACTGCAGCACCGAACGCGCCCCGGCCAGCTCCGAGTCCAGGTCGGTGGTGTGCGAACCGGCCACCACGTCGCGTACCTCACGCATCGAGTCCTGGGCCGTGCGGTGCACGTCGAGCATCCGCTCAATCGCGCCGTCCTGCCCACGCCGGACCAGCTCCGCAGCGAGCTGGCTGTTGACCGCGATCAGCGCCAGGTTCCGGCCGAGCACGTCATGCAGGTCGCGGGCGAA
>JANNPJ010000051.1:0-8122 GCA_031400005.1 Kineosporiaceae bacterium | reverse complement strand
TGTAACGGGGGTTGGTTTAACGCCCTCTGGGGTTAAAATCCCCTATCCTCCGCCGCCTAGGGGCCTGTGACCTGCCTAACGGCAGACACAGGCCCTTCGCTATGCCCGGCTTTGTCACTGCCGAGTAACAGGGTCGGCGATGCGGCCCTTAGTATGTCGAGGTGATTTTCAAGGCCGTCGGCGACGGGCGCCCCTACCCGGACCACGGGTACACCTCGCCCAGGCAGTGGGCGGAAGTGGCACCCAGCCAGGTCCGGCTCGACGACTTGGTGACGACGAAACGCACCCTCGACCTGGCGGCCCTGCTTTCCGAGGATTCGACATTTTTCGGCGACTTGTTTGCGCACGTCGTGCAGTACCAAGGCACGCTGTACCTGGAAGATGGATTGCACCGCGCGGTCCGGGCGGCGCTGCATCAGCGCCCCGTCCTGCACGCCCGGGTCCTCGTGCTTGATCCACGACGTCCCTGATCAGCGAGGTCCTGGATCAGCGAGGTTTTGATCAGCGGAGTTCTTGATTAATTGACGTCCGTACGATTTATTGACCTACGACCTGCGGATTGTTCCTGGGATGCGCCGCACCGTGAGCAGCTCTAAGGGGCCAGGGCGATGACGCCAAGCGATGTGAGCGACTCCGGAACGATCCTTCGTTCCCGGGAACAGCTGGCCCGAGATCGGCAACGTCGGCAAACCTACACATTTGCCACGGTCTTCGCCCTGGTTTTCTTGATCGGCCTGGTGGCGTTCGGCAATTGGCAGCAATGGTGGACGCTCGGTGGCGGCACCGAAGCGGCGTCGATCTGCCCGGAACCGACGGTCATCGAGCCACGATTCACCAACGTGAACGTGATCAACGGAACCACCCGCAAGGGGCTCGCCGGCGCGGTGGCGAAGGAGCTCCAGAAGCGCCAATTCAGGGTGCTGACGCTGGAGACCGAGGAGCAGGACAAGCCGATCAAGACGGTTGTTCAGGTGCGTTACGGCGAAGCTGGCGCACTGGCGGCGCGCACCGTCTCCCTGCAGTTCCCCGCCAAGGTCGCGATGATCAAAGACGATCGGGACGACGAAACGGTCGACGTGGTGATCGGTGACCCGTACAAAGCCATGGTCAACGCCAAGAAGGCAGCTGCAGCGATCAAACCGAAGGAAGATCCACACGGTTGTGTGCAGGCCACCACCCCGCCGTCACCGGACCCGAGCGCATCCTGACGGCCTACGATAATCGCACGCTACCGACCCGGTCTCTCTGGGTGAGGTCCACGAGCTAAGAGTGCACGGGGTGACCGATTTTGAGCGACGCCGATAGGCTTCGGGCCAGTGGCCCGCCGGACGCGGTCAGGGCCGCCATCCGGACCTATCTGCGGGGTGAGCCGCTTGACATGTCCGCACTCGCGGCCGAGCTCGGGATCGGGCGCGCCACCCTCTACCGCTGGGTCGGCAACCGCGAGGCGCTGCTGACGACGGTGCTGGCCGAAGGCACCGAGCGCACCTTCCGGGCCGCGGTCAAAGGCGCCGAGGGCGAGGGCGTCCCGCTGGTGCTGGACTGCCTGCGCCGGTTCATGAACGGCATCCTGGACACCCCTGCCCTGAAAGCCCTGACGCAGCGCGAACCGCTGCTGTTCATCCGCTTGGCGACGGCGCCCGGTGCGATCGAGGGCCGGGCCGCCGAGCTCGTCGGCGAACTACTGGAACAGGAAGTCGCCAACGGCCGGATCCAGCTGACGCTGCCGGCGCCGGTGATGGCCCAGGCGATCATCCGGATCTGCGACTCGCACCTCTACACCAACCTGCTCGGGCAGGGCGATCCCGAGGTAGAGACGGCGTTGCAGTTGGTCAGCCTGCTGCTGAGCAGATCCGACCGCTGAGCGCACCGCCGTCCCTACCCCTTAACAGCGCGTTAGCAGCGCGGCACCGGGGACGAGTAGGTCCGCTGACTGCCCGAGGCGAGGTGATAGTCGGTGACGTAGTGGCCGGCGTCGATCCGGTTCCACACCTTCGAACTGCCGGTCTTCCGCTTCGCCGGCCGCTGGCAGACCGTCCAGGCGAGCGCGCCGCCGTGCAGCGTGCCCTTCTGCCGATATGCCGCCCCCGCACCGCCCCGCAGGATCGTCCCGCCGGCGGGCATCACCTGGTAGGGGTAGTAACACCGGGGGACGTCGCTGCTGTATCGGGTCTCGGACGGCGTGTTGACGTAGTGATCGTTGACGTACGAGCCGTCGGTCAGTTTGTTCCAGACCCTCGTCCCATGCACTCTGCTGCCCGGCGCCTGGCACACCACTCCCAAGGGGGTACCGGCCGCGATCACTCCGACAGCGGCTGAGGAGCGTTTGGGCGCCGTCCGGGCACTGGTCTGTGCGGTGGCGAAGTAATAGCGGGCCACGGTCCCGACCGGAGCATCAACCCAGTTGCTGTCGATCCGGAGCTTCACGCCGCCGTAGGTTTCGTAGTGATCCCCGAGGTACTGCTTGGCCCGCTGGTTCGCGCTCCAGGAGGTCGCCGGGATCCCGGTGAATCCGGTCATCGACTTCTTGCCGTCCCACCGAGCCAGCCAGAGCGCATCGGGGCGGGCGTACGACTTCGACTGATACGCGGCGGCCAGGTGAGTACCACCGGAGGTGAGGTTGGCGTAGACACCGGACAGGTAACCGTGCCGGTGCAGTTCCTTGGTGAAGGCGCCGAGATACTCCAGGACGGCCCGACGACAGGCAGGGATGTTCGGGTCGTAGCTCTCCATGTCCGCGTAGATGATGCTGCCCGGCTGCAGACCGATCGCGGCCACCGAGTTGATCGCGTCCCTGGCGGAGTCCTTGCCCTGCGCGGTTGCCTGCGACGCGGTGATCCCGATGGTGGTGACGTGGTCGCTGCAGGGCGCCTGCAGGCCGACGTAGATCGGCAACAACTTCCACCCCTGCAGGGTGACTTCGGTGACCCACTCGGCGGTGAGGTTCGGCTGCGGACAGTACCGGTTCGGGCCACCGACGTAGACGCCGATCCCCCGGTACGGCGACGCTGACCAGGCCGCCATGGTGGCCAGGGAGGGCGCGGCGCAGGTGTCAAACGCCTCCCCGGTAAAGCGGGTGGCGGAGGCTTGCGCCGGGTACCTGGTCACAGTCCCGGGGTCGGCGGCCGCGACCGGAGCGACAGCCACGGTGGCGGCGACGATGCCGAGTGCGGCCAGTGTCGTGACGGCTGCGGCGATGCGGCGATGCAAGGGGTTTCCTCCCGATTGGCCCTTCTCAGGAGGGCACCCTCTCACCTCAGTCAACTTCAGCGCTCGTCCACAGACTTTTCCACAGATCTGAAGACCTGTGGAATATCTCCGCTTGTCAGCGCTAATTACCCCGAAACTGGGTGCTGGATGACTAGCCTCGGTTCATGGAAGGCGACGATTCCTGGAGGATGTGTGACCCAGCACGACGCTTTTTGGGTCGACGAGGACTACGACCGGGAACATGCTGGAGCGGCAGCCAGTCGCTACGGAACGATGGTCGAGCGGAACGATGCCGATTTCGCCGACGCCTGGGGTGACATTGCGCCGGTCGGTTTCGCCTGTGCTGCCTGGCGGCTGGCCACGACGCCGGTCCTTGACCCGGGATACGTGCGCTTTCATCGGCGGGTACTGACCGCTGACTGCCGACGCAACAGTTGGGACGGCACGCTGGTCGCCCAGGTGACTTTGGTAACTCCCTGGCCCGAACCGCTCAGCCGATCCCGCACCTGGTGGCGCGACCAGGGCTGGCGCAACTGGCCGGAAACTTTCGGCCAGTTTCTCGTGCCCTCGGACCGCGAGCTGAGCAAAACGCCGCATGCTCGCGGACAACTGATCGTAGATACCCCCATTCCGCTGGACCAGTTCCCGCCGGTGCCGGACGAGCCATCGGCTGATCTTCCGGAACTGGCCCGGCACACGGTGGCGGTTCTGGTCCGGGAACTGAATTCCCTGCTCGTCCCCATGCTCCGTCAGTTGGATGGGTAGAACGAAACCATCGCGGAACTGCAGCGCTCGACTTACTCTGGATCCATGTCCTCCGTTGCCGTGCCCATCTCAGCCACTGTGCTGGATTGGGCTCTGGAGGAGACAAACGTCAGCAACTCTGCCCTCGCCGAGGATCTTGGCGTGCCGGCTTCGGTCGTTGATGGCTGGCGACAAGGCAAGGCGCAACCCACGAGCTCGCAGTTCCATAAGCTCGCGAAAGTATTGCGACGACCCGAGTCCTTCTTTTTCCTTCCGCATCCCCCGGTTCACGCTGACGTTCCCGGCGCCTTTCGGGCCGCCCCAGGCAGAACCGCGGCAGAGGTATCTCCCGATGACGCAGCGTCGGTTCGCACCGCCAGGCGCGTTCAGCGGATCAGCGAATGGCTTGGCCTCAAGGGATACCGCGAAGCCAGCAGGATCCCCGGTAGCTCGTATCCCAAAGACGCGCCCGACCTGGTGGCTCACGAACTTGGCGAATGGCTGGAATCAGATTCGAGCTGGGAGCGCGGATCAAGTTCGGCCGCCTTCGCCCGCTCCGTTCGAGTCTCCCTCGAGGACCGCGGCGTATTGGTCCTCCAGCTATCGCTCGGCAGCCGGGGTTGGCGGGGCTTCTCGTTACAATCAACCTCGGCTCCCTTGATTGCTGCCAATACGTACTACGGCTACCAGCCACGAACTTTTACGTATCTGCATGAGCTCGCACATCTATCCACCAAGACGGAAAATCTGTGCGTGGCAGCAACCCATGACGGGCTTGAGCGCTGGTGTGACGAGGTCGCCAGCTCGATGCTCATTCCGGCACGCGAGGCGCGTGCTTCGGCAGCATTGCGCCTCGCCGGCGGCAGCGCAACAACTGTCGAGGACGTCCGTCTTATTGCCAACCGCTTCAACGTCAGTTTGCGGGCCAGCGCGGTCCGGTTGGACAGCTTAGGACTGCTCAGGTCTGGACTTTACGACGAAGTAGATTCGGTCGCGAAGGTCCGCGAGGTTCGCAAGGGCAGCGCAGGTACGGGAAATCCGCAAACCGCAGCCCAGGTTCGGCTCCAGCGATTTGGAGCCGGCTACATCCAGCCGCTGCTGCGCGCGCAAACCGACCAGGTGTTCTCTCGGGCAGACGCCCAGGAGTTCTTGGATCTGTCCGCCCGGCAGCTGAGTGAATTGCATTCACTCGCCGTTCAGGCCTATGAACTCGTGGACGAGTAAATCCCTTGAGTCACGTCTACCTCATTGATGGGCACGCCCTGCTCTCCTTGACTGACATTCTGCGACCGGGTGCTCACGGAGAGGTATATGCGGCGATGAGTGACATGGTTTTCAGGGACGCACTGGCGATCACTCGCGGTGTCATTGACGTACTGCGCAGGCTCGCCCCGAATGAGTCACCGTGTATCTGGGCCAACACGGTTCTGGGCCTCCGGAAACACCGAAAAGTGTCCTGGGCCGCTCAGCTTGAGGCGCAGGGCCTGGCCCAGCGCGCTGGGCATGAGACCGGGCTGAGCGATATTGACAGCGATCGACCGGAGTCATCGGCCGAAATCATTGGCCTCTATCTGGAACTAGCTCACGGCTCTCCTGGCCTCTCCCCGGTCGTGGTGACAGAAGACTGGGGCGACAAGCCCACCCGACCTAGCTTAGGTCGGTTCTGCGAAGAACAGGAGTTCGCCGTCATTCGATTGACCACCTTCCTGGGCCAGATCAATCTCTCGCACTGCCTGGCTTAGCCAGCGTCACGGGCAGACTGTAGCGGGTCCGTTGAGTAATATAGTTGACGCTGATCGGCGCCGGTCGGGCACTTATTCGAGCCAGCTCACTGAGCAGCGCATCCATGAAAAGCAAAAGCGCACGCGCCGGATGGCCGAGGAGAAAACGGTTCTCGATCAGCATGAGTGGGTACGTGGCGCCTTCGAACAACGCCGTCCTGGCCGCCACCGCATGTGGGACCGTTTCACCACGACGATTTAGCAGCGGAATCAGCGCGCAATAGTACGGGTCGTCCACCTCGGCTTCGGAGCTTTGCACCGAAAGCCCGCGAAAATAGCGACCGGCAACCAAACCGGGCTCAATCAAACAGACCAGATCCGGTCGTTTGCCTTCTGGCAGTTCGCGGAGATTCTTAGCTATGGACGCCGGCGAGGTGGCCGCCTTGTAGGCAACGAGACAGAATAGTGGATGCTCCGTGCGTCCATCCGGCTGCGGACGGCAGGGCACCAACGCATCGATGCTCGCCTTCTTCTCCGCCGAATCCTGGATCTCCCCCTTGTCCAAGGTCGACTTGACCTCGATGACGGCTCGCACGGTTTCTACCGGATGCAGAAGTTCGTTCGTTTGCGCCAGCAGCCGTGGTTGTTCGGTTTGATCGGTCAGCACCAGATCGCATTGCTTGCTGGCCGCGTCCTGCGAGTCGATCAGCAGACCGGTACCCACCGTATATGCGGAAGGCACCAACACCTGCAATATCCGGGCCAAGGCGAGCTCGTTTTCTCGACCCCTCTCACCGGCGTGTTCAATGAGACTATTGAACCCATTCACCTCTGCTTGCAGCCGACGCAGGACGGCGCTCCAGTAATCCTCGAGAATAGCCATGAGCCATTATGGATCCTCAGCGAGTCACCGAGTCGTCGGTGATGCACGGCGAGCACTCCTGCTGGGGCGTCGCAGCCGGCCTGCCCCAGACCCGGACGGCCAGGGCCGCTGGCGCAGGTCCGGCTCCTAAAAGAGAGCCGGCGTCGCCGGCATCACATCGTCGAGAAACGCGGTCACCATTGGCACCAGCACCGCTGACTCCCCAAAGATCCCCAGATGCGATGCCGCCGGCAGAATCACCAAGCGCGCGGCCGGAACCTGCTGCAGCATCCCCGACGCGGCCGCTTCCTCATCGCCGCCACCGCGCAGCCTGAACATCGCCACCACATGCTCCGGCTTCACGCCATCCGCATCACCGGCGATGACCATCGTCTGCGCAGAGATCGAACGCATCTGCTCATCACTGATGTTCTGGTCATTGATGTTTAAGACCTTCATCTTTTCGAGGTAAGCGTCGAATGCCGGGGCGTCCGGGGTGTGCTCCTTGAACACCTTCTCGATGGGTGTTCCGGCAAGCAATGTGGCGCTGAGACTTTCGATGCCCGCCAGCGCCGACGGATACCAGCCGTCCTGGCGGTACGTGGCCGACAGCGAGACCAGCTTATTGACCAGCGTCGGGTGCCGGAGCGCGAGTTGCATCGCGGTCCCGCCGCCTTGGGAGTAGCCCATCACATCCGCGCGCTCGACGTTCAGCGCGCGTAGCAACGCCGCGGCGTCGTCGCCGAACTGCGGATAGGACATCTCGCGCGACGTATCCGGAGTGCGTCCATGCCCTTGCTGATCGAAGACGATCACAGTGCGCCCGCCCGCGAAGGCCGACACCCACGACGTCATCGAGTCGGTTGCCATGAACGCACCCGGAATAAGCAGCAACGGAGCCGTTTTTGACGGGCCGAGGTCGCCATACACCTCGTAATAGAGACTCAGACCGTTGATCGGCAGGTGACCATTGCGCGAAGGCCTCATTGCTGTCACTCGGCGTCTCCGCCCGGCCCGTAGAGCCGGGCGACATCCGGAGAGTCGAGCCACTTGGAGTAGGTCGGTGACTTCGGCCAGCCGTCGGGGGAATCCTGCCATTCCTCCTGGCGGCCCCACGGCAGGATGTCGATCAACGCGAAGGTGTAGCTGAGCTGTTCGGTACCGCGACCGTTGGTGTGCCAGGTGCGATAGACCTTTTCGCCGTCGCGGAGGAATACGTTCACGCCGAAACCCCCGCCGGGCGGCGCGTCGACATCGGCGCCGAACGAGCTTTCCGCTGACGAGTACCAGTCCATGGTGTTGCCGACCTTGGCCTTGTAGGCCAGCGCTTCGTCGATGGGCCCGTTGGTAACGATGACGAAGCGGGCATCGTAGTTGTCCAAGGTGCCCAGCCGGACGTATTGCGACGTCAGCCCAGTACAACCGCCGCACTGCCACTCCGCACCATCGGACCACATGTGGTGGTAAACGATGAGCTGGGAGCGCCCGTCAAAGACGTCGGCCAGACGAATCGGGCCGTCCGGACCGATCAGCGTGTAGTCCGGGAGCTCGACCATCGGCAGTCTGCGGCGTTGGGCAGCGATGG
>JANNPJ010000042.1:0-11333 GCA_031400005.1 Kineosporiaceae bacterium | reverse complement strand
TGGACGACCTGCGCGCCCGGTACGGAGACGTCGAAACCCTCAACCAGGAATGGGGTCTCGTGTACTGGTCGCACCGGCTGTCCACCTGGGCCGACCTGTGGACTCCGGACGGCAATCTTCAGCCGCAGTACGACGTCGCCTGGCGCCGGTTCCAAGCTCAGCAGACCACCGAATTCATCTCCTGGCAAGCCGATATCGTCCGCGAGTACGCCCGGCCCGAGCAATTCGTCACCACCTGCATCTCTTACACCCGTCGTGCGGTCGAGGACGACGAGATGACCGACAACCTGGATATCGCCACTGGAAACCCTTACTACGACATGCAGGACGGCCTCGCTCTGCCTGACCCCACGCCCTACGATCACGAGCAGGTCTGGAAGACCACCGGTACCTGGGCTCTGTATCAGACGGCTGACTGGATGTTCTCGTCGCGCCAGGAACCGTTCCTGGTCACCGAGACCAACGCTGGCTCGATCGGCTTTTCCTGGGACAACCGCCCGGCCTACGATGGACAGTGGCGCCAGGCTGCCTGGGCGCTGATCTCCCGGGGCGCGGCGATGATCGAGTACTGGCATTGGCAGAGCTTGCATTTCGGCGCTGAGACCTACTGGGGCGGCATCCTGCCGCACAGCGGTCGGCCCGGTCGCACCTACGCTGAACTCGCCCGCCTCGGTTCGGAGCTGGAGACCGCCGGTCCGCTGGTGGCCGGGCTGGAACCGGATGCCGACATCACGTTCGTATACTCGCTACCCAGCAAATGGCTGATGCAGAAATACCCGCCGCTGTCGACCTCCGACGGCGGCCCGGACGCCGCCTCCTATCACGGGATCCTGGACCCCTTCTACCGCGGCGTCTTTGACGCCGGTCGCCAAGCGCGACTCGTCCACGCCCGGCAACTGCACGACCCGCGCGGGCAGCGACCCGGCCTGACGCCGGAGGAGGTGGCCCGCCGCCATCCGGTTCTCGTCGTCCCGGCGCTGTACATCGCCCACGACACGATGGTGGACTGGCTCGCCGACTATGCCCAGGCCGGTGGCCACCTGGTCCTCGGGCCGCGGACCGCGTACGCCGACCACGAGGCCCGGGCCCGGCACGAACCGGCACCGGGACGTCTCGTCGCCGCCGCCGGCGTGCGGTACGAGGAGTTCAGCAACCTCACCCATGACATCCCCATCCGGCCGACGCCCGAAAGCCCGCTCCAAGTGCCGGCAACAGCAACCGCGACCCGCTGGGTGGACGGCCTTGTCGTCGACGATGCCGACGTGCTCGTGGAGTACGATCACCCACACTTCGGTCGCTGGCCGGCAGTCACGACGCGTCGTCACGGCGAAGGCCGCGTCACGTACGTCGGAACGGTGCCGGGGAAGGAACTCGCCCAAGCCCTGGCGAAATGGCTGGCACCGTCAGCGACCGGTGGCTGGCAGAACCTCCCGGCCTCCGTCACGGTATCCACCGGCCTCTCACCGGACGGGCGCCGCGTCCACGTGGTGCACAATTGGAGCTGGCAGCCCGCCCGCGTCCAGGTTCCGGTGCCGCTGTCCGACGTCCTGGACGGTAGTGCGCTGCCCGCCGGAGATGAACTCCGCCTAGCAGCTTGGGACGTCAGGGTTCTCGTCGAGGCCCAGCCTTGAGCACCGGTCAGGTCGGCTCGGGCTTTTGATCGACAGGGTCGGGCTGATGATCAACGCTGTCTCTGGGGTCGATCAGTGCTACGGAGATCAGGGTGACGCCGAGGTCTCGGACCTTCATCAGCAGCCCGTGCAACTGCGCTTGGTCGCAGACGACACCGGTAAGACTCGTCGTGCCGTCGCTGTCATGGGTCAAGGTGAGGTCACCGAACCAGGGCGACCAGTGGTGGCCGAGGTGCCCGTCGACCCGAAGCTGGTACGTGGCGGGGACCTGCCGTTGGCTGGACTGGGTCATGAGGGCCCGATCCGTGCCATCGTCCTGATGTTTCGCTGGCTGCTGGTTCGGCGGCGCTGGTGCCGACGGATGACGAACTCGGCGACCGCGAGGTTGATACCCCACCCTGCGCCCAGGGTCAGGTCGGTGGTGAGCTCGCTGGTGCCGAACGTGGCCTGGCCGATGCCTTGGCTGAACACCTGGGTGCCGGCGCCGAGGGCGAGAGCGTAGGCGCGGGTCATCCACGCGCGGTGACGGGCGACGTCCCCGCGGCGGATGGCGGCGAACCCGAGGATGATGCTGGCGGCCAGCCCCGACCCGAACGCGAGCCGGAACAGGTAGGCCAGGTCCCCGGTGCCGGGCTGGTGGGGGTAGAACTGCGTCAACCACAACGCCGAGAACGCCACAGCCAGGCCCAGGACCACCAGAACCCGGCCGGCCACCCGGTGCCAGTTGGGGCGCCAGCGCCGGAAGCCGGCGGAGAACTGGAAAGCACCAAGCACGGCGTACGTGAGCGCGCTGATGATGTGCACGACGAGAGGCACGGGGGAGGCGGTGAGGCGGGGATTCGCCGGCAGGACGTGCGGTCCACCGAACACCTCGACCAGCCGCAGCGACCCGGCGATCGCGGGGATCAGGGTGAGGGCGACCAGCGCGAACGGCACCCACCCTGTCCAGCGGGTGGGCCGGGTCGACCGGGTGCGGCGGGCTGCTGCCTGTGTGGTCACTTGGCGCCGGCCGGGTCGAGCTGCGAGCGGACGGGGTTGGGCAGGGGCCGGGCTGCCGGCGTGCGCTGCTCGCGCCACAACGAGTATCCGAGGCCGACCAGAGCGACGGCGGTGGGAATGGCGAACAGTCTCTGGTTGATCTGCGGCAGCGCGGGGATCGCGATGGTGGCGAGGGTGCCGGCGGCGAGGAGTGCTGCGGCCCACCGGGCGAGGATGTTGGCGCGGAAGAGGGCGATGCCGAAGATCAGGCCACCAGCCACATAGGCGATGCCGGCACCCAGGTTGAGGGGGAGGAACAAGCCGATCTCGCCGGTCGCGGTGCCGCCGGTGGCGACGGCGAGGATGTCGCTGACATAGCCGGGTTCACTGCGAGCGAGGGACGGCAGGATGCACAGCGCAATGACTTCGATGCTCATGATGATCAGGTAGCCGGCGGCGAACAGGACGTATCCGATCAGGCCGAGCACTCCGGTTTGCTTCACCTGGCGCAGGTACATCCCGGTGAGGCCAACGAGCGACAGAGCGGTCAGAAGCACCTTCGCGCTCTGGCGGACCGTCCATTCGGTCGTGGTGACGAAGCTGGGGTCCAGGTGGGGGTGGTTGATCTGGACGCCGATGAACAGCAGGCCCGCGACGACGGCGCACAGGCCAGCCGTGCGGGTGAGCTTGGTGGTGGTGATGGTCATGTCCGGCTCCTCGTTCGAGATCCGTGGCCGAGCGCCGCGGGATGCCTTGAACGTAGGGACCGGGTGGGTGACCCGGCGTCACCCAATGATGTGACTGACAGGGTGAGATAAGCGATCGGTTGCCGGGTCCTGGCTGCTGGTTCTTCGACCGGACAGGCCCTAGATCAAGCCGCGTTCGTGGGCGCGCCGGACCGCCGCCCGGCGGTTGGTGACGTCGAGCTTGGTGAAGATGTGCTTGGTGTGGGTACGCAGCGTGTTGTGCGAGACAAACAGCTCGCGGGCGATCTGCGGCCCGCTCAGCTCGCTGTCGAGCAACCTGAGTACCTGCAGTTCCCGGTCGCTCAGTGACTCTGCCGACGCGGTTGCCGGGTGTTGCCGGGTGCCGGTCCCTTCGCCGTCGCGGGCTGTGCTGAGGCCGAGTAGGCGACGTGGGTGGCGACCAGCGATGCCCTGCTGCTCGGCGGCTCGCAGCAGCTCCACGAAGGGAGCGCCCTCGTCCAGGAAGAGCCGGACGTAGCCGTCCGGTTCGGGCGCCTGAACCCAGGCCAGGCCGAGGGCCTGCAGGGCCTGCGGCCGGTGGCCCTGCGCGTCGTGTGCCAGAGCGCTAAGCATCCGGATCTCGACCAGACTGCCGGCGCGTCCAGAGGTCTCGGCGGCCTCGTGCAGTCGCGCCAGCAGGAGCAGCACCCGGCCGAGCGTCGCGGGGTCGGGTTCGGCCCGGTGCTGCGCGATGAGCAGCCGCACCAAGGTGAGGTGGTCGAACTCGCGCAGGTAGCTGGCCTCGTCCGAGGCGGACACGCCTCGCTCCCGAGCCCAGTCAGCGGCCTGCGAGAGGTTGCCTCGCCTGATCCAGACCCTGGCCTTCAGCGCCGCGATGGGACGCACCTCCGGGAAGAACCCCGCCCGGTAGAACTGCTGCGCCTGGTCCAGGAGGGCAATGGCTTCCTGGGGGTTACCCCGGGCATCGGCGACTCGCGCCGTGGCTACGAACCACCGGAATCGACCCTGCACCATCGACGTCGGTTCACCGAGTTCTGCGGCCTTCTCGAGATGTCGCTCGGCGCCGAGCAGGTCTCCGACGTCGTAGTCCAGCTCGCTCAGCCCCACGTGCAGGTCTGGAGTTGCCCGCAGGACTGGCCCGCCGTGCGCCTGCGTCGCCTGCAGCGCACGTTCGTAGAGCGTGCGTGCCGTGCTGGGGCGACCGGCCGCGAGCCACATGTCAGCCAGCATGACCGTGCTGCTGAGTTCGTCGACGAGGTTCCCCGCCGCGTGCAGGCTGGCCACCGCCTGGGTAAATGTCTCGAGCGCGCTCGACACGTCCCCCTGTGCCCAGGCCGCAAGTCCGAGAAACCCGGCTGCACCGCCTCGTGCGAGATGGTCATTGGGGCCGGCCAGGCTGAGGGCGCGCCGAGCGTGTTCCACAGTGCCCGCGACATCGCCGCGGGCTTGGGCGAGCGAGGCGCGGTAGATGGCGATGGTCGCCGGCAGCGTGCGGAGTTCCTCGGTGTCGGCCCACGGGGGAGCCGACCCGTGCGGGACGGCAGCTAGCGCGCGTTCCGCGGTGTCGAGTCGGTACTCGACCGCATCCAGTTCACCGGCGGCCAGGAGCATGTCTCCATAGAAGACGCTGAGCACCGGGCTACGCCGGACGACGTCGTCGGGTAGCGCCTTCAGCCAGCCGAGCAGCAGGGCTTCGTGCCGGTTGCGCCGGATCGTCGGAACAGCCAGCTCCATGAGGTGGGCCGCGCGGTCGAAGTCCTGGGCAGCCAACGCGTGCCGCACCGCTTCCTCGGCTAGATCGTGGCTCTCGTACCACTGGCTGGCACGCCGGTGCAGCAGCGGAACCAGATCCGGCTGTTCGGCGAGCAAGCGCGCCCGCAGCACGTCGGCGAACAGATGGTGGTAGCGGTACCACTCCCGCCGATCGTCCAAGGCGACGATGAACAGGTTGGCTCGATCCAGAGTCAGGAGCATGTCGCTGCCGTCGCTGCCGTCGCTGCGGTCGGTGAGGGCGTCACACAGCGGCCCCGTGAACCGGTCGAGCACCGCCGATCGCAACAGGAAGCCGCGAACTGCGGCAGACTGGTGCCGCAGCACCTCCTCGACCAGGTAGTCGACGATGTACCGATCATCGCCGGTGAACCGGGCGATGAAGGCGCTGACGTCCTCGCGCCCCTGCAGCGACAGCGCAGCGAGCTGCAGTGCGGCAGCCCACCCCTCGGTGCGCCGCTCCAGAGCCGTGACGTCCTCCGCGGCGAGATCCAGCCCGGCCACCTCGTTGAGGTACGCAGTTGCCTCCTCAACCGTGAAACGTAGGTCCGAAGAACGGATTTCGGTCATCTCCCTGCGCACCCGCCAACGAGACAGCGGCAGGTCAGGGTCGGCACGCGTGCTGATCACCACGTGAACATGTGGCGGAAGGTGCTCCAGCAGGAAGATCATCCCGTCGCGGACGTCGTGACTGTCGACCACGTGGTAGTCGTCGAGCACCAGCCACACACTTTTCGGAGTCGCCGCGAGCTCGTTCAGCGCCGTGCTGAGCACCAGCTCGGTCGGCAATGGGGTTGACGCGATGAGCTCCAGCGCGCCCGATCCGAGGCCGGGCACCGCCGTTTGCAGCGCGGTCACGACGTACGTCCAGAACGACGCAGGTTCGTTGTCCGCTGGGTCGAGCGAGAGCCAGGCGACGCAACGGTCGTCCCCCGCCGTCTCATCCAGCCACTCCGCAAGGAGCGTCGTCTTGCCGAACCCGGCCGGAGCGGACACCAGGATCAGCCTCGACTCAGCTCCTCGACGGAGACGCTCACGGAGTCGGGGGCGGGTCACCAGAGCGTGCCGCGGCTTCGGGACGTACAGCTTCGTCGCAATCACCGGACGTGCCATGGCAATCCCCATTTCAGGTGCACAACGGTGTCCGAGGTGTGCCACCTGACGCTAGGTCCTGTCCAGGGATCAGGAATGCGACCGGAGGGCACTGCCTGGGTGAAGAGTATTCGGCGGTGACGCCGGCTGGTGCTTGCTGCCGAAGCGCTGTTCAGTTTCGAGAGTCTGGCCGCCAGGCCACAAAGCCTTCCGGGCGCCCGTGGCGCACGATATAGTCAATCTGACGATAAGTCTTCGGACTGGAGTCATCATGGCCATCACCCTGCTGGCCACCCGTCACTGACCAGCACGTCAGGCATCGCGCCCGAGGGCTACCACCGACAAGGGGCATCTTGTGAACTCGCTCTTCCACCTGCTCATCGACGCCGCCAACACCTCCGCGTTCACCCTCTTCGGGGCGCCCACCACCTGGGGCGAGGTCGCCGGCTTCGCCACCGGTGCGCTGTGCGTCTGGCTGGTCGCGCACCTGAACATCTGGAACTGGCCGGTCGGCATCGCCAACAACCTCTTCTTCCTGCTGCTCTTCTTCAGCGCAGGGCTGTACGCCGACGGTGGCCTGCAGATCGTCTACATCGTGCTGGCCCTGTACGGCTGGTGGGCCTGGCTTCGCGGCGGGAACGCCCGAAGCGAGCTGCCTGCGTCGCGGACCACTGGCCGCCAGTGGGCGATGCTTGCGGTCGCCGGGATCGTGGGGGTGACCGCGATGACGTGGTTCCTGAGCGTGCACACCGACTCCACGGTCCCGCTCGCGGACGCGGTCACAACCGTTCTGAGTCTGCTGGCTACCTGGGGTCAGACCCGCAAGAAGGTCGAGTCGTGGTGGCTGTGGATCCTGGCCGACCTCATCTACGTGCCGCTGTACCTCTACAAGGACCTGACGCTGACGGCGCTGCTGTACGTCGGTTTCATCGCCCTGTGCGTCGTCGGCCTGGTGCGCTGGACCCGTGAATTGCGTTCCGTCACCTCCGATCTCACCAGCAAGCCGCCCGCCGGAACCCAGCCGTCGGCAGCCGCCGAGGCAGTGGCGTGAGTTCGCCGGTGCACGCCCCATGGGATCCGCGGTTCACTCACGGCTTGGTGATCGGCAAGTTCTATCCTCCACATGCCGGGCACCACCTGCTGATCGAGACAGCCGCGGCCGCGTGCCGGCGTCTGAGCGTGGTGGTGATGGCCGCAACCGGCGAAAGCATCCCGCTGGCCGACCGTGTCCGGTGGTTGCAACAGGCCCACCCCTTCGTCGAGGCCGGAGAGGAGTGCCGGATCTCCGTCATCGGCGTCACTGATGACCTGGTCGTGGACTACGACAGCGCACCGGCGTGGGAGGGGCACGTGGCCTTGATGCGGGCGGCCATCGAGCGGTCCGTGAGCATGTCCGGCGCCGACCCGAGCGCGGCCGTCGTCGACCTGGTCGCCACGTCCGAGCCGTACGGCGCCGAGCTCGCGCACCGCTGGGGCGCCGTTCACCTCCTGGTGGATCTGACCCGCAGCACGCACTCGGTGAGCGGCACCGCGGTGCGCGCCGATGTCGCCGGGCATTGGCAGCACCTGCGCGGTCCGGTCCGGGCGGGTCTGGCTCGGCGGATTGTCGTGCTGGGCGCCGAGAGCACCGGGACCACGACCGTGTCCAGCCTGCTCGCCGAAGCCTTGCGCTCCCGCGGCAGCTGCTGGGAAGACACCGGGTGGGTGCCGGAATTCGGGCGCGAGTTCACTATCCGCAAGCTTGCGGCCGCGTCGGCGATCGCGGCGGCGTGCGGCTCTCCCCGCCCCGGGATGGACGACCTGACCTGGACCAGTGAGGACTTCACGGCCATCGCAGCCCGCCAGCAGCACCTCGAGGACGCCGCCGCTGCGACCGGCTCCCCGGTGCTCGTCTGTGACACCGACGCGTTCGCCACCAGCATCTGGCACCTGCGCTACATCGGTACCCCGATGGAGGAGAGACTTTCCGAACTCGCCCTCGGTCACCCCGCCGGCCCGAGCGCGGATCTGTACTTGCTCACCGATGACGAGGGTGTGCCCTTCGTCCAGGACGGCATCCGCGACGGAGAACATCTACGGTCGTGGATGACCCAGACGTTCGTCCGGGAACTGGATACCTCGGGTCGGCGGTGGGTACACCTGAGAGGGTCCCTGGACGAACGGGTGGCCGAAGCGGTGCGCCAGGTTGACCTGCTGATGGCAGAAGGCTGGTGGCTGACGGATCCGCCCGGATGACTGCCCCCGGGCCAAACGGCGACTGCTGAAGGTTGGGAATCACGCTCCACCCTTGCGGGTGCTAAGGAGAGCAACCAATCTGCTCAATGAAATACGGGCCGCCGGTGGCGGTTTGCTGGGGGTCGGCGCTTTGATCGCCGAGCGGGGTCTGCGTGTGAGCGGGCTGAGCCGGTTAGCGCTCGGTTAGCGCTCGGTTAGCGCCAACCGTAAGGCGTGCAGTCGATTCCGACGGCCGAGGGCGAAGCGCACTCGACAACCAAGGCAAGGACGACGACCAATGCCAACCACCAGCACCCCCAAATTCCCGCTCCGTGACAGTGACGGGAGCATCGATGCAGTAACGTCCGGCTCTTCCCGCCGTCGTCGCAGATCCCGTTTCCTTGGCGTCGGGGCGGCGCTGCTCCTCGCCGGAGGGGCCGCACTCACCGCACCGACCGCGAACGCTCAGACCGCCGCCGTACTCGTTCCCGAGTGCAACGGATTCACGCAGGCCCAGGCCGCGGCCCCTCGGCTACGACACCTTCGTTGGCAATGCGAACGCCGAAGTGCTGGGCAACATGAATGCCGTTCCGGACTGGATCATGGGCAACGGTGGTGCGTACACGATCACCGGCAGCACCACCGGTGACATGCTGTGCGGCGGCGCAGGCGACGACATCATCGACGCTCTGGATGGTATCGATGCAGCGTACGGCGACAAGGGCGAGGACACGATCGACCTGGGGCCTGGGCTCTCCGACTACGCTGAGGGCGGTGAGGGGCCGGACGAGGTCGTCGGTGGCGACGGGCCCGACATCATCTTCGGCGACGACCAGCCCGGCGTCCTACCCAGCACCAACGGTCGGGACACTCTCGAGGGCGGGCCTGGGGACGACCAATTGTACGGAGGTCCGCTCGCGGACGACCTCTTCGGTGACGGCGACGCGGACCGGTTGTTCGGGGATGACGGTCCAGACATCCTGCGGGGCGGCCCGGGAGTGGACGAGCTGACCGGTGGGGCGCAGCAGGACACCGGGCATGGTGGGGCCGATGTCGACACATTGTGTGACGTCGAGACCGTGTTTACCTGTCCCTGAACGGTTACGTACGCCGATGCCCCGGCCACCTGATCTCGGGTGGCCGGGGCGTCGGCGTGGCCTTCATTCAGGACGGCATCCGCGCCGGAGAACACCTACGGTCGTGGATGACGCCCACTTCATCGTCCGCGCTGCCCTGCCTGCCGCGTCGTCCGTTTTCGAACATTTCGTCAACACCGCTAAAGTCCGTGACGCCATGCCCGCCCGGATCACAGCCGTTAACGACACGCGGAAGCCACAACGGAACGGAACCTCATGACAGAGATCAACCTGAAACACGGCACCGGCAGAGTCCTCCGCCGCGCTGGTGTGCCGCTGCTAGCTGTCGGACTGCTCATCAGCTCGAGCACGGCCGCCACCGCAACCGCAACAGCCGAGGTCCGCGCCGTCGCCCAGCGTGACACGGTGATCACGCTGACCGGTGCCAGTTCGGCCGAAGGCATCGCCCCGGGTAAGGGCTTCACCTTCTACGCGGGTGACCTTGTGGGTGGCGACATCTTCCGCGGCAACATCCGCAGCGGCATCGTCAGACGGGTCATCGACGCCCCCGAAGGCCGGATGGCGGTCGGGATGAAGGTCAACCTGCGCCACGGCTTGCTTCTGGTCGCGGGTGGGGCAACCGGCCAGGCCTACGTCTATGCCACCGGCACCGGCGAGACTGTCGCCAGCTACCAGCTCGGCGGCACCACAGGCAGTTTCATCAACGACGTGGTCCTCACCCCGCGTGGCGCTTGGTTCACCGACTCAGGCCAGGCCAAGCTCTTCTTCGTGCCGATCAGCAAGCGCGGCAAGCCCGGCAAGGCCCGCACGCTCACGCTCACCGGTCCCGCCACCGAGGTGGCCCCCAGCACTAACGGGATCGAGGCCACCCCCGACGGACGCACTCTCCTGATCGCCCACAGCGCCGGCGGACGGATCTACACCGTCAACCCGCGCTCCGGAGCCACCAAGCTGATCAGAGGCCTCAACGTACCCACCGCAGACGGCCTCATCCTCAAGAAGCGCCACCTTTGGGTGGTCCAGAACGACAACAAGGTCATCCGATTCAAGCTCACCGCCGATCTCCGCCGCGGCGTCAAGCAAAAGGTCATCACCAGCCCGGACTTCGGCTTCACCACCACGGCGGCGCTCTTCGGTACTCGACTCGCCGTCGTGAACGGGCACATCGACACCGGCTTCCCGCCCACCTCGCCCACCTACGAGGTCGTTCTCGTCAGGCGCTGACCAGAACCTGACCAGGGCGTCATCTGCCGCCCCGGTCATCGGCGTAAACCCTTGTTGGCCAACGATTTTCGTGAGCTGAGCTAGGCCTGCCCATGGATCTGCGGGCAGGCCTAGCGGCCCACGTCGCTCGCACTCGTCCATCAGCGCAGCCTTGCAGCGAATAGCGACATCCTCTGTCGGTATTCCTTTAGAGTCCTCGCATGCGCGCCGACCGGCTGGTCTCCCTGGTTCTGCTGCTGCGCCAGCGCGGTCGGCTGTCCGCGACCGCGCTGGCCCGCGAGTTGGAGGTCTCCACCCGCACCGTGCTGCGCGATATCGAGGCGCTGTCCGCAGCGGGCGTCCCGGTCTACGCCGAACGCGGGCGGCACGGTGGGTTCGCGGTGCTTCCTGGTTTCCGTACCGAGCTCACCGGACTGAACAACGACGAGGCTCTTGCCCTGCTGGTAGCCGGATCGCGGCGCGGCGCACAGGCATTCGGCCTCGGCTCAGCGCTCGCTTCGGCCATGCTCAAGGTGGTCGACGCGCTACCCGAAAGCTATCGGGACACCGCCGCCGACGTGACCGAGCGATTGCTCATCGACCCTGAGGCCGACCTCCTCTCGCGTCGGCTGGTCGCTGAC
>JANNPJ010000410.1:0-2747 GCA_031400005.1 Kineosporiaceae bacterium | reverse complement strand
GGAGACCGCGAAGGCGGCGGTGGAACTGCCCTCACCGTACGCCGGGCAGGTCGTCGCTCTGCACGTCGCCGAGGGCGACACCGTCCTGGTCGGCACCCCGATCATCACCTTCGCCGTGGACGCCCCCGCCTCCTCGTCCCCCGCCTCCTCGTCCCCAGCCTCCTCGTCCCCAGCCTCCTCGTCCGCTGACGGCGGCAACTCTCCCCGCGATCATGCGCAAACTGACACAACGAGACCTGCGGAGGAGCGCGTTCCGGTATTGGTCGGGTACGGCGCGACCTCCGGCACCAGCAGCCGCCGCAACGGCCGACCGAGACCGGTGCCTGCCTCCCAGCCAAGGTCCGCCACCCCGATCCCTGCCGCACCCACCCCCGCTGCACCAGTCGCTGCCGCACTTACCCCCGCTGCACCGGTCGCTGCCGCACCCACCCCCGCCACGGCTGCGCCCCTCGCTACGGCACCCGTTCCTGCTGCACCCATCGCGCTGTCGCCCGCTACCGTGCGTCCATTGGCGAAGCCGTTGGTCCGCAAGCTGGCCCGAGACAACGGACTGGACTTGACCACCGTCCGGGGCAGCGGCCCGGACGGCATCATCACCCGCCAGGACGTGCTCGATCATTTAGCCGGGCGCGACGCACTCACGGCTGCCCCTACGCCCAGCCCTGCCTCCCCCACCCCCGCTGCTCCCCTCCCGCCCACTGCTTCGCCCACGCCCGTCGCGGCGCCAACCGAGCGCGAGGAACGGATCCCCATCCGCGGCGTCCGGAAGGCGACAGCCCAGGCGATGGTGCGAAGCGCATTTACCGCGCCGACCGTCACCGAGTTCATCACCGTCGACGTCACACCGACGATGGATCTACTCAGGCGGCTTCGCGGCAGCACGTACCTCGGCGGCGTGCGACTGACCATGCTGGCCTTCGTTGCGAAGGCTCTGCTGGCGGCGCTGGAGCGCAATCCCTCGCTGAACTCCTCCTGGGACGAGCAGGCGCAGGAGATCGTGCTCAAGCGCTACGTAAACCTCGGGATCGCCACCGCCACACCGCGTGGACTGATGGTGCCCAATCTGAAGGACGTCGGCGACCTCGACCTGATCAGCCTGGCACGAGCTCTAGAGCAGTTGACCGAAACCGCACGCGAGGGCCGAGCCACGCCCGCCGACCTGACCGGTGGGACGATCAGCATCACGAACGTTGGGGTGTTCGGCGTCGACAGCGGCACGCCCATCCTGAATCCGGGCGAGGCGGCGATCCTCTGCCTCGGCGCCGTCCGCGAGCAGCCCTGGGTACATGAGGGCGAACTCGCGGTGCGTTGGGTGACGACGCTCAGCCTCTCCTTCGACCACCGATTGGTGGACGGCGAACAGGGCTCCCGCTTCCTCGCCGACATCGCCGCCACCGTGGCGGCCGGCTGACTTCCGTCTCGCGCCGTGCTGGCCCTCATGCCCTGCTGGCCTTCATGCGCCCTGCTGGCCCGCCGCACCTTGCTGAGTCTCCGTGCGCGTCCTGCCGCGTCCAACGGCTGGCAAAGAGGGTTTGACGGGCGCATCAGGGCGGCGATCCACACTGCCTCTGCCTACGACTGGCAATCCGGTGCGTACTCCAGGGTAATCTGTCCCCCGGTGCATCAGCCTGCAACCCATGCAGGGCTTGCACCGTCTACCCTATGGGCGGGGTTGTACTTGCCCCGAGGGCCTCTAGCTCAATCGGCAGAGCAGCGGACTTTTAATCCGCGGGTTCGGGGTTCGATCCCCCGGGGGCCCACATAAGCGCAGGTCAGGCCCTTGATCCAGCTTCGGATCAAGGACCTGATTGCTGCCAGGGGAACTATTGGGGTCTTTTACTCGATTCGGGTCCGGAGCGCCGCCCCAGATGTAGAGCCCCGCTCCGGGCTAGAAGAGTGCCCAAATGATCGCGAGCGCTTCGCGTGCCGACAGGCGTACGGCCCGGAAGAAGGACGTCCCAGAGCGTCTGGCCCTTCTGAAGCAGGAGACCGTTCCGACCACGATCACGCCGCAGAGCACCGCGAGACTCACGTCGAACACGGCTGGCGAGTACGGGACAAAGTACGAAGTCGCGCACACGAGGCTGCTTGCTGCGATCAGTAGCCAGAGGCAGACCGCGAGCAATGCACCGCCTCGGTCGAGCTTCATGGCACCTTTCGACGTTCCCTGTTCCAGGTCAACAGCGCGGTGTGCGCAAGACGCCACTATGTCGCCTCTTCGGCATCGTCCGCTGGGTCCTCGAACATGTCGTCCAGGACGTCTGACGTCTGCCGATCGGTCAGCCGCCGACCAAGGTAACGATCCTGAGTCATGCTCACCTTGGCGTGCCCGAGCTGGTCACTGATCTTGCGCGCAGAGACGTTCGCATCGTCCAGAAAACTCGCCACGGTCTTGCGCAGGGTGTGGCTGACCAGCCCCTCCATCTCGGCGTCGTCCCGGACCTCACGCCACACCCGCCGGACGTTCGAGGGGTCGCGCCAGCCGCCGAGCGAGTCCGGAAACACCGGCTCGACTCCAGCCCCGATTGCCGCCCGACGCCGCTTGAGCATCGTCACCGCCCAACCGGGCAACGGGACCAGGCGCTCACCCTTCCTCCCCGATTTGGTCGAGATCTTGCGCGTCAGACCTACCCTGGTTTCCCTGACGAGGTGCCAGGCGATGTCGACCTCTTCGGTTTCGAGATCCACTTCCGTCCAGCCAATCGCCAGGCATTCCCCGATCCGGCAGCCGGTGGCGAGCATCATCC
>JANNPJ010000735.1:0-7371 GCA_031400005.1 Kineosporiaceae bacterium | reverse complement strand
GCGCATCGGTGAGGAACACGTTGTCGCGATCGAGGTCGCCTGCCCACCTCAGCGCAGCCATCGCGGCAAGCGCACCATCACCGGTGTGTTCCAGTACTGGGACTGCATCGACCGCACCTGGAACCCCGGCGGGATCTGGCGCCCGGTGCACGTGTTCGACACCGGGCCGGTCCGCGTCGACCGCTTTCGCGTGCTGTGCCGCGACGCCGACGAGACGCGGGCCCACGTGCTGCTGTCGGCGCGCCTCGACAGCGACGGACCTCGTCGCGTGACGCTTCGGACCGCGGTCGACGGTGAGCTCGCGTTCGAGCAGGAGCGCCGGCTCGCCGCCGGTCTGAACGAGGTCAACTGGAGCCTCGACATCGCCGATCCGGCCCTGTGGTGGCCGCGCGGGCTCGGCGACCAGCCGCTGACCACGATCGGCGTGGAGGTCACCGTCGACGGCGTCACCAGCGACACCCGAGCCCGCCGCACCGGCCTGCGGGTGGTCGCGTGGAACGACTGGCAGTGCTCCGTGAACGGCGAGCGGCTGTTCCTCAAAGGCGCCAACCTCCTGCCCGGAAACGTCGCGCTCGCCGATGTCACGCCGGCCGAGTCGCGCCGCGACATCGAGCTCGCGGTCGACGCCGGACTCGACGCGCTGCGGGTGCACGGGCACATCGCACCCCGCCACGTCTACGACGCGGCCGACGAGCTCGGCGTGCTGCTGCTGCAGGACTTCCCGCTGCAGTGGGGGTACGCGAGGTCGGTCCGGGGCCAGGCCGTCATCCAGGCCCGCGCGGCGGTCGACACCCTCGGTCACCACCCGTCGATCGTGCAGTGGAACGCGCACAACGAGCCGGCGGCCGTGGCCGTCGGCATCGAGGGTGACGGCGCGCCATCGCCGGGGCGATCCGGCGTCCGCAAACTGGTGCCGATCAGCCTGAGCAAGATCGAATGAGTCTCTTGATCTGCCGCCACGACCAATCCGCCCGCACCGGTATGCACCGGCTGCCCGTGGATGCCGGTCACCACGCAACCGGCCGCCCGGCACAAGGCGAAACCGCTGGCGAAGTGCACGCTGTCTTGAAGATGCCCATCGGTGACGTAAGCGGCTAGCAGCAAACCCTCGATGAACGTCGACAGGCCCTCGTCGACCCTTCGCGCAGAACCGCCTCACACGGCATGGCAGTTCCGTACCACTAGAGGTACGCTTCTGACATAGTCACCGTATGCAGATGAGTTCAGAACAGTACCGATATCGGTACTGTTCTGACTGCGCTAGAGAGGAGCCACTCGGATGACATACCGCCAGCAGCTCCGGGAAATAGCGGACGAGAACTACGGCTATGTCACTACCCGGGATGCAGCAGACCTCGGCATACCTACCGTCGAACTCCGCAAACTCGCGGCACGTGGTGCCCTTCAGCATGTTCGCCGCGGCGTCTACCGTTTCACTGACGCCCGTCGCACTCAGCGCGACGCTTACGCTGAAGCCGTGATCCGAACCGGCGATGATGCCTACTTGATCGGGGACGCCGTCCTTGCCCTCCTCGGGCTGGCCATGGTCGAACCCAAACGGATCAAGGTCGCCACCCCACGACGCACCCGTCCCAAGGATCCCGGATTCGTCGACATCGTCCAACGTGCCCTTCCCCCAGAACTGATCACCACCTACGAGGGAATCCGCTCGACCACGGTTGGCCAGGCCATCCTCGATAGCCGCGGCACGGTTATGACCGAACGACTCCTGGCTGCCCTCACCGAGGCCCGTCACGCCGGCCTCATCGACCCCCGCGAAGCGACGCGAGTACGACGACGCCTCACCGCCGTCGCACCGAGCCGAAATGTGCCAAGTCGGCGGCCGCACGCGGCACAGCCAGCCACAACCAAAGCCACCAGCCAGGGGACACCGACCAGCGCATGAGTCCCCAACCGGACAAGCCACCACCGCACGTCGCCGCGTTGCGCAAGCGCATCGAGAACAACGCAGGCGGCGACCAAGCCCGTGCCAACATCATCACTCGCACCGTCGCAACGGTCGCCGTCGGGCAACTGCTTCCCCCTTCAGCCGTCAAGGGTGGCACCGCGATGAAGCTGCGACTTGGCGTAGACGGCTCACGGTTCAGCACCGACCTCGACGTTGCTCGCCGCGACGGACTCGAGGAGTTTCTCTCCGACTTCGGCCAAGCGCTCCGCATCGGCTGGGCCGGATTCACCGGTGAGATTCGTCCTTCTCGTAGCATTTCCCGCCCACCTGACGTCCCACCCGACTACATCATGACCGCCCGAAACATCAAGGTCACTTACAACAGCCGGGACCTCATCACCATCGTCCTCGAGATCGGCCACGACGAACTCGGCGACACCCTTGATCCGCCTACCGCCCTCGCCGACGACATCCCGGACCTCTTTACAGCCCTCGGGCTGCCCAGACCTGATCCCATTCCTGTTGTCGCACACGATCACCAAATAGCCCAGAAGCTCCATGCCGTCAGCCAGCCAGGCAGCGACCGAGCCCACGACCTCGTCGACCTACAACTCCTCGAGACCTCCTGCCCTACCTCCGACGATCACGTTGGCCAAACCTGCGCCCGCTTGTTCACGTTCCGCAGGAAGCACATTTGGCCGCCGGATATCAAACCCGGAACGGATTGGGCAACCACCTATTCGGCGTCCGCCGCAGGACTCGACGTTCTGCCCGACCTGGACTCCGCGATCACCTGGGCTAACGACTACGTCGCCAGACTCCACAGTGCGCAGAGTCAGCGGGGCCGGCTCGGCAAGGTCACGCGCTAACTGCATCCGGTGGATCTGCTTACCTGCGTCGCCCGGCCCGAGTGGCCGACAGGATGCAGCATTGCTCAAGGTTGAAGGGCGTTCTCCTGCAGGAAGGTTCGGACGATGTGCTGAAGATCTGCTGATCGAGGGCTCAGCCAAAATCCGAGATGATCCTCGTTGGGAGCCCAGTAATGCTGTGCTCCGCGGATCTGTGCGGCGACATGCTTACTGTCTTCGATCGGCACATCTCCGTCCTGGATACCGTGAATCACCAGCGTCGGGGCGGTGATGGTGTCGAGCGGGATGCGGAGATTCCGCGTCTGCAGCGTGTCGTTGTCGGTGCCCGGCCATCTTTTCTCGTACGGAAGAGTCGTTTCGAACATCGCTTGAAAGAACGCCTTGACATCGGCGTCGTCCATGATGTGTCTGCCTCGTTCGCTTTTCTGCTGGGCGGTGAACGTGCTGGTCTCGTTGAGGGTGCCCGCGACGATGGACTCAAGGGACACCTGCGCGGTGAGGGCGGCGAGCTTTTGGCCGATGGTGTTCAAGAAGGTGCGCCTTACGCCGGAGCCAGGTGCGGCTTGCGGGTTGGCGCGGCTGACACCGCCGATCGTGACCAGCCCCCAAACTCGTTCCGGATGGCGGGCGGCGAAGGTCGTCGCGATTGGGCTTCCCGAAGAGACCGCGAACACGCCGACCCGTCTGATCTGAAGTTTGTCGAGGAGCACCGCAAGCAGATCGGCTTGCTGTTCGACGGTCCGTCCGCTGCTCAGCGGGGTGCCGAGGTAGCCCGGACGCGACGGGCTGAGGAGTCGAAACCCGTCGCGCTGCAGCCAACTCGCGAACAACCGGCCCTGGTCCGCGCCACCCAAGCCGCCATGGACAGACAGCACGACGGGCCCTTCAGCACCGTACAGGTCGTACTCGATGGGACCCTGCGCGGTGTCGGCGGCTTTGAGATCTACTGCTACGTCACGCATGAGCTGTCGACGGGGATCGTCGTTGACCCCGCCGTCCCAGAGGATCAATCCGGCCGCAAGCAACACGGCTGTGCCGCCGACGACGGCGATGACGGCTCTACCGACACGGCGCCAAGACCACTTCGCAGCACTTTTCGGGGTTGGGACGTCGTTCATGACAGGCGGCCGCCGCACCGGCCAAGGCTAGGAGTCGTAGTGCGCCGCCAGTTCGAGGATGTCCAGGTCGGAAGCACAGCGTTGGCTGTCGTAGTCGCACCGATGACGCTGAGCACGATTGGGGTAAGGGGCATGGCCGGTTCTTTCTGCCGGGGCGAGACGAAGGAAGGGTTCCGGGGCGTCGCGTCGCCGTCGTGGCCGGCGCACGGCACCGGCAGCTCGCGCCTATCGCCACTCCAAGTTGCGATAAGCTGAGCCTGACACACCGCCCACACCTAAAGCAATACGGAGTTGCGATGACGTCTGAGAACGAGCAACTCAAGAGACGGCAGACGGTAGGCCGAGGGCCGAAAGTGCGCAGAGCAGTCCTCGCCGCGACTCTGCTCGAACTGGCCGACCGTGGATACGCCGCGCTGAGCATCGAGGATGTGGCGGGTCGGGCCGGGGTGAACAAGACGACGGTGTATCGGCGGTGGGGTGACCGGCAGTCACTGGTGATCGACGCCCTCACCGATGAGATGGCCGTCGTCACGATCCCGGACACCGGAAGCCTGGAAGGCGACCTGCGGACCTGGGCGCTGTCCTTGGTCCGAGCACTTACCAGCCCGGTTGGACAGGCGATGATCAACGTCATGCTCATCGGTGGAGCCGATATTCCGGAGGTCGCCGACGCCAAGCGGCAGTTCTTCGACGACCGCATGCGTCGCGCGGAACCGATGATCGTTCGCGGGATCAAGCGCGGCGAGGTGCCACACGACACCGAGCCGACCGAACTACTCAAGACCCTCATCGCCCCGATTTACCTGCGAGTGCTGGTCACTGCCGAGCCGATCGACGAGACCATCGCTGACCTGGCCGCCGCAATCGCGCTCGCCGCAGCACGGGCAGGAGCGCTGTCACCGGAACATTCGCAAAAGAGGGATTGAGAACCCCACCGCTTGACCTTGTCGCAGCGTCAACGTTTGTACTTAGGGCATGCGTATCGGAGAGCTCGCGGATCTGGTCGGCATCACCACGAGAGCAGTGCGTCACTATCACCAGATCGGCCTGCTGCCGGAGCCGGCGCGGCAGCCCAACGGGTACCGGGAGTACGCGCTGCGGGACGCCGTCGAACTGGCCCGCGTCCGGCGCCTGTCCGAGCTGGGGTTGAGCCTGGACGAGGTCCGGGCCGTGCTGGCCGAGGACGCCGGCCGGGATCTGGTCGAGGTGCTGCAGGAACTCGACACTGACCTGGCCCGACAGGAGGAGGCCATCCGGCAGCGGCGGGTTCGCCTGGCCCAGTTGCTACGGCAGGCGGAGAACGACGGCCGGCTGTCGTCGCAGGCACCGGTCTCGCCGGAGCTGGCAGCGGTGTTCGAGCAGATGGCTCGGACCGCCGACCGGTTGCCGGGACCGGAGCCCGCGATGGCGGTGAAAGAGCGTGAGCTGCTCGCCCTGCTGGAGACCAGCGCTCCGGCCGGCCATCAGAACTGGCTGGCCGGCCTGATGGAGACACTGAGCGCCGATCCGGACGCCGTTGCTCGCGCCTACGTGGTCTACGCCCTGCTCGACGAGCTGGCCGACGCGCCCGAGACCGATCCCCGGATTGAGGCCGCCGCCGTCGCCATGGCTGACAGCATGCCGCCGGAGACGCTGATCGCGATGGGACTGCCCGACATCCCGGACCTGGACGCGACGGAGGGCTTCGCCGCGGAGTTCTTCACCGACTTCTCACCGGCCCAGACCGCCGCCGTCCTGCGGGCACTCGTGCTGATGAAGGAGCGTGCCCGATGAACCGGCTGCGCACGCTGGTCCGATGGTCATTCGTGGCCATGGTGCCCGGAGAGCTGCTCCTGGTGCTCTGCCTGGCGTCCGGGGCCGACATCCCGGACGGAGCTCGCCGGGCAGTGGAAGCGGTGCTGCTCGCCATCGTCGCGGCGGCCGCCGTCGTGTTCTCCTCGGACTACCGCCGGCATCGACGAAGCGGGCTGACGCCGCACCCGGCCGCCCTCGCTGCGGTCGCCGACACCGTCCCGGCGGTGGTCCGCAAGCTCACCGTCCACGAATTCCGTCTCGGGACAAGCTTTCTGCGCTGGGTAGCCCGCCGCGGCCCGCACGGCGTGGGTCCCGGTGACGTCGCGGTGCCCTACGCGGGCGGGCAGATGGCGGTGCTGTACGTCTTCCTGTTCGTGTCGATTCTCGAGACCGTGGGCCTGGCCCTCCTGATCCCGTGGCCGGTGGTGCATGCAGTGACGCTGATCCTCGACCTCTGGGGGGTGTACTTCGTCATCGCCCTGCACGCCTCCTGCGTGGTCCGGCCCCACGTCGTAGGTGCCGACGGCTCGCTGCGGCTGCGGTACGGCGCACTGCTCGACATCCAGATCCCGGCCGGGCACATCGTGTCGACCCGGCCCGAACGCCGGTACACCAAGAGCAAGGTGGGAAACATCGACCCGGACGGCGTCGCCGACCTGCCGGTGGCCAACGAGACGACCATCACCGTGCAGCTGGCGGAACCGCTTGAATACGTCCGCGTACTGGGCCGCACGGCACAGGCCCAGACCTTCCGGTTCTACGCCGACGACCCAGCGGCCGCAGTCGATGCCCTTCGCGCCCGCACCGCCGCCGAGCAAACGAGTCCAGATCCAGCCGGGTAGGTCTGGTGAGCGCACATCTCCCTTCTTTGGTCACCGGCGTAGCTTATGCTCGACTGAAACAGTCGTTTCAGTCGAGCAGGGGATGATCGTGAAGCAAGGGCATCGGCCGACCGATATCACCGTGCGCCCCGCCGACCGTCCCGGAGACCTGGGTTGGGTAGTCATGACGCACGGCGAGGTTTACGGCCAGCAGTTCGGTTGGAACACCGACTTCGAAGCCCTGGTCGCGAAGATCGTCGCTGACTACGCCCTCGGCCACGACGGATCCCGCGAGGCAGCGTGGATCGCCGAAGCCGACGGTGAACGCGCCGGATGCATCTTCCTGGTGGCCGATGATGAACCCGGCACGGCCAAGCTGCGCATCCTCCTGGTCACCCCGGCAGCCCGCGGCCTCGGCCTCGGCACCCGCCTCGTCGACGAGTGCCTCTCCTTCGCCCATCAGGCCGGCTACCGGCAGGTCCTTCTGTGGACCAACGACGTACTCGTGTCCGCGCGCCGGATCTACCAAGCCGCCGGGTTCGTCCTCACTGCGGAGGAGCCCCACCACAGCTTCGGTCATGACCTCGTTGGCCAAACATGGACCCTGAAGCTCAAGAATCCCGCCCCAGCCGGCAGCCCATGATCGCGCGAAGCTGGCAGGCCACCGCCACCCCCGACGGCGCCCGCCGGTACGAGGAGCACTTCCACAGCACTGTCCTGAGGTAGTGGCGGGCGGATCAAGTTTTGGCCCTTGCGGCCTCCGCAATCTGCACGGCGGCCTGGGCGGGCAGTGGATCGGGCCGGTGTGCCTTGAGTCCGTGGTCGAGGAAGGTGAGCATCCAGGTGAAGCTGTCCTCGAC
>JANNPJ010000715.1:0-2049 GCA_031400005.1 Kineosporiaceae bacterium | reverse complement strand
GTTGCCGCCCAGCCGGTTGGATCCATGCATGCCGCCGGAGCACTCACCCACCGAGAACAACCCCGGCACCTTGGCCGCCTCGGTGTCCGCCTCGACCTCGATGCCGCCCATCACGTAGTGACAGGTCGGGCCGACCTCCATCGGCTCGGCGGTGATGTCGACGTCGGCCAGTTCTTTGAACTGGTGGTACATGCTCGGCAGCCGCTTGATGATCTCCTCGGCCGGGAGCCGGGTGGAGACGTCGAGGAAGACCCCGCCGTGCGGAGATCCGCGCCCGGCCTTGACCTCAGAGTTGATCGCCCGGGCCACCTCGTCACGAGGCAGCAGTTCCGGTGGGCGCTTGTTGTTCTCCGGGTCCTTGTACCAGCGGTCGGCCTCTTCTTCCGTGGTCGCGTACTGCGCCCGGAAGACGTCGGGCACGTAGTCGAACATGAAGCGCTTGCCCTCGCTGTTGCGCAGCACTCCGCCGTCACCGCGCACCGACTCGGTGACCAGCAGCCCTTTGACTGACAGCGGCCAGACCATGCCGGTCGGGTGGAACTGGATGAACTCCATGTTGATCAGCGTGCCGCCGGCCCGCAGGGCCAGCGCGTGGCCGTCACCGGTGTACTCCCAGGAATTGCTGGTGACCTTGAAGGTCTTGCCGATCCCGCCGGTAGCCAGGATCACGGCGGGCGCTGAGAAGGCGACCAGGGCGCCGGTCTCGCGGTAGTACCCGAACGCTCCGGAGATCGACTCGCCGTCCATCAGCAGGTCGGTGACGGCGAATTCGTGGAACACCTTGAGGTACTTCTCGTAGTCGCCGAACTCCGCGTAGTCCTCCTGCTGCAGCGAGACGATCTTCTGCTGCAGGGTGCGGATCAGCTCCAGGCCGGTCCGGTCGCCGACGTGAGCCAGCCGCGGGTACTCGTGCCCGCCGAAGTTGCGCTGGCTGATCTTGCCGTCCGGCGTCCGGTCGAACAGCGCACCGTAGGTTTCCAGCTCCCAGACCCGGGCCGGGGCCTCCCGGGCATGGAGCTCGGCCATCCGCGGGTTGTTCAGGAACTTGCCGCCGCGCATCGTGTCGCGGAAGTGGACCTGCCAGTTGTCCTTGGAGTTGGCGTTGCCCATCGCGGCCGCGGCGCCACCCTCGGCCATCACCGTGTGCGCCTTGCCGAACAGCGACTTGGACAGGATCGCCGTTCGCATACCTTGCTCGCGGGCCTCGATCGCCGCTCGCAGGCCGGCGCCGCCAGCGCCGACCACCAGAACGTCGTACGGCAGGCGCTCTACCTGGGTGGTGGTGGACGCCTGGTCGGCGGGGACGGTCATCGGACTCCCTTGTCGGATGTTGCTGTCGAACGATTGTGGGCGCTGATGGTGGCCAGATCCGACGGCATCGGAGGGCTCGCGGCGGCGATGCCCGAAGGCCCGTCGATAGCGGAAGGCCTGTCGATGGCGGAAGGCCTGTCGCTAGCCGAAGGCATCAGTTAGCTCGCAGTCAGCGTGGGGTTAGTTGATGAAGCGCAGGTCGGAGAACCACCCGGCCGACAGCGCCATGATGTACGCGTCGGTGAGAATCACGGTGAACAACGAGGTCATCGCGAACGTCCCGTGCTTCGGGTTGAGCTTCGAGACCACAGTCCACATCCGGTACCGGACCGGGTGCTTGGAGAAGTGTTTGAGGCGACCGCCGACGGCGTGCCGACAGGAATGGCACGACAGCGAGTACAGGCCCAACATGACGACGTTTGTCGCCATGATCAGCGTGCCCAGGCCGATGCCGAAGCCGCCGTCCTTGCCGTGGAAGGCCCTGGTCACGTCGTAGGCGTTGACCAGCAACAGCAGGCTGGCAGCGTAGAAGAAGAACCGGTGCGCGTTCATCACCCCGAGCGGGAAGCGGGTCTCGCCGGTGTACTTCGCGTGCGGCTCGGGGACCGCGCAGGCCTGCGGAGAGGCCCAGAGACTGCGGTAGCCAGCCTTGCGGTAGTAGTAGCAGGTGGTTCGGAAGCCGGCCAGGATCGGGAAGACCAGGATCGCCAGCGGGACGCCGGCCGGGAACCGGCCCAG
>JANNPJ010000708.1:0-4295 GCA_031400005.1 Kineosporiaceae bacterium | reverse complement strand
CAGCAATGCGTGCTCCGGGGTCGGTGTAATTCCGAACCGGCGGTGACAGTCCGCGACCCGACCGCAGCCAGCGGCCGGTTGACCTGGTGAAATTCCAGGACCGACGGTGAAAGTCCGGATGGGAGGCAGCACGCGGCGATGAGTATGGACCCATCAACCGATGGCGTCCCTGCCCGTCGTCGGATGACGCATCGGTTCAGCCGATCCCGTCATGACCCCCGGAGCCCGCCCATGGCGTGCCAGGAGGGTCAATGTTCACCGGCATCATCGAAGAGCTCGGCGAAGTGGTCGAACTCGTTCCCGGGGCGGATTCCGCCCGGGTGACCGTACGCGGGCCAGTGGTCACCGCGGATGCGGTCCCCGGTGCGTCGATCGCGGTCAACGGGGTCTGTCTGACCGTCGTCGATCTGGCCGGTGACACCTTCACCGCCGACGTGATGGCCCAGACTCTCGCGCTGACCTCCCTGGTCACCGCCGCCCCCGGGGTGCCGGTGAACCTTGAGCGTCCGGTCCCGGCCAGCGGCCGGCTGGGTGGTCACATCGTGCAGGGACATGTCGACGGCACCGGCACTGTGGTGGACCGGGTGCCCGGTGACGGCTGGGAATTGGTTCGAGTCGCCGTCTCTGCCTCGTTGTCCAGGTACATCGTCGCCCAGGGCTCGATCACGATGGACGGCGTCTCGCTGACCGTGGCCGAGCTCGAGGACAAACCCGAGGGCGGCAGCGTGGTTACCGTCTCGCTGATCCCGGAGACGCTCAGCCGAACCACGCTTGGCCATCGGGCGCTCGGTGAGTGGGTAAACCTGGAGGTCGATGTGCTCGCCAAGTACGTGGAACGGCTCACCGTGCACCAAGTTGCTGCCCGATGAGCGGCCTGCAGGTTCAGCAGGGTCCCAGCTCCGTGCAGGACCAGGACTGGGAGCAGCTCGCGGGCCAGGGGGCGATTGCGCTGGACAGCGTGCCCCTCGCCATCGATGCGCTCCGGCGCGGGCTGCCGGTCATCGTCGTCGACGACGCGGATCGGGAGAACGAGGGTGACGTGATCCTGGCGGCGGTGCATGCGACCCCGCAGTGGGTGGGCTGGACCATCCGGCACACCTCCGGTGTGCTCTGCGCGCCGATGCCCGACGCGATGGCCGACCGGCTCGGCCTGCCGCTGATGGTGGAGCGTAATGAGGAGTCACTGCGGACGGCGTACACCGTCTCGGTGGATGCCCGACACGGGGTGAAGACCGGGATCAGCGCTGCCGACCGGTCCGTGACCCTACGGCTGCTGGCCGAGACCGGCACGGCGGTGGATGACCTGGTCCGGCCGGGGCACATCTTCCCGCTGCGGGCCCGCGAGGGTGGCGTCCTGGTTCGCCGTGGGCACACCGAGGCCGCCGTGGACCTGTGCCGATTGGCCGGTCTGCCGCCGGTCGGGGTCCTGGCCGAAGTGGTCACGGACGCCGGGCCGGTGATGCTCCTGCCTGGCCTGCGGGCGTTCGCGGACGCTCACGATCTGCCGCTGATCAGCATTGCCGACCTGGCCGACTACCGGCTGCAGATCGGAGACGGGGTGGCCACAGCGGATCTGGTGACCGGGCCAGCAGCGTCCGGGCTTGCGGCGTCCGGGTCTGCGGTGCCCGGGCTGACGGCGGCTGGACTCACGGCGTCCGGGCTTGCGGTGTCTGATCTCACGGCGTCGGAACTGACGGCGTCTGAACTCGTGACGTCCCGGCCTGTGACATCCGTTGTCCGGCCGACCCGCGTGCAGCGGGTGGCGGACAGCATGTTGCCGACCCGGCACGGGGATTTCCGTGCCCTCGCGTATCGGGATCTGTTGACCGGACACGAGCACGTTGCGCTGGTCTGCGGGGCGCCGGCACGTCAGGGTGCGCTCGTCCGGGTGCATTCCGAGTGCTTGACCGGTGATGCCTTCGGCTCCAGCCGGTGCGACTGCGGTCCGCAGTTGGACGCCGCGCTGGCGGCCATCTCGGCGGAGGGCGGCGTCGTCGTTTACCTGCGCGGGCATGAAGGGCGGGGGATCGGCCTGCTGGCCAAGCTGACCGCCTATCAATTACAGGACGCAGGCCTGGACACGGTGGCGGCGAACACCGCGCAAGGCCTGCCGGTGGACGCGCGGGAGTATGGCGCGGCGGCGGCGATCCTGAACGACCTCGGCCTGGACGACGTCCGGTTGCTGACAAACAATCCGGCCAAGGTCACCGGGCTGGCCACGCATGGGGTGACCGCCACCGAGCGAGTCTCCCTCCAGGTCGGCCAGACCCCGCACAATCACAGTTACCTGACGACGAAGCGGGACCGGATGGGCCACCAGCTAGACCAGATCGAGGCCGATCCGACCGGGCTCAACCCGACCGGGCTCGACCAGACCGGGCTCAACCAGACCGGCCTCGACCAGACTGGGCTCAACCCGACCGGGGGAGTTCGATGAACCAGCGACGCGTGACGAGCGAGGGACGAGTATGAGCGGCGACGGAGCACCGGCGATTTCAGCGGACGGCACGCACTTGCGGATCGGCTTGGTGCACTCCACCTGGCATCAGCAGGTGATGGCCGGGCTGCTGGCAGGTGCCCGGCGGGCGCTGGCGGACAGCGGTGTCGCCGAGGTGGTCGAGGTGTCGGTGCCGGGCAGTTTCGAGTTGCCGGTCGCTGCTGCCCGGCTCGCGGCCTCCGGGTTGGACGCCGTCGTCACGCTGGGAGTGGTGATCCGGGGCGGGACGCCGCACTTCGACTACGTCTGTTCGGCGACGTCGCACGCGCTGGCCGAGCTCAGCACCCGGACCGGGATCCCGATCGGCTTCGGTCTCCTCACCTGCGACACCGTGGAGCAGGCCGTGGCCCGGTCCGGGTTGCCGGGGTCGACTGAGGACAAGGGACATGAAGCCGCCATGGCGGCCGTGGCGACCGCAGTCGTGCTGCGTGGACTGCCACTGCCGGCAGCAGCGGTGTACGTGTGAACGCGGTGTACGGGTGAACAGGCCGGGCGACGTCATCGGACCGAGAAGCCATAGGGTCGACCCGTGAAGACGTTCGAGGCCCTGTTCGCCGAGCTGACCGACCGCGCTGCCACCCGACCCGAGGGATCGGGCACGGTGGCGGCGCTGGACGCCGGCGTCCACACCATCGGCAAGAAGGTGATCGAGGAGGCCGCCGAGGTCTGGATGGCGGCGGAGTACGAGTCCGCGGACCGGACCGCCGAGGAGATCTCCCAGCTGCTGTACCACCTGCAGGTGCTGATGATCGCTCGTGGTCTGACCCTGGACGACGTCTACAGTCACCTTTGAGCAGGCACCTGTGAGCGAGTCGGGACGGGAGTCCCTGCATGCGCCGTTCCGTTCCCGGCGGGGACGGGCGGTCGGCTGGATTGCCGCGGTCTGTCAGGGCATCGTGCTTCTGATCGCCGCCGCGATGCTGCCGTGGTCGGGTCCGAACGCCGTCAGCTGGTACGACCGGTTCGGGTTCGTCGTGGTGGCGGCCCTGATCGGCTTCGGCTTGTACCGGCTGGCGTCGGTGAGCGCGCTACCGGCCGAATCGGGGCTGGTGGTCCGCAACGTGCTGCTCACCCGACGGCTGGAATGGGCCGAGATCGTCGGTATTAACTTCGCTCCGGACGACCCCTGGGTGCTGCTCGACCTCTCGGACGGCGACACCTTGGCGGTGATGGCGATCCAGCGAGCGGACGGCAAGCGAGCAGCGGCCGAGGCCAGCCGGCTGGCCACCCTGATGGCCCTGCACGCCGACCGCCCGTCGGACGGCTAAGCACCTTCCGCCCCCCACCCGGTCGGCTGGACGACGTCCTGACTTCTGAATTCACCGCCCGGCGGCCACGTGGGGGCCTCCGCTGTGCCCCCGCTAGACCGGTAAATCTGGCTCGGATGATCGTGTTTCACCGGTTTAGCGGGGGCACAGTGCCCGCTGCGCACCTGAGCAGCCGTGAGTTACCGGCCCGCTGGGCTATTTGGCGGCTGCCACCGCCGCGTCGACGGCGGCCTTGATTGCTGCGGGTTCCATGTCAGCCATCTTCTTGCCGTTCACCAGAACGGTCGGCGTGGAGTTCGCACCGGCCTTGGACGCCGTGTCCGTGGCCCGGGCCGCCCAGCTCTTGTACGTCTGCTCGGTGACCGCCGTCGTCATCGCTGCCTTGGGGGCGCCGGCCTCGACCGCGAGATCGATCAACTTCTGATCGGTCAGACCCGGGCCGCCTTCCTCCGGCTGGTTCGCGAAGAGCGCCTTGTGGAACGCTGGGAACGCGGATGGCGTCGAATTGACCAGCGCCCCGACTGCGTTCA
>JANNPJ010000675.1:0-3555 GCA_031400005.1 Kineosporiaceae bacterium | reverse complement strand
TGCGTAGACCTTAGTCGGGACGGAACCGGCGTGACGGCGTGACCTCGGGCACGAACTCGACGTCGAGGTCGTCCGGGATGCGAGCGTGCGTATGGGGCGCCTTGGAGAGGATGTCGGACAGGCCCTTGTGGTGTGCGACGTCGGGTGGCACGTCAGCCGGCGGCACCATCTTCAGCGGGAAGACCTTGCCATGCTGGCCGAGGCAGATAGGGCATGACCGCTTGTCCGCCGCGCTCGACCAGCGCCAGCCGGCGATGACCTCTGAGTTCTGGAGCATGTTCACCCGCTGGGCCTCGCGGTAGGCCCGCATCATCTCGGTCCGCGCGAGCCGGAGGTTCTGCCAGTGGAGCGTGGTGAGCTGTGTGTCGAGCCGGTTCGCCACTTCCTGCGCCCCGTGGCCCAGCGCGATGCCGTTGACCAGCGTGGCGCCGGCGTCCTGCCACGTCCGATTGCTCCGTTCACGTAGAAGCTGATTGAGTGGAGTGCCGTCGCTGGTGAACCCGACGACTGCCTCGATGGCTTGGTCGGGCAGCACGGCGAGGCTGATGGCGCCGGCGGCCTCCTCGCCGCCACCGAGCGACGCTCGGATGACCTCGGTGGTGTCGGCCTGCGCCTTGCCCATGGCCGCGCGTTGGGCCTCCTCGATGGTCAGCGTCGAGACCTTGGCGTAGTAGGCGAGGTTCTGTTCGAGCTGCGTCATCAGGTCTTTGTAGCGCTGCTGCTGGAACACCCAGTGGCGCGGCGGTGAGGCGCCCCGCGGGTCCATCGAGGGGTGACTGGCCTGCCACGTCTCCAGACGAGCCGTGAAGCCCCTGTAGTCCTTCGTCGCCTGCGCATGGACCCGCGCGTAGGCCGCGTGCATCTGGCCGGCGGTGACCCGGTCGAGGGACTGGAGGAACGAGCGCTGCTCGTCGACCAGCGTGTAGATGTCAGCCATCAGTTCGGGCCGTTGTGGATGACCAGCAAGCGCAGGACGCCATCCAACCCTCGCTCGTGGACCACCCGCGGCGCGCAGGCGCAGGCGACGCTCGGCTCGTGGTTCGGGTCCGGCACCTCCTCCGCGCCGCGGGGCGTGGGCGCCATGACCAGCGGCACGACGTGAGCGGCGTCGCCCACGTGGACACTGGCCCAGTTCGGCACCTGCCTTCACCGTCCCTCGGTGAGGGTGGCGACCGGCTCAGCGTCAAAGTCCAGCGGCGGGTGGTTCGTCGTCCCATCGCCGAATACGCCGCCGGTCCCGACGCGCACCAACGCGTATCCCGGTTCCTCGGGCGCTGCTTCCTCCGGGGTGGCGAGGGCGGCACGGACTCGCACGACGGCGGACTCCAAGCCGTTCGCGTAATACGGGGGTCGGTCGGGGTCGGCACGCAGACTCGCGACCTCGCCATCCAGTCGCGTCAGCGCCTCCCGTAGCCCGCTGTCCCGATCCGGGGTCTGGCGGGCGGCGCGTTCGGCGGCAGCTCGTTCGATGGCAAGGATGTCGGCCGCCCACTTGGCATCATGTCGGTCATCTGCCTTTCGGCGTTGCGCCTGATTGTGGATGCGATGACGGTCGTATAGCGCCCGTCCGGCTTCGGTTTGCGGCGTCAGCGGCTCGGCTCGGTCAGTCATGGCTGGGTCTCCTCCTTCGGAGGGGTCGGCGGGGCTCAGAGAGCGCGTTGAGGATGCCGACCGCCGCTGCGCGATGCTCGTCTCGACTCTCGTCGTGAAACTCCGCGTCCCACGCTGGACCGAACTCCCTCATCCCGCACTCGTAGCGGCAGATGGCACGAACGAAGTGGTCGAAGTCATCGGCCAGCCCGTGAACGGCCGTCCACTCGGACGCTGCTTCCTCCGCGACCTGGAGAGGGTCGCGCTCCAGCCCCTCGCTGTCCCGCTCCGGGGTCTGGCGGGCGGCGCGTTCGGCGGCGGCAAACGCCTCAGCGAGACGACGGAGCGCCGCGCCCCCGGTCGTCTGCTCAGCGTCAAGCCGGTACTCGGCGATGATCTCGGTGACTCGCGACAGTTCAGTCATGGCTGGGTCTCCTTCGTGGCGGTGTCGAGATCCCTACGGTGTAGACGGGCGTCACGGCCGCAGATGGAGCATCCGACCTCGCCGAGTTCCTCCTGTTCCTCGACAGCCTCCCGGCTCGCGGGACATGACGGCTCCTCCGTCGTCAGCAGCTCTGGTCGATCGCTCATGGCTGGGTCTCCTTCGTCGATGTCGGCGGCAACGTCGGCCGTGGGCCGGTGATGACCATCCAAGAGCCCTGCGTCAGCCCATAGCGGGCAGAGACTCCCGAGATCGCCTCCCAGCGGGGGATATCGAGGTCAGCGATGCGACCAGCGAGGAGCATGGCTCGATTAGGGCCGGCATCCGTGGACGTGGCGACGAGACACGAACTAGGCCCGCAGATTCGCACCCGGACGCCCGGCCCCAGGGGTATGGCCAAGTACGGGACGCTGGACCCGGTGTGGGCGATCAGGCCCTCGCGCCCGATGCGCGGATCGAGGGTGAGCGGGGCGCCGCCGGGCACCGGGTCCGGGTAGCGATGCCAACCTACGGCCGATTCTCGGACTTCCCCAAGAGCGGACTGGATACCGCCAGGAACGTGCGGCGCCCCGGTCAGCGGCTGAGTCGCCACCAGTCTGGAGGACGGTTCAGCCGCTGGCCGCGGAGTCGCTGAGGCCAGCCAGACGATGAGCAGGACCACCGTGACGACGGCCGCGATGGCCAGCGCGAGCGCGATCCAGGCGCCCACGCTGCCGCCTCGGCCGATGTCGTCGATACAGCGGCCCGGACGATCGACCTCGACGCCGCAGAACGGGCAGGCGTGGCGGAGGGGGTGGTGGAGCGGGTCGCCGTCACGCGGATCAGGCAACATGGCGCCAGGTCTTGCCGTGAATAATCAGGACGATGGTCGACGGGCTTACGCCGTAGACATCGCCCAACGACCGATATGTAGCGCCGGTCGACCGACGTGCGCGTATCTCGCGCACCCGGTCCTCGGTTAATCGGACGCCACCGACCCGCTCGCCTCGCGCCAATCGGTCTGGGTGTTGTTGCCAGGTCTGCCGACCCTTCCGCACACTGTCGCGAGCGTTAGCCTGCCTCGTCCCGAGGAACAGATGGTCCGGACGGACACACGGCGGGTTATCGCAGTGGTGGCAAACGAGCATGCCGACTGGGATCGGACCGAAGTGGAGCTCCCACGAAAGGCGGTGCGCCAATACGCCGCGCCCATCTCGGGCTGTCGTCTGGCCGTAGCCCTTTGGGTTTCGACGTGCCGTCCACTCCCAGCAGTCGGCTGTCTTGGCAACCTTTGGCCAAAACCGCTCCTCAGTCGTGCGGGGTGGGCCGTATTGGTTGCCCAGGAAGGGCCCACGGTAGGTCACAGCATCCTCCACAATCGAGCCAGGAGCCGCGTCCACACGGCGTAGGCGAGGGCGTAGGCCGCCACGAGGGCGTAGGCGTCGGTGAGCGACAGGGCGTGGTGGGTCCAGATCATGCCGTGCCCCACTGTTCGGCCATTGCCGCAGCGATGCCGGGGAGGGTGCGGCTGCGCTCTTTCCAGC
>JANNPJ010000667.1:0-30274 GCA_031400005.1 Kineosporiaceae bacterium | reverse complement strand
AGAAGATGGCGGAACGATATTGTGTGCCAACATCCGCACCTTGACGATTCATTGTAGTAGGATCATGGATGGCGAAGAAGACATTCAATAGGTCACGGAATGAGACAATCGACGGGTCAAACTTGATCTGGGTCACTTCCGCATGACCTGTATCTCCGCCGCAGACTGCGCGATAGGTGGGGTTGACTACATGTCCGTTTGAATACCCTGATTCAACGGATGTAACGCCTTTCACTTCATCGAATACGGCTTCAAGGCACCAGAAACATCCTCCAGCAAGTGTAGCGGTCTCAAAATGGCTGCTCGTCATAAATTCTCCTTTTCTATTTTTTTCTCTACGCTCAAAAGACGTTATGTGGTAGTAAAATATTATTACCGATCAGGGCCGCGACCTTCCGGCGCTCGTCCGGGTCGATCTTCCCGTCCGCGGCGGCGAGCAGAGCGCACATCGCCATCGAGGCGTTGGCGAAGTCCTTGTTCTTGAACTTCGAGGCCTGGGTCTTGAGCTGGGCGTTCATGTCCTGGCTGCGCTGCTTGAGCTGGTCCCACAATGCCATGACGGCGTTCCTCCTGAGTAAAGTTTCAGCGGTATCGGATGATTCGCCGAGCTTGCTGTTCCTACCCTGTCACGGGAAGCTGATCAATCATTGAACCTTCGATGCTCGATTCTTCGGCCATCGGCAGCCGAATCCCCTGCCCGCTCGCCACCTGCCGGAGCCAGGCGGCGATCTCCTCGCCCGCCATCACTCCGGCCACAGTGGTGATGGCGACATGCCCAGCCGTCCAGCCGAGATCGGCGAGTTCGCCGTGCGCGGGCCGGATCCCGGTGACGGCAGCGGCGAGCAGTTCGGCATCCAGCAGGGAATCGCCCGCCGCCGCATACCCCGTCGCTCCCACCCGTCGGCACACTTCCTTCACCGCCGCGCTCTTGGTCAGCATCGCCGGGACAAAATACAGTTTCCGACCCTGCAATGAGGTATGCCAGCCTCGATCGAGGCACCAGGTACTCACCTCGTCGAGGAACACCGACGGCATCGCCTCCCGCTCGATCACCGCGTAGCAGAAGAGGTCATCGGCCTGGCGCAACTTCCGCGTCCAGGCCGGCTCGCAGGCACGGACCAGCCATTGCCACACCTCGTCGATCGGGGCGGCGCTGCCGGCCAACGTCCGGGCGACGGCTTGCGACCAGGCCGGGTCCGGGACGCCGTCGACGACGATGTGCCCGCCATTGGCCGCAACCGCATACCGGGCCGGGCGCCCCGGCAGCATGACCCGGGCCAGCTGAGCGACGGTCCGGGTGGTGGTGGGAACGAACACCACCTCCTCGCTCAGCGCCGCCAAGTCTCGCCCTGCCGCCCTGGTCAGAAACGAAAGCGGTTCGCCATCAAGAAACTCGACACAATTGACCTCAGGCAACGGCAACCCACCGAGGCGGCAGGCCGCCAGCGAGTAGATCAGGGTCCGGTCGAGATCGCTCGCCATCACCAGGGTTTTCGCACCCCTGTCCGGCTCCACGATCATCTAACGGTCCCCGGCATCGCCTGAGTTCCCGAATCCGACTCTCGACCTGCGCTCAGATCGAGGCCTGCGCTCAGATCGAGGCCTGCGCTCGGATCGAGATCGGTGTCGGCGAGTGGACGGGCGGATCGGCCGTCCACTCCGGTGGCACCCCGGGTGTACCGCGGATGGATCAACCCGACACAGCTGTAGGGCAGCTGATCCACCTCCACGATCTCGACGCCGCGCCGCTCCGCGAGCCAGCGCACGTGCCTGAGTTCGGCGGCCGCATCGGTCCGGACCAGGATCTTCCAGGGCACCCTGCGCAGCAGCACCCGGGTGGTCTCGCCGACACCGGGCTTGACCAGGTTCACGTCGTCAATCCCGAATTCTTTGCTGATCTGCTCGACTGCCGCCCAGCCGACCCAGGTCGGTGCGCGCTCCGGCGAGCGCAGTATCGGCCATTCTCGGGCAACCTGATCTCGGACCGCCGGGAACGCTGCCGTGACGGCGGCCAGAAAGCGGTCGGAGACGTCCGCCGGGGCCAGCTCACGATAGTACTTTCCACCATGAAAATCGTTGTCCCCAATCCATTTACGGTTCAGAACGGTTCGGGAGACCAATCCGGACACGGTCGAGTTCAGGCAGGCGGAGGGAATCAGAAAATCGTCCCGGGTGCCGAAGATCTGAACACACCCGCCGGGATCGGCCAGTACGGCCAGATCCGGCTGGAATCGGGTGAGTGAATCTGCGCCGTCGATGACGCTCAACGCCTCGGCCAGCTCACGGGTAATCGCTCCCTTGCCAGTCCAGCCATCGACAAACATCACGGCTGCCGGATCGTGATGGGTGGCCAGATACCGCAACGCCACGGTGTCGATCCCGCGCCCTCGAATGATGCTGGCGGTGTAGTGCGGCAACTCCAGCCCATGCGCATACTTGGCCCAGCGACGGATCAGGATTCCGACCGGGGTACCGGCTCGAGCCAGCGAGACCAGTACGGCGTCGGCCCCCCGGGCAGCGAGCACGCGTTCGGTGACGATGCCGACGGCGTGGGCCACTCGAGAAGCCGAGCGTTCCAGGGCCGCCTCGAAGAGATCCTGGTACTCCGTCCCCGGTTGGTACTCCTCCGGCAACGATTCGGCGTAGTGCCCACCGGACTGGACCAACTCCTCGCGCTCGTGCGTCGGCGCTTCCAAGGCCACCGTGGACAGATCGGTGAGCAGCCAGGACACCTCATCGGGTGAGTAACTCCCGAATGCCGGCCCGTGTAGTGGCTCAGGTAGTTTCGAAGGCTTGGGGCGGGGGTTGACTTTCGGGCTGGCAGCGGACGAATCCGGCTGGTACGCGGGCAGTACGACGAGGTGCACCCGGTCGCAGTGGGCGGCAAGCTGGGCCGGCAGACCGTCCGGCGCATGCAAGGCCCCGGTGTCCGCCGGACTGTCGACGATCAGGACGACGTCGTCAAATCGCCGTCCTGGATCGATTCCGGCAGCGGCGTTGTAGACGTACCGGACGTCCGCCGGGTCTCCGTTGAAGGCCTCGCCGAGTGCTTCGTCGAAGGCCCGGAAGGAAAGCTTGGTCCGGATCGGGTACGCCGGGTGGTCAACCGCGAGCACGGGAGAGCGAGTCGTGGTGGAGTATCGCAGCGTCGTCCCCGTTCCCAGCCGACCGGCCAACTCGACGGCGATCCGCAGCGGGGCGTACATCAACTCCTCAAAACCAAGCACCAGCACACGGTTTCCCTCGATCTCCGTAGAGATTCGGGTAGCACAGCCAGAAACCACTGTGGCGAAGGTTTTTTCATCAGCGCTAGTAAATCCGTGCCGCCCACCCTCGATCATCCCGATCGGCCAGTCCACCGGCAGCGGCGACACTTTCCCGAGCGCAGCCGGTTGCACCGGGATCACCGATCGCTCCGTCAGCAGATCGGAAACCAGCAGCGCCGAGCTCTCCGCGAGCCCGGCCGGAAGCGCCGCCTGGCCGGTGACCAGGGCGACAATCTCGATCCGGGCACCAATTCGGGCAGCGAACTGTTCCGTGCGCTCCCGATCGGCGACCGACCGGAGATCGATCAAGGTGGCCACAACGTAGCGCTGCCGCGGGTGGTCGGCGTGCAAGGCTTCGATGGTGTTCAGCACGGTGTTGCCGGTCGACATCTCGTCGTCCACCAGCACCAACGGACCCTGGCCGGTGAACAGGTCCGGGTCCTCGGCGAGCAGCAGGTGGCTGGTGGCGTGCGAATGCTCTTCCTCGAAACCACCGACCGGGAGGACACCCGGAACGGTCCGCCGGGTCGAGTGCAGGTAGGGGGAACCGAGGACTTCGGCGACCGCATGCCCCAATGCCGTCGCGGTCTCGGCGTAACCGAGCACGACCGGGCTGGACGCCGAATCCCAATCAAAAACCTCGACCGGTCGACCAGTGACCGCCAACAAATGGACGGCGGCACTGGCATCACCGTCCAGCGCTGCAACCAGCCAGCGCGAGATGTCCCGGACCTCCGGCGCACTAAACGCCTCGGTCACGGAAAGGGTTTGGGCTACCAGCAGGCCGAGCAGCCGCCCGGCGCCCAGTACCAGCCGCGGATCCGTCGGCACATGCTTTCCGAGCAGGGTGGAGACCAGCAGATGGGCCCGACGAGGATTGTGCCGCACCGCCAGCCCCACCACCTGCGCGAGATCGACCTCGAAGCGGCTGTCCGTCGTCCACAGGTCGATCCCGAGGCGGTCCTTGACCCACCCCGTCGTGACGTCACCGGTGGCCGTCATCGGATGCTCGCACTCAGCAGATCGGCGAAGGAGATCTCCGGCCGGGCGACCCCGAAGATCTCGGCGCGACGGGCGACTCGTTCCGCCCAGGCCCGATGCGGGCGCCCTTCATTCATTTTGTTCCGATAGGTCGAACGGTTCACTCCGCCCTGGGCCAGCTCGATTCCAAGAATGTCCTGCGCATCCCGGAACTCCTCGTCGGTAACCACGCTCATCGCGTGCACGGCCGCGACATGGCTGGGATGGATGACCGTCTTGCCGGTCAAACCATTCACCTGATCGAGCATCACCTCACGGATCAAGCCGTCCAGGTCGTCGGCGATCAGCCGGGCCCGTAATCCGGACTCATCTTGCTCGACGAACGGCGTCTCCCGTAACTGCGGTTTCAGCCTGCGTTCACCGGAATGGAAGTACTCCCAAACCGGGCCGGTGATGACGAATCCATTGGCACCGGCGCGGCCAAAGATGTTGACGATGTCGGAGATCACCCCAGCCACCATATGGACGTCGTAGATGGTCAGGTCGCGAGATCGGCGCACACCGAAGACGGAACACAGATCGCTGGCTCCGATCCGAACCGCCAGTACGTGTGCCCGGTGCTGGTCCAGCAGGGCTTTGATCTCGTGCAGCACCGGCCATCGGGTCTCGTGGAACATCACCTCCTCCGACTCCACCACGGGCATCACATACAGGTGGTGCCCGCTGCTGCGGCTGGCGCTGAGTACCTCATCGAGGTAGGGAAGGCCGTTGTTCGCGGTGAATTTTGGCAGTACGAAGCCCGACAGAACGGTGACGAATTCATCGAGACCCTTGACGATCAGCGGGATCTGGTAGGGCGCCCGAACCCGGATGAAGATCATCGGAGCGGCTGCGCCGGTCAGCGCATAGTCCTGCAACTGAGAAATAACGTTCTGTTCAGCCTCGAGCACACGGTCGTCCGAGATGGCGTCTTCCAGGCAGAGGACGATGCTTGTCACTCCCCGCCGGCTGGCTTTCTCGATGTCTTGGGCCAGGTTCGGGCGAATGGCTGGGACATACAGCGTGGCACCGAGGGCCACGGCCAGCGTCTCCGGTGGGCTGAGCCGGTCAAAGCTTTGCGGCTCATGGAGAAACAGCCGATTCCGCTCTGACGATTCCAAACCGTCGAAATGGCGCATCAGTTGGGTTCCTTCACTCACGAGAGACCCCAGCCTGGATCAGCTGGACGGGCGGACATGGTCGACGAGAGCGGTGAAGCCACCACCACCGACGTCGGGAAGCAGGCGTGCGGATGGCGCAAGGACTGGCAGGATCACCACTATGACGTTGCTGAGTAAGGGCGCGAACATCACGGTGACAGCCGCGTCCGTGCGGGTACTGCTGTCCTGGGAGACTCGGCCGGGAACACCGGACGTCGATGTCCTGGCGCTGTTGCTGACCGAAGCGGGACGAGTCCGCTCGGACGCGGACATGGTTTTCTATAACGAGCCTCGACACGCCTCCGGAACCGTGCGGGCAACGGGCAAGCAGAAGGTGGGTCCGTCCACCACAGATACGGTAGAGGTGGATCTGTCGGCGATCGAACCGGGGGTCCATCGGATTGTACTGGCCGGCTCGGCGGACGGCGGTTCGTTCGGAGCGGTGCGCAACCTCGAGCTTCGGTTGATGGACTCGGCGACCGGTACCGAACTCGCCCGGTTCCCGATGACAGACGCCGACACCGAGACGGCCTTCATTGTCGGAGAGCTCTACCGCCGCGCCGGTGGATGGAAGTTTCGCACCGTAGGGCAGGGCTATGCCTCGGGGCTGGCCGGTCTGGCCACCGACTTCGGCATCACGGTGGACGACGCGCCGGTCGCCGCGAGCGCCCCGACCCAGACGCCGACCCAGGCTCCGGCTCGGGTATCGCCGCCACCGAAATCCGTCGTCAACCTGGACAAAGGCCGAGTCAACCTGCGCAAGAACGAGCGGGTCAGCCTGGTGAAGACCGGAGCGCCCGCACTGACCAGGGTCCGGATGGGACTCGGCTGGGATCCAGCACCTGGCGTCGGCCAGAACATCGACCTGGACGCCTCGGTACTCGCCTTCGACGCGAAGCACAAGCAGCTCGGCATCGCCTGGTTCATGCACCTGACAGAATTCGGTGGCGCCCTCACGCATACCGGAGACAACCTCGACGGCGAGGGTGAAGGCGACGATGAGCAGATCGCCATTGACCTGGCCCGGCTGCCCACCGCGGTCAGCAGCCTGGTCTTCACCATCAACTCGTTCCGCGGCCACAAATTCACCGAGATTTCCCGAGCCTTTTGCCGGTTGGTCGACGACACCAGCGGGGCTGAACTGGTCCGATTCGATCTGTCGGATTCTCAGCCTCGAACCGGTGTGATCATGTCGGTGATCAGCCGAGAGTCGAGCGGCAGCTGGCAGATGCGGGCCATCGGTGAGTTCCACGATGCGAAGACGGCACGCGCGATGGCCGGTCCGGCCGAGCAGTTGCTGGCGCGCGGCTGATTCGATGCTGTTCATCTGAGCACTGCTGTTCATCTGTCCATTGCCGTTCATCGGTCCATTGCCGTTCATCGAGAAACGGTCAGGTCGGCCGGGTCGGGGTAGAAGACCTCGGTCGGGCGGGCCGGAGGTTCGGCTAGCAGCAGCCGGAAAGTGCTGATTCCGGCTGGGAACCGGTCGAGCGGAACGTCAAAGGTGGCCCTCGAGCGACCGTCCCCACCGGCCGTGCCGAGCACCGATCCGGCGGCCGACGAGGTCGGCGCGTGCTCACCTGGACGGACGACGAGAACGACGAGCGGCAGAGCCTCGGACCCGGCCTCGGACTCGGCCTCGACATCGACTCGGATCGAGCGCCGCAACAGGCCGAATCGCTGCACCTGATATCGGATCGCCAGCGGGCGGGCCGCCCGGGCTTCCAGGGTGGCCGGGTACGGACCCGGGGTCAGCGTGCCGTCGACCCGCACCCCCGGGTAGACCGCGACGTGCAGGGCCCGCCCGTCATCCGATGCCGGGATCTCGAATCCACCGACGATCTCCAGCTTGGTGTTTGTCACCTTCGCCGCCTGCGCGGCCGGGTCGTCCGGGCCGGACGGCGGCTCGCCGAACCGCCAGCGGATCACCGCCTCGGTCGCACCACGCGGCAGGTCAAAGGTGAGCAGCAGGCTGCTCCCGCGATCGAGTGCCGCGAGGTTCGTCACCCGACCGACGGCGAGGTGGTCCAGCCCTACCCCGACGACAGCCCGGTCCTCGACGACTGTCACCGGGGTGTACCGGACCCGGCCCACGGCATCCGGGTCGATCACCCTGCGCCGGGCCGTGCCGACCAATCGGACCCGGGCGGTCAGGGCGGCAAGCTCATTCATCCCGAGGACGCTGCCCGGCTCCGCCAGCGGCACCGCCTCCGCCCCGGTACCGGCATAGATCTGCACCAGGCCAGCCGGCGGAGTGCTGAAGTTGAGCACCGTGCGATCGGGTTCGGTTCGGGCCCACAGGTCCCTGACCGGGATCGGCTGCGGTGGCAACCGGACGTTAACCGATCGACCCTCGGTCACCGTCGGGGCGCTGCCCGCGCGGCGGTATTCGACGAAGACCCGGTAGCGATAGGTCGAGCCGGGGACCACATCAGCATCGACATACCGGTTGGGCTGGTCCGGGCGAATCCGGCGCACCAAGGGCCGTTGGTCGGTGCTCCGTTCAATGACGACCGCGCCGCCCTCGATCTGCCCGGACCAGGTCAGCTCGATGCCGTCGTCCGAGGTCTGCCCGCGGAGGGCGGCGATGTCTCGGATCATCAGAACCGGCTCGCTGATCAACGGTTCCGACGACCGACTGCCGGCCACGGCGCAAACCTGGTAGGTCAGCTCGATCCCGCCGGGAGCACCCGCATCCTCCAGGCCAGTGGCCGAGGTCCTTCCGACCGTAGCCGAAGAGGCCCGATGATCAGCCGCAGAGGCCCGATGATCAGGTGGGGTGGCGATCCGGACAACGCGGTAGCTCACCGGCCCAGGCGCGGACGACGGGCGCCACTGCAGGGCCACCCCGGTCTCGTTGACCTGCACCCGAAGCTCGGTCGGGGCGGCCAGGGGGATGCCGGCCACCGCGGCGATCGCTTCCGGGCAGTCCACCGCCTCGGCCAACAGCCGGGTCAGAGCGAGCTCAGCGGTCTGCGGCGGCAGCGCTGCGGCATCCCGGACCCGGGTCTGGATCTCGGCCTTGATCGTGGCCAACTCCGAACGCCGCTGGTCGACGTCCATCCCGGATGGACCGGGGACGTCGCTGGCGATGCGGTGCAGCCGAGCCACTCGGTCGTTTGCCGCCCAGATCCGCCCGGCCGAGACATCCTGCTCCAGGTCGTGCCACTGGGCTTGGGCCGACCTCAGCGCGCTGGCTATCTCGTTGGCCAGTTCGGCCGCACCGGTCGTGCTGGCCGGTCCAGACCTACCGGAACCTCCGATTCCGACACCCGTGGCGATACCGCCACCCGAGCGCGCCTGTTCGAGCAGGCGCTGCGCGGCCATCGGCCGGCCGGCGCCCAGCTCTTTGCGAGCCTGCCTGAGCCGGGCCATCGCCGCGCGATGCGCGGTGAACGACGTCCCACAGTCTGGGCAGGTCGCGGCGGCGGCCTCCACCAGTTGGCCGCAATTCGGGCAGGACAGGTACAACGCCTCAGCGCAATAGCGACAGCGCGCGCCCGCCCGGTCGGGCCGAGCCGGGGCGGCCTGCGGTGCCCGGCACTGGCCACAGATCAGGTACTCGACGGCCGGTGCCACCGCCAGGCTCACCCCGAGAGCGGTCGCCGCCGAGCGAACCGCCGAACGGGCGTCGTCGTTCGAGATCCCCCAGCCAAGGGAGATCACTCGCTGTACCAGCAGCTCGTAATCGACCGCCGTCACCTCGCCTACGACGAGCGCCTTCTCGGCGACGTCCGGATAGATCAGGTCTGCAGCGTCGGCGCGCAGACTCGCGGCATAGCCGTCCCGACCGCCCTCGGCCAGTAGCCGGGTCTTCACCTGGGCCAGGAGTTCACCAACCCGGGTCTTGGCGTTGTCGTGCCGGGACGCGTGGTTCGCCGCCAGCATTTCGGCATGCCGGGCGAGGAGCTGTGGATCCGAGCAGTGCGGCGACAGGTCAAGGAAGGTCCACAGCGTGGCGTACCGAGCCGGGTCGCCGCTCTGCCGGGCAAGTTCGGTGAGCTGGGTGCGGATCTGCCGTCGGATCGGCGCTTCCCAGGGCTCGGCCTGACCATCGCGGACGGTCAGAACATGCTGTCGCCGGAGCCAATCGGCGAACGCTGCGTCATCGGTGCCGCCGCGACGCGCCACCATCTGCAACTGGTCCACCTTCGCCGCCGGGATGCCCCCGAACCGATCCGCGAGTTGCCGGGCCAACCGATCGAGGTCGGCAAACCGTTCGGCGTCGGCGGCGGCCCGTTGTGCCTGGACCCGGGTGGCGGCGGCGGCGCGTCGTGCCGGATCGGTGAGCACCGCCTCGTAGCGGGCCCGGGTGGCGACGAGATCCGCAGCCACGCCCTTGTACTTGACGCTGTTGCGCTCCTTCTGCCAGAACGCGACAACGTCACTGATCCGGGCCACAACCGTCGCCTGATCGCTGCCCAGATCGAGGTCGAAGACGAAGAACGGGTCACCGGTCTCCGGGTGGGCGAGGGAGAAGTCGACGACCAGCCGGGCCAAGACCTTCTTGCGATAGGCGTTTCCGTCCAGATCGGGCACTCAACTGCCCTGCTTTTCGCTTGTCCGGCAACGTTTTCCATCGTGCACTGCGATCCTCAGGTCCGCTGCTTGAGCAGATCCACTTTCGCCTTCTCGCCCTCGCGCATGGCAGCACTTGCGGCACCCATCTCAGCGCGCAGCAGCAGGGGGATCGGGACGGCAGGATGCCGGGCAGTGACCTCAATGGTCTGATCTCGGCCCATGCTGAACGTGACGGTCACCGCAGTGCCTTTCGGGTAGCCGGCCGGAATCGGCTCCAGCATGCCCTCGACCACCACTTTGTTGTCCTCCACCCGGTCGCTTTCCAGGCCGGTCGCCTGTTCCAGTACCCGGATCCGGACCATGGGTTGGTCCACGACCATGGTGAAGAACGTCTGCTCCACCGAGATCGGCAGCGGGTCATTCGCATGGGCGAGGAATTCCACGTACAGCTCCTCGCTCCCGGCGGTGCTGCGGGACACCTCCATGCCGAAGCCACGGCTGGTGACGTTGGAGACCTCGGTGCCGACGAGTTCCGACACCGCGCTCGCGGCCAGCCCGAACTGGCTGGCGGTCTTCTCCACCGCTCGGTTCACGTCGACCGACTGTGCCTCGGCCAGCGACTGACCTTCGGTGAGCTTGCCCTGAGCCACCAGGTCATTGATGACCAGGGACTCGAGTTCCTTCTTCTGCCCATAGATCGCCGCACCCTTGGCGACCGCCAGGTCGGGATCGGTCAACCGGGCGTCGAACCCGAAGACCTCCTTCAATCGGCGGGCCACCGCAGGGGTCTTGCTCATTCCACCGACCAACAGCACCCGGTCCGGGCTGGCGGCCCCTTTCGCCACCGCGGCGTCCAGGACCTGCCGGGTGAGTTCCATCGTCCGCTCCAGCAAACTGCTGGTGAGTTCCTCGAATTCGGAGCGGGTCACCGTGATGGAGGCCCGGCCACCGTTGTGGATGACGAAGGCGTCAACTGACTCCCGACCGGACAGCGACTGTTTGGTCTCCTCGGCGGTGGTGATCAGGTCTTGGGCTCCGTACGAATCGTCCAACGGATCCCCGGCGGCCGGCTGTTCCTCGACGAATTTGCCCGCTAGATAGCTGGCCAACCGCTCGTCCCAGTCGACGCCACCGAGTTCGTGATCACCAGCAGTGGCAATCACATCGATCCGACGCTCGGACAGCCGGATCACGGTGGTGTCGAAGGTGCCACCGCCCAGGTCGTAGACCAGGACCGTCTCGTTGGTCGAGCCCTCCTGAGCGAAGCCGTAGGCGAAGGCTGCCGCCGTCGGCTCGTTGATGATGTCGATGACGTTCAGTCCGGCCAACTCACCGGCCAGCTTGGTTGCCTTGCGCTCCTCGTCACCGAAGTACGCAGGCACGGTGATGACGACGTCCGTTACCGATTCACCGGTCACCCGAGCGGCGTCCCGGGCCAAGGCGCGCAGGATCTGCGACGAGATCGCGGAGGCGGAGTAGTCCGTGTCGAATGCCCGGAAACGCCAGTCCGGGTCACTCAGGTGTCGCTTGACCAGGCTTACGACATTGTCCGGGCGGACCCGGGCGTTTCGCTTGGCTTGGATACCGACCAGGATCTCGTTCGGCGAGTCGAACATCACCACGCTCGGCGTCGTCGGCTGGCTGTCCGAATTGTTGACGACGGCAGGACGCCCGTACTCGTCCACCGCAGCCACACACGAGTACGTCGTGCCGAGATCGATACCGAACACCTTGGAACGCATCAATGCTCCCCTCATCCAGCCGGGCGAGCCGGCGGTGATGCTCTCTGCTGGACCGATGGAACGTGGTGCGACCTAGGGCGCGACATCAACGAGACTGGAATCGGTAGACCTCGACCTGGGCGACCCGGACGACTGAGCCGTCCGCGCGCTCAAAGCCCGGCTTGATGCTCTTCGCCACCGTGCCCTCGGCTGCCGGGTCGACCGTGACGGCACGCCCTACGCCGGCCTGTCGACTGGAGTCGAAACGGTCGCCTGGGCGCGGTTCGAACGGCGACAGCCCAGCCGCGGTGTCCAGAATCTGGAGCAGCTGGATCCGCAGCATGCCGGCCACACTGGCCGGATCACCATCGGCCAACGACGTCATCTGGTCGTGCAGCCGCAACAGACCCGAATGCAACGGCGCGACGGCGGCGGCGAACTCACCGGTGCGTAGCCGGGTGTTCTCCGCATACAGCCGATCGGCCAGGTCGACGTCCCGCACGCGAAGCCTGATCAGCTCGCTCAGCTGGGACGACATTGATGCGAGCGCCTCGAGGACGACGTCATTGGACGGACCGGGCCCCACGTACGGATCTGGCACCACGTCCTGAGACACCGCAGCAGGAGGCACCGCACCCGACGCCCCAGCATGGCGGGCGTCGGGCACTTCAGGCGCATCAGGCGCAACCGGCACGGTCACCGGTGTGGCGACCGTGTCCTCGGCCGATCCGTACGCGGGCATCGCACCCGAATACGGATCGGCGGCCTCCCTCTCACCCATCACACGGTCTCACCCATCGCGCCGAGCATCAGGCCGGAGCCGAAGAGGGATCGCTCACAGGTGTGCTGCCACAGCCGGCAGGAGGTCATGGATGGTACGGCCCGAGGTGATCGAACCGATCGCTGTCATCGACCAACCCGACCCGTCCCGAGCCACCTTGGCCATCACCTGAGCGGTGTGCGGGCCGGATGCGGTCAATTCGAATCGAGCCAGTTCAACCCCATTGGTCTCATCGACCAGCCGGCAATAGGCATTCTCGATCTGAGAGAAGTTCTGCCCGGTAAAGGAGTTCACCGTGAAAACCAGGGTTCCCACGTTCCCCGGCAGCTTGGGGAGCTCGACCAGGATGGATTCATCGTCACCGTCGCCGGCACCGGTGCGGTTGTCGCCGGTGTGCACGACTGCGCCGTCCTTGCTCCGCAGCTGACTGAACCAGACCTGATCGACCAGCTGGCCGGCCGAGTCGAAGATGAGGCAGGAGGCATCGAGGTCGATGCTCTGCGACTTCGAGCCACCGAAGAGGCCCTTCTTCTTCATCGCGTCCCAGCCCAGCCCCATCCGAACCTGGGTCAAGGTGCCGCCACCGGGCTTTGTCAACGAGACCCGCTGACCCTTGGAAAGATTGACGCTCACGTATTTTTCCCTCTCGAGTTTATTTGCGACCAGCAGTCCACTTCATGCCCCACTCGTACTTTTCGTCCAGGTCGCGCTGACTACCCTGGATGTAACGCACCTCGCGCCGGACCGAGAGCTCACCTCTATTGCTCTCGAACATGGCAATCGCGCAGAGTCGAGATTTCGGATCGTGCTCATCGAGCTGTATTTCGATCTGCGGACCGTTCACCGGGAAGAGAGTGACGACGCCTGCGGCTGCAGCCCAGTTCGTCGCACCCTGATAAATCTGCGCGAAGACCAGGATACGGCGAATGTTCTTGCTCTGGGTGAGGTCGACATGCAAGTTTTCACCACCGCTGACGGCACCGGATCGGTCATCCCCGTCCAGCCAGATCACCGGTTTCGGGGAGAAACTTCCGGACGCCGTGAAGGCGTTCCCGAGGGCCTGGACCACGCCTTTGGTGCCGTCCACAAATTCGTAGAGGCACCCCAGATCGAGGTCCAAGGCCGGCGTACCACTGGCCGCGAGGCGTTTCAGGAAACCGCCACTTGTCGGGGCGGGCGGCCGAGGGGTCCAGTTCAAGTTCACCCGCAGGACACCGGTACCCGAGCCCTGCTTGGTCAGTGAGACCGTGGGGGAACCCTTGGTGAGCGTGACCTTGGACAGCGACACCGGGGCGCTTGGTGTTGGGGTGGCTGGTTTGCGCTTGTTGTAGTCAATCGCCATTGATTTCCTCCGAGTGGTCAAATCACCGTCCGGTCGTAACCGGTTTCTTCTCCCGTGCGTCGTCCCCGTCCGACCGATCCCGGTTCCGTAGTCGCACGGAAGACACCAAAGAGGCACCGATGAATGCCAGCCCGATCAAACCGGTCAACACCTCCGGGACGTGGACACCGATACTCACCAGCAACAAGACCGCCAACGCGGCGATCGCCCAGTGCGCACCGTGGTCGAGATAGATGTACTCGCTCAGCGTGCCCTTTCGGACCAAATATACGGTGATCGATCGGACATACATGGCACCGATGAATCCGAGGCCGAGCGCAATGATGATGGGATCAGAGGTGATCGCGAAAGCACCGATGACGCCGTCAAACGAGAACGAGCCGTCGAGCACCTCGAGATAGAGGAAGAGGAAGAACCCCGCTTTACCACTGGCCTTGGCCAGCTGGGTCGGTCCGGTCGGAGCGGTTGGTGCGGCCCGGACCGCGGAGGCAGCGACCGGTTCATCGCCGACGATGTCCTCCAGGACCTCGGCTTGCTCCAGGAGACCGCCCAGCCCGTTCACGGCCAGATACGTGATCATTCCCAGGAGCCCTGCGGACAGGACAACGACCGGCTCCTCGGCGAGCAGTTCGGCGGTCAGCAGGAGGGCCGTCGCAGAGACCAGCGCCGAGGCGTTGCCGAGCCGGCCCACCTGGGCCAGCGGCCGTTCGATGAATCCCAGCCAGTACACCTCCCGCGGCTCGAAGATGAAGTCCAGGAAGAGCATCAGCAGGAACATCGCACCAAAGGCGGCGATCTGCGGATGCGCCTCGGTCAAGATGTAGGCGTACGTCCCCGGAGTGTGCTGGTCACCCTTTTCCAGAGCGAGCTGCACGGCTTCGATCGGACCGAGGTTGGCGGACACCCCCACGATCACCAGCGGCAGGACCAGGCGCATGCCGAAGACGGCGATCACGATGCCAACGGTGAGGAACATCTTCTGCCAGAACGCGTCCATCCGTTCCAACACCTTGGCGTTGACCACCGCGTTGTCGAAGGACAGCGACACCTCGAGGATGCCGAGGATCAGACACAGGCCGAGGGCGGTCCAGCTCCCATAGAGGAAGGCAGCCAACAGCGAGACGGCGGTGACACCGAACGACCAGCCGAACGTACGCAGAATCACGATTCCCTTTCACTGCAGCCCGTAGACGGAGCGGATACCACCCGTCATCGGAAGCTGCGCTGCTTCCCTGACCCCGATAACCACGTCATCCCTGATCGGAGGACAACAACTGGCTTAAACGGGGAACTTAGTCATGTTATGAACGCCATCGGGCGCCGAAGTCGGACACCGAGCAAGCAAGGCCCGGCCACTCATCGAGTGACCGGGCCTGCCCAAAAATCTTTATTGCTGACCTCAGTCAGACGCTGACGCCGAAGTCAGTGGCGATGCCACTCAGACCGGACGCGTAGCCCTGACCAACGGCGCGGAACTTCCACTCTGCGCCATTTCGGTACAGCTCGCCGAACACCATGGCCGTCTCGGTGGAAGCGTCCTCCGAGAGGTCGTAGCGGGCGATCTCGGAGTTATCGGCCTGGTTGACCACCCGGATGAAGGCGTTACGCACCTGGCCGAAGCTCTGTGAACGGGCTCCACCTTCATAGATGGAGACCGGGAAAACGATCTTGTCGACGTCAGCCGGCACGGTGGCCAGGTTGACCTTGATGACCTCGTCGTCCCCCTCACCTTCACCGGTGAGGTTGTCGCCTGTGTGCTCGACCGATCCGTCCACGCTCTTCATGTTGTTGAAGAAGACGAAGTGCTTGTCGGAGAGGACCTTGCCGTCGACACCACACATGATGGCGCTGGCGTCCAGGTCGAAATCGACACCGGTTGTCGTACGGATGTCCCAACCCAGGCCGACCGCGACCGCGGTGAGGCCGGGTGCTGACTTGGTCAGCGAGACGTTTCCGCCCTTGGTAAGACTGACGCCCACAAAAAACCCCCTGTCTCGGACGACGGCCCGGTGCCGTCGTCACCGATGCAACAGACCGGCCCACTTATGCTAGTCGCGGACGCGCGCTCGTTGCTTGCTTGCTCCGTGCTTCACGTGACCAAACTCAGACTTGCGCCGAATGGTTCCCATCGCGACACAAAGAGTCGCCATGAAACCCAATGAATCGGATCAACTCAGCACACGTGCCCTCCTGAACGGTGCGAGCACGGTGCGAGCACGGTGCGCGCCGGCCCGGCGACCGACCGTGGGATCATTGAGCGTGACCCAGCTCAGTGCCACTGACCAGCAAAGCCGCGACCAGCAGGACCCGACGGCTTCCTTCGGCGACGTCCCACTCGGACCGCTTGACGGGCGTTACCGGCGCAACATTGCACCGCTCGCGGCCCACCTGTCGGAGGCGGCACTGAACCAGCGGCGGCTACATGTGGAGGTGGAGTGGCTGATCCACCTGACCGAGACCGGGGCGGTCCCGGGTCTGCGCCGGCTCACCACCGAGGAAACCACCCACCTGCGCCGGATCGCGGAGGGGTTTGACGCGGCCGCCGTCGCGGAATTGGCCGAGACCGAGCGGGTCACCCTGCACGACGTCAAAGCGGTCGAGTACTACCTCAAGAAGCGCTTGGCCGACACCTCCCTGGCCGACCTGGACGAGATCGTGCACTTGTTCTGCACCAGCGAGGATGTCAACAACCTCAGCTACGCCCTGATGGTGCGCGACGCCGTGCGGTTGGTCTGGCTGCCCGCCGCCCAGGGATTCACGGACGACGTCGCCGCCTTGGCGCGGCAGCTGCGGGCGCTGCCGATGCTGGCGCGCACGCACGGACAGCCGGCCACCCCGACGACGCTGGGCAAGGAGCTCGCGGTTCTCGCCTACCGGCTGGGCCGGCAATTGCACCGGATCGAGGGTGCCGAATTCCTGGGCAAAATGAACGGTGCGACGGGAACCTACTCAGCGCACGTGGTCGGCGCGCCGAAGGCCGACTGGCCGCAGATCTCCCGCAGCTTCGTCGAGGGCCTCGGCCTCAGTTGGAATCCGTTGACGACGCAGATCGAGTCGCACGACTGGCAAGCCGAGCTGTATTCCGACATCGCCCGCTTCAACCGGGTGCTGCACAACCTGTGCACCGACGTCTGGACCTACATCTCACTCGGCTACTTCATTCAGGTCCGCGGCCAGGGCAGTGTCGGTTCCTCGACGATGCCGCACAAGGTGAATCCCATTCGGTTCGAAAACGCCGAGGCCAACCTCGAGGTCAGCTGCGCCCTGCTGGACGTGCTGGCATCCACCTTGGTGACCTCCCGGATGCAGCGTGACCTCACCGACTCCTCAATGCAGCGCAACATTGGGACGGCGTTCGGCCACTCCCTGGTGGCGATCGACAATGCCCGGCGCGGGCTGGCCGGGCTGGACGCCGATCCGCTGGCCCTGGCCCGCGATCTCGACGCCACCTGGGAGGTCCTCGGCGAAGCGGTGCAGTCGGTGATGCGGGTGCACGGCTTGGAGCAGCCCTACGAGCGGCTGAAGGAACTCACCCGAGGCCGCACGGTGAACGCCGAGGTGATGCGGGAGTTCGTCACCGGCCTAGGGCTGCCCGCCGACGTCGAGAAGCGCTTGATCGACCTCACTCCCGGTGGGTATATCGGGCTCGCTCCAGAACTCGTCGACTACCTCGACTGATTCTCAGGTGACCGGGTACCGCGCGGATTGACTGGCCGTCATCGCCACCGTCGGATCGCGCGGGCTCCGACGTCCTCGAACGCCGACCGCATCATTGGGGGCATCGGCGTTGTCCGCATCAGAGCCAGATCGTCGATCGGCCCGCTCAGCCCGTCGAGGAAGCGCACCACTCGGTCGCTCGGATTGTCGGCGAACAGGGCGGTGAAAAGCTCCGGCCCACGGACGTATCCGCGGTCGAGGGCGCGCAACAGCACCGCGTCCATCCAGCGATGCCGGGCCCGGTACGGCGGTGGTGGGACCGGTGTTCGGCCGGCCAGAAGGAGATTGGCGACGACGTCGGCCTGACGGTTCATCGCTGCGAACGTGTACCCGGTGGATGGCCGGGTAGCACCTCCGGCCGTGCCGAGCCGAAACACCCGCTTCCCTATCCGGCTCGCGAAAGGGGCATCCGTCATGGGGATTACCCCGTCCTCGACCGCCTCCACCTCGACGCCGTGACCGGGCTCGACGTCCCAACGACGGCGCAGATATCCGCGCAGGGCGCGGTCGTAGTCGTCCGAGGGCAACCGCTCGCGGCTGAACTCGGTGTACTCCACCAACGCCCGCCGATCGTCCAGCGGAAGACAATAAGCGAAAGCGACTCCCCGCTCAGGCTGGGGTATCTGGAAGTCCATCAGGGTGGCGAGCGCAGCATCGAGCACCGGTCGGTCGAAGCGAACCGTCCAGCCGCGGAAGTGCTGCAACAACATCGTGGAACCGGGCCACCGAGGACTGGCCGGCCGGGAGTCGAACACCCAGCGGGCCCGCAACCGGCTTGATCCTGCGCGCACGATGACGGCCTCCGGGCCGTCGTCCAACCCGTGCACCGAAGCCGTGATCCGCTGCACTCGGGTCGGTCGCCCGACGCTCCCTAACCCGTCCAGCCCGTCTAGCCCACCCAGCCGGGCTAGTGCGGCGTCTGCGGCTGCGTAGAAATCACTGGAGCGCAGCATCACGTATCGAAGTCCACCAAGGTCGTACTCCCGGGCCCGGCCGGCGCCATCGATCAGTTCCAGCCGGGCCCAGGATTGCGATAGCAGGGGAGCGAGCGCGGTGAGTGACGAGGCCTCGGACGGCCGCGGCTCCACCGGCATCCACCAGCACCAGGTTCGATCCGACTCCCGGCGGTGGATCGGATCGATGACGGCAATCGAGGGCGGCCGAACTCCGGACTGCCGGGCCGCCCGCTCCAGGGCGATCACCAGGCTCAGGCCAGCACCACCCGCGCCGACGATCGCGACGTCCACATCAGCCAGATCAGTCGGATCAGTCGGATCAGTCGGATCAGTCGCCATCTGCACAGCCTGCCGGGTCAACGCCGAGCGAGGCAGTCACCACCGGTCGACGTCCTGAGTCCAGGGCGAGCGCTGACCGGCGCACCAACTGTCCCCGACGTGGTGGTGCGCCGCTCAGCGGCTCGGCGCTCGCGAAGAGCGCCGGACCGTGCCCGCTGAACCGGCGCGACGCGGCAATGTCAATCCCATGGGCCCCCGCCCGAACCGCGCACGCCGCTCCCCCGACAGCAATCACCACTCTACACACAGCTATGCACTACCACCCTAAAGTAGTCACTTGCCCCTCTGGCGCGATCGACGACGCCAAGCCCGAGGCTTGCGCCACTGGCGTCACCGAGCGCTAGCCGTCCATTTGTTCGGATTCTGTTCGAATGCAGAGCGTTAATGATCATTTCAAGCAGATCGAGGAATTCGGCGGCAATGGTCGCTGACCGTCAGCCAACCAGTTGATCCATTAGTGGATGGCCAGAAAATTCGACACGCGGCTTTTGTCACCTCAAGCCGCTTTATTCAACCACTGGCAGTAAAGAGGCTTGCACACAGGGTCGCGCATAGTCATCTGGGCTTGTCAGCACCCCCCTTTCCTCAGTTAACTTCGCTGACTCGATGCATTTGCAGCTGTCCGATGTCAGTGGACGATCACCCGATCCGAACGGAGGGTAATGAGCCGGCACGCTCTCCATCCGACGCGTGCGCGTCGCAAGAGCCCCGTTCGGGGGGTGCTGGCCGGACTGTTGACTGTCCTGGTTGTCGGCGCGGTGATGGTCCAACTGGGCGCCGTTCCGGACTCGCTGAGCACCCTGGCCGCGCGAGCGCCAGTGATCGGCGCCGAGTGCCCGAGCGACCGGCTCCCGTCCACGACTGTCACGCTGACTGTCGCTCCGGAACTGGAGACCACGGTCAAGCAGGCGCTCAACCCGATCCTCACCAAGACATTGTCGGACCGCGAATGCGTCCGATTCGACGTTCAGCCCCAAGAGCCGGTCGAATCCGTGCAGAGCGCCGCGATCCTGCCACTGGACCGGGCACCCGACATTTGGATCCCGGACTCCTCGCTGTGGCAGTCTCGGGTGCCGAAGTGGCAGCTGAATCAAGGTGGGTCGTTCGCCACCTCACCCGTCGTCATCGCTACCAGCCAGAAGGCAATGGACCAGCTCGGCTGGAAGACCAAGAGCCCGACGTGGCTGGCCGCGCTGGGCGGCACTCGCCCGCTGGCCGTACCGCGGATCGCCGAGGACGCAGCTGGGCTCTCGGCGGTGATCTCGCTCTGGCAGTCGCTAGGCAAGAACGACGCCGCAGAGCGCGCGCTGGCCGGTGCCGTGCTGGCAGCCGGTCGGGCTGGAGTGCCCACCGAGGCGGAGGCGATCCAAGCCGCGGAATCCGGTTCGGAGGCCGCGCCACTGCTGCCGACGAGCATGCAGGCCGTGACGGCGGCGAACAAGGCGAGGGGCGACGAGGCACTGGTCGCTGTTCAGCCCAGCGACGGCTCGCCGTCCTTGGACTATCCGGTACTGACGATGCGCCGCCCCACGAGCTCCGACTCCGCCGACCTGGCGGCCACCCGCGAACGGGCAGTTAAGGCCACGGTCGACCAACTTCTCAGCAGTCAGGCCGCCGGAATCGCGAAGGCGGCCGGCTTCGCCGTGCCAGCGAGCCGAGACAAGGTGCCGGCGAGCGCGCCGACCGCCGCTTCGACTCAGGGAACTGCCCAGCAGGTGGCCAGTACCTCCCCGATCGTCGGCCTGGCACCCCAGGAACTGGCCGGTCTGGTGGGCAAGATCACTTCTCTGTCGGCGCCGTCTCGGTTCCTGGCCATCTTCGACATCTCCGGCTCGATGCGGGGTCCGGCCGGCAACGGGCAGACCCGGATCCAGATGGCGGCAGCCGCTTCCAAACTGGCCGGCAACGTGCTGACCGACCGAGCTCAGATCGGGTTCTGGGGTTTCTCCCGAGATCAGAAACGGGTCAAGGGCACGACCAGGATCACCAAGGACGTCATCAAGATCAAGGACTTCAACGAGCTTGGCAGCGGCAAACCCACGCACCGTGAACAGCTGAACCAAGCGATGGATGGATCAGCGGGATTGCTCGGTGGCGGCAACGGAACCGCACTGTTCGCAGCCGCAATCGCCGGGATGACGGAGATGAAGGGCCAGTACGACCCGCGAGCGGGTAACGCCGTGGTGCTCTTCACCGACGGCGGTAACTCAGATCCGGGCGGACCGACGCTGGAAGCGACCCTGGCGAAACTGGGCACGCTCTATGACCCGAAGAAGCCGGTGAAATTGATCTGCGTCGGCATCGGCAAGGACATCAACATGGCCCAAATGCGGGCGATGTCGACCAAAGCCGGTGGGCAGGCCTTCGCGCTGAAGGATCCACGCCAGTTGCCCCAGCTGCTGTTCGACGTGATGAACCGCAGGTGAGCCACGCCAGCTGGGCGTAGGGTTTGACGGTGGACGGCATCCAGTCTCGCCTGATCTGGAGCGTCATCTCGAGCCCGGTCGGCGAGCTTCTGCTGACCACGGACGCCGAGCACCTCACCGGGGTGTTCTTCCGACCGCACAAGGCGTCTCACCGGGAATGGGAACGCACCCGGCTGACCGGCATCGAGGATCCTCGATCTCCGGTGCTAGCCCGCACGCAGGCTCAGCTCGAAGAGTATTTCGCCGGTACCCGAACAGAATTCGACCTGCCTACGGGTCCCACCGGGACCGGTTTCCAGTTACGGATCTGGGCCGCTCTGACCGAGATCCCGTACGGCCGGACCGAGTCGTACGGGCGCGTCGCGCAGCGGTTGGGCCTGGTACCCGGAGCGTCTCGCGCCGTCGGGTTGGCCAATGGCGCGAACCCGATCTCCATCGTGGTTCCTTGCCATCGAGTGATCGGCGCGAACGGATCGCTCACCGGATACGGCGGCGGACTGGACCGCAAGCGCTTCCTCCTGGACCTCGAGCAAGGCGCCCTGTTCTGATTGGGTATCTCGCTGGCTGGATTAGCCGGGTAGCAGACGTCCCGGGGACAGCAGGCCCGCCGGGTCGAGGGCCTGCTTGATCGCCCGCATCGCCGCGAGGTCCGCCGGTTCCCGGGTGAGCGGCAGCCAGCACCGCTTGGCCAGACCGATCCCGTGCTCGGCGCCGATGCTGCCGCCATGTGCCGCCACCAGCCGAAGGACCGCGTCGGTGACTGCGCCCTGGGCGTCGTCCCCCGTCGCAGCCAACAGATTGACGTGCATGTTTCCCTCGGCGAGGTGACCGAAGAGAATCGGGACGGCGTGCCGGGAAACCTTCCGGACCACCTCGGGCAACTCCTGCTCGAAGAAGCCGATCCGGGTGAGCGGAAGGGCGACATCGAACTGCACCGGCACCCCGGCAGCAGCGATCGCGTCGCAGTGCGCCTCCCGTAACTCCCAGAGCCGCCGCCGGTCAGTGGCCGTCCCGGCGAGCACGACGTCCCGGACCTCGTCCAATTCGCCGAGCAACTCGGCCAGATCGCCAACCGGGCCAGCATCTGCTCCGGTGACCTCCACCAAGAGGTAGAGCGGGTGGTGCCGGTCGAACGGGGAAGCAAGCGAGCGGTGCCGAAGGACGAGCTGCAGACCGTCATCGTGGAAGTACTCGGCGGCCACCAGGTCGGGGAACCGACGCCGGACGGCGGACAGCACGGCCAGCGCGTCATCCACGGTCTTGACCGCCACCAGCGCGGTGCCGGTCGGGCTGGTCGGCGGGACCAATGTCAGCTTGACGGCGGTGATCACGCCAAGCGTGCCCTCGCTGCCGATCATGAGTTGGACCAGGTCATAGCCGGTGTTGTCGGTAGTCCCGGCGGACATCCGGCGGACGATCGAGCCGTCCGCGAGCACCATCTCCAGACCCTGGATCTGGGTCCGGGTGGTGCCGTGCCGCAGTACCCGATCGCCGCCCGCGTTGGTCGACGCAATCCCCCCGATGGTCGCGCAATCGCGCGCGCCGAAGTCGATCCCCACCTCCAGCCCGGCGGACCGGGCGGCCAGCTGCACCTCGGCCAGCGTGGCCCCGGCTCCCGCCACCAGGGTGCGGCCCCACGGGTCGATGCCGTCGATCAGGTTCAGCCGGCGCAGGCTCAGCACCACCTCGCCGTCCTGCGGCACTCCACCCCCCACCAGACCGGTGTTACCGCCCTGCGGAACGAGTGGGACCTGGGCCTGCGCGCAGGCCCTCACGACGTCGGCAACCTCGTCAGTCGTGCCGGGCCGGACCACCGCCAACGGTTTGCCCGCCCAGCGCCGGGTCCAGTCCTGGGCGTAGCGGGCGACTCCATCAGGGTCGGTGACGACGTGAGCCGCACCAACGATCTGACGCAGCCGGGCGAGCAGATCCACGGCGGTTGTCCTCCTTGAACCGGTGCGACGCGTATTCAGGTGGCCTCGCCGCCTGGTATGTCGCGATCCCCAGCTGCACGGACCCTATCGCGCACAAGCGCACGCAACCTGCCATCGCGGCCAAAGCACCCACACCCGGTCAACGGGAGCGTCAACGGCTAAGCGAGCAACGTTGCATGATCACGGGGGTTGCTGCGAGCTCAGGCACGGTTGGGGCGGCGGGTCAGCGATATCCCTGTGGGCGGGCGGAGCGGCTGTAGTTGGTCAGCTGAGACGGCACCGGGCGGTCATAGGGCAGATCGGGTGACGGGAAGGCCGGCCCGTAGTCGTACCTGACGCCGATCACCCCGGCCCAGTGATGCAGGGCAAGATCTGCTTCCTCGTCGACCGGCGGCCCGCTGCGCGACTTCAGGGACACGTCGTCCAGGGTCATCCGGATCAGCCCGATCGCGGCCAGCTCTTCGACTGTCGGCGGGCGGGAGTGTCGCGATCGACCGGCCACCAGGTGTTCCACCACTGCCGCGGTCGCGACCAGTTTCTCTTCGTTGCTGGCGACCAGCGAGCCTGTACCGCGCGCCACCACGCTGCGGTAGTTGACGTTGTGACCGACCTGGCTGCGGGCAAGGACCAGCCCTTCGAGCAGGCTGACGGTGACGCACAGCCGGGTACCCTCGGCCGCCAACTGAGCCAACCGGGACCCAGCGGCGGTATGCAGGTACAGGGTCTCGTCGATCCTGGTGTGAATCACCGGGACCACGATCGGATCACCGTCGTCCACGTAGCCGGCATGGCAGATCAGCGCCTCGTCGAGGAGCGAATTGATCGCCTGGGCGTCATATCGCGCATGGTCACTACGCCGCGTATACATGACTCGCGTATTCGCCGCGTAGACGCCGTCGTCCGATTCCGTCGTCATATTGCCAGAGCCTGCCAGCCGGACCCGACTTGGCCAAACCAGACACCCGGGAACGTACCCGGCGAATGTCACTCGGCACCCGTTCCATCCAACGGGAGGGTTGGACGGGGCGCCTTTTCGCTGGCGTCAGGAGATCAGGCCGGACTCCACCCAGTGACCCAGCGCCGGCGTCCACCCGACCACCCGGCGTTCCCTGATGAAGCCCTCGCGCTGGAACGGATCGGCATCGAGCAGGGTGGCTACCTCTTCGGCGGAGGTTGCATCGAAGATCAGGATCGCGCCTTCGGCGTCGGTTGGGCCGCTGGCCACGAGGGTCGGGCTCAGTCCGCGAAGGAATTCCCGATGGCGAGGGCGAGCCAGCAGGCGAGCATCGACGTCCTCGGTGTACTCGTAACTGGCGACGAAGAACGGCACAGGGGCACTCCAGACCTTAGGCGGATTCCGACTCTACTCATCGCTCTGGTTCACACTCCCTTGCCCTCAAGCCCGCTTCACGTTCTAACGTGCCAATAAGGGAAATCGTGAGGCAGATTGTCGGAGGCTCCGCGTACGGTGCATCCGGTAGGAGCTATCGCTTGGGGGCCCATTGGCATCGTCAGCACTCGCGATCGACGCGCAAGGTCTGGTCAAGGTGTTCGGTCGCACTCGTGCGGTGGACGGCGTTGATCTCGCCGTCCCAACCGGGGCGGTTTATGGGGTGTTAGGGCCCAATGGCGCAGGCAAGACCACCACAACCCGGATGCTCGCCACCTTGCAACGCCCGGACGGCGGCAGCGCCCGGGTGCTCGGCCACGACATCATCCGAGAGGCCGCAGCAGTCCGGGCCAGAGTCAGCCTGACCGGACAGTACGCCTCAGTCGATGAAGACCTCACCGGCTGGGAGAACCTGATCCTGCTAGGCCGGTTGCTCGGATACTCCCGAGCGGCCAGTCGGGCCCGGGCGGGCGAACTCCTGGCCGGCTTCGGTCTCACCGAGGCCGCCGGTCGTCAAGTGAAGACCTACTCCGGCGGAATGCGCCGCCGACTCGATATCGCCTCCAGCATCGTCGTCACCCCAGATCTGATGTTCCTCGACGAACCGACCACCGGCTTGGACCCCCGCAGCCGAAATCAAGTGTGGGACGTGATTCGGGCCCTGGTCAGTGGTGGTACCACGGTGCTCCTCACCACCCAGTACCTGGATGAGGCCGACCAACTCGCCGACCGGATCGCGGTAATCGATCACGGCAAGGTGATTGCGGAAGGCACTCCCGGTCAGCTCAAGGCATCGGTGGGGTCGGGCACGCTCCAGGTCCGACTACGAGATCCCGACCAACGGGCGGAGGCAGGCCGGTTACTCGGTCGTGTACTTGGTGTCGAGCTGCGACTGGAGTCGGATCCGAGTGCGCTTTCGACCCGGATCGACGACCCCGGCCTGGCCGGCGAGGCACTCACCCAGTTGGCCATGGCTGGCGTCGTAGTAAGCGAATTCGCCCTTGGGCAACCAAGTCTCGATGCCGTGTTCCTGGCCCCGACCGGCCACACCGCCGAATCCGCCGCCGGTGAATCGAAAGGTGATGCCGCATGAGCGAACAAACCGTCTCGACGAAAACGGAACCCAGCCGTCGATTGCCACCGCAGGATGAAGCGCAGTCCTCGGATCTCCTGAAACTTATTGCTGGCCAGCGCAAACCGGCTCCGGCGAATGCCTTCTCGGCGTCAATGCTGTTCACCTGGCGAGCGCTGCTGAAGATCAAGCATGTACCCGAGCAACTCTTGGACGTCACGATCTTCCCGATCATGTTCACCCTGCTCTTCACATACCTCTTCGGCGGCGCCCTGGCCGGTTCACCGAGCGCATATCTGCAGTTTCTGCTGCCGGGAATCGTGGTCCAAACCGTTCTAATGATCACCATTTACACGGGCATGACGCTGAGCCAGGACATCACCAAGGGCGTGTACGACCGTTTCCGTTCATTGCCGATCTGGGCACCCGCAGTACTGGTCGGCGCCCTGCTGGCGGATGCGATTCGGTACGCCATCGCCTCGGCGATGGGCCTAGTCCTCGGACTGATCCTGGGCTTTCGACCCCCGGGCGGGATCGCCGGTGTCGTTCCGGCAGTGCTCTTGATTCTGGTTTTCTGCTTCGGACTGTCGTGGATCTGGGCGCTGCTCGGGTTGCTGCTGCGATCTCCCACGGCCGTGCAGGGCTGGAGCTTGATGTTTCTGTTCCCCTTGACGTTCGCGAGCAATATCTTCGTCGAGCCGACCACGATGCCTTCGTGGCTAGAGGCTTTCGTCGACGTCAATCCCGTGAGCGTACTGACGACTGCGGTGCGCGGGATGATGGCCGGCCAGACCGACAGTTCGGCCATCATCACCGTGCTGCTGATCTCGGCAGGCCTCACCGTCGTCTTCGGGCCACTAACAATGCGCCTCTACCGCAGCCGAAATTGAGGCAGCGGTAGAGGCGCATTGTCACCGGTCCGGCCGGACGACCGGGCAGGTGATTACTTGGAAGGCTGGGGCACGCTGCATTTCACCTTGGGGTTGGCCCCGATGTAGTTGAGCGGGCCAGCCACGACGGTCAGAGCGATGGTTCCGGCCGAGGCACAGTTGACGGAGTCCTGCTTGAAATAGTCACGCTGTGCCGCGGCGAGAACGCCGATGATGAGCCAGATCACGACTAGCGCCGTTAGTAAGCGCATCGGTTACCTCCGCGGTGGTTCAGCTGAGAAAAGCCAGACGGGTCGGGCTTTCCGCTCTCGAACGAGGGCGTGATCACACTATCGTTGGACGACAATTGCGCCACTAGTCGCGGCGCAAAGCACGAAACGGCCGCCGGATCGTGTCCTAAACTAACACAAATCTGGATCTTTGGCTACTCCCCGTAGTGGAACTGGCGGACATCTGGCGGCGCTGAGCGAGGTCGGCCGCGTTCGCTAACCAGGTGGTCGATGTGGCACCACCGACAGCGGTGACCTAGCCGAAGGCCTCGGGTGGCTCTCGGCAGCGCGTTGGGTAGAGTCGGATATGGCGTCGACCGACGGAGTTAGGCCCTTGAAGAATTCACGCAAGGCACTGGTGCTAGCCGGTGGTGGCGTCACTGGTATCGGTTGGGAACTAGGGGTCTTGAGCGGCCTGGCCGACCTTGGCCTGGATCTCACCGACGCCGACGTCCTCATCGGGACCTCCGCCGGCTCTGTCGTCGCTGCGCAGCTTGCCAGTGGCATTCCGCTACCGGAGCTCTACGCCAAACAGTTGCGCGATCCCACCGGAGAGATCGCGGCCAAGCTGGGTCCGTCCGTGCTGTTGCGCTTCGTCCTGGCGAACCTGCTACCCGGCGACGATCGGCGAGCCCGGGCCCGAGTGGGCAAGCTGGCGCTAGCCGCGCGCACCGAGCCGGAAGCCGAGCGACGCGCCGTCATCGAGCAGCGGTTGCCGATCCGAGAGTGGCCGGAGCGTCGGCTGCTGATCACTGCGGTGGAGGCCGAGACCGGTGACTTCGCCGTCTTCGACAGCGACTCCGACGTCCCCTTGGTCGATGCGGTTGCCGCCAGTTGTGCGGTGCCGATGGTGTGGCCCCCGATCACCATCGCCGGTCGCCGCTATGTGGACGGCGGAGTGCGGTCGAGTGCGAATGCGGACCTGGCGGTCGGATACGGCCGGGTGGTTGTGCTAGCGCCGATGACGGCGTCGCTGCGACGCAGCGGTCGGATCTCCGAGCAACTTGCCACCCTCGGGCAGAAGGTCCATTCCGTTGTGGTTTCTCCGGACGAGAGTGCCCGTAAAGCCATCGGTCGCAACATCCTCGATCCGGCTTTTCGGGCTGCCTCGGCGAAGGCCGGCCGGGCCCAGGCCGCCTCGGTGCGCGACCGAGTCGCCGTCGTCTGGGGACTCCCACCGGCCTGATCATCCGGCCGCTCGACCTGCCTGAACGTCGCTCGGATCTACGGCTCGGATCTACCGTGGCAGAACGCCTCGCTTCAAGCCTCGGACGGCTCGACGTGCGCACGGCCTGGGAGTCGTCCCACGCATTCGGGCCTCAGGCTCGGCCGTGGGCCAGGTCGATCAACCGGTCGAGGATTCGGCCGCCATCCGCCCTGAGCCCGTTGTGTTCGTACTCGTTGGTCAGCCAGGGCCGCATCCCTCGAACCTGGCGAGCGGTCTGCAGGGACAGGTCACTCTCCACGTACGTGTCCTCGGCGTAGATCGCCGCGGCGACCGGAACGTCGTTGTGTGCCAGGCGTTCTGGATTGTAGAGCGACGGCCAGGGAGTTTTTGCCAGGATCTCGGCGGCGTCCTTGAGCGGAGCAAGCGCACCATAGTCGTCGAACATCCAGGAAAAGACATGTTCGCCAGTGAAGAGCGTGAGGTCGTCCGCGTATTCCTTCGGCTGGACCCGCTCGGCCGACCAGTCGGTGGTGTGTCCGTCGGCGTAACACGCCTCGTGCAGGACTGCGTAGATCGGGTTCCGGGCGAATGGGAGTGCACCTTGGACGTCGTGTCGGAAGCCGGGCGAGTCGATGGGTAGTTCCAGCAGATAGTGCAGCCGCTCGGCGCCGTCACTCATGCCCAAGAAGTTGCCGACCTGGCGGAACCGGCGCGAGGTCAGCAGGTCTCCGTTCGGGAGTCGGACGTCGTTGGCCTGGAGCCGCTCGTGGATCAGCCGGACCGTTTCGCGATCGGCTGGATACCGCTGGTAGTACCGTCGGTTGCGCTCCAGGATGCGGGCGTAGGTGGCGCGATAGATCTCGTCCGGATGCACCCCGAGTGGCGGTACGCCGCCGGTAATCAGTGCAGCGGTGAGGCTTTCGGGTGCCAATGACAGGTAGCTGAGGGCGCAGAACCCGCCGAACGACTGCCCCAGGATGCTCCACCGCTGCACGTCGAGCGCGGACCTGATCCACTCGGCGTCCCGGATGATCGAGTCGGCCCGGAAATGCCGCAGGTATTCGGCCTGCTGTTCCGGGGTCCGTCCGGGTAGGTCACCGATCGGCGTCGAGCGGCCGGTGCCTCGCTGGTCGAGCATCAGCACGCGGTAGTCGCGCAGCGCCCGGTCCATCCATCCGGAGGACGTCGGGTGCCGAGTCGGACGCGGTGCTTCCGAGCCAGGGCCACCCTGGAAGAAGACCAGGAACGGCCGGTCCAGTCCGTCCGGGTCGGCCACCTCCCTCGCGAAGACGGTGATCGTCTCGCCGTCGGGTCGAGCATGGTCCAACGGGATGTCGAATTCGTGCTCGGTCAGGACCAGTCCGGGCGTTTTCACGGTCAGGCTCATGGCCCAATCCTGCCATCCCGCTTCGCAGCTGGCAGGTGCGGTTGGCCGGTGGTGGGACAGCTTCACTGTCACTCACGGTTTCTGCCGTGCGTGACGTGGCGCGCCGGTAGTACTGAACCCTCCGAACGCGGAGGACGGACGAACAGCAGGCGGCGGATGGCCAGTCACCGGTCGTAAGGTGCTGGATGTGGGATTTACGCGCAGCCAGCTTGAGTCGTTTCGTGGTGGCACCGTGCCCGACCTGGTTGGACCCAGCACCCGGTTGCTGTTCGTCGGCATCAACCCCGGGCTGTGGACAGTGGCGGCGCAAAGTCATTTCGGACGACGCGGGAACCGTTTCTATCCGGCCCTGTTCGGAGCGGGAATCACCGACCATGTCATCGACGCCTCAGCCGGGTTCACTGCGGACGACGTCGCTCATCTGGTGGACCGCGGGATCGGCATCACCAACATTGCGCCGCGCGCCACGGCTCGAGCCGATGAACTGAGCTCCGAAGAGTTGGTGACCGGGGCGCACGAGTTGAGCCATCGAGTCGAACGGATCGATCCGAAGGTCGTCGCGATTCTGGGAATCACTGCCTACCGTCTTGCCTTCGGCCAGCGCCAGGCGACCCTCGGACGCCAGCCCGGAACCTTGAGTGGTGCACAGCTTTGGGTGGCCCCCAATCCGAGCGGGTTGAACGCGCACGCCTCGGTAGCGAGTCTCTCCGCTGCATATCGGGAAATCGCGCTCGCCGCCGGGATCGACGTCTACGCCGAGCCATCGTGAGCACGGTGAATGGCGCACATGTAACAGCTGGCGAGGACGTTACGACTGTCGATGAGACCGGCCCAGAAAATGACTCAGGTAGCCATGTCTACGAAGCGCGAGTAGTGACCCTGGAAGGCGACCGTGATCGTGTCGGTCGGGCCGTT